>JAJRVZ010000047.1 GCA_024277055.1 Calditrichota bacterium
CCAGTTCCCGTATATTTCCCGGCCAAGAATATTTGCAGAGTTGCTGCATCACTTCATCTGAAATTGCGTTTATGGAGCGGTTGTGAATTTTGTTGAATTTTTCAATAAAATGACGGCACAGGTATTCTATATCGCCGGCCCGCTCGCGCAACGCGGGTAAGTGAATATGTACGGTATTCAATCGATAGAACAGATCCGGTCGAAATTTGCCTTCCTTGATCAGAGCATCCATTTTCCGGTTTGTGGCCGCCAGGATTCGAACATTCACGGAAATGGGATTTGGATTCCCCAGGCGCATTATTTCCCGTTCCTGCAATACCCGCAACAGTTTTACCTGAATGATGCCGGGTATATCGCCGACTTCGTCCAGAAACAGCGTCCCCCCGCTTGCCAGTTCGATTAAGCCCTTCTTTTTCACGGCCGCACCGGTGAACGCCCCCTTTTCGTAACCGAACAATTCTCCTTCGAGAAGCGTTTCCGGAATGGCGCTGCAATTTACGGCAATAAAAGGCCCTTCGGCGCGGCGTGAATGCTCATGAATCGCCCGTGCTACCAGTTCTTTACCCGTACCCGTTTCCCCGGTAATCAGAACGCTGATATCGGTCGGGGCAACTCTGCGGGTCAATTCAAATATTTTTTGCATCACCCTGTCCCGGGCAATCATACCGCTGAACCTGAAACGCTCGGCGGAATACAGCCAATGGTAAAATCCGGCGACCAGTTGTTCAATATCTTTATATCTGCTTTGCAGGTACGAGCGTCTTCTTGACAAATTCAATTTGATGATACTGTTGATACTTTCAACAGACTGGAAAAAGATATTGGGAAATTTGGCTGACGCGTATTGCGCTTTTACGTTTTCAGTCTGGAAAACAAGGTACAGGTTTTCTCTGTAATTTTTCGCAACCTGCACAATATTCTGAATAATTCCATCATCATCATTTTGTGTGTTTATGATAAGCGCCGGCCTGGAAAGAATGTTTTCCAGTTGTGACAATTCGACAGGAATCAGACTATGTTTTACGGCAATATCATAGGCCTGTGAAAACTTGGAACTCAGCAATTGTGCCGGCTGATGTATTATTGATTTAAAATAACCGGCGAAACTTAAAACGGTATTTTTATCATGACCGATCAGAATCAGCTGGTGTCCGCTGATATCATCAACTATTTTGCAGGCAATATCCTTTATGGCATCGCCGGCATTTATGCCGTATTTTTTCATTTCATCACTCTGCAGAACCTGTTCCGTAAAATCGATCGCCAGGCGGTAGAGCTGGGTAAGAACCGGCCCGGAAAGTTCGAGATCGAGTGAGAGATTAAACGCTTCCTTGTACTGTGTAAGTTTTGCGGGGTCTGCCGCGACAGGATCATGAACTCCCATCATGATTTCAAAAAAGCGTTTTGCGGCTTCCTGCTGGTGTAATACTGTCGGGTTGGTTACCGAACGATTGAAAACTTCCGCACAGACTGACCGGAGAAAAGGAACCGTTTCGGTTCCGAAAATAAATATATCATATCTGCCGTTTGAGTTCAGTACAAGACATTCTTCGACACAATGTTCTTCCATTACCGGTTGGATTTTTTCCAGTATATCCGCTCCGACAGGATTTTTATTACTGTCCGCTATTTCAAAATGTGATAAATACATGGTTTAATGAAATGAATGTAATTTCGAAAAATAATTGTTAATTACCAGCATGGAAAAAATAATCCAGCTGTAGCCGATGATAGAAAAATAGGCCAAACGGTTTCCGGGCCAGTTCAGTTTCTTTTTCCCCAGAAGTGCAAGACCGAAAATGAGCCAGGAAATCAGCACGGCGATTAATTTGGGGTCCCAGGACCAATAGGTGCCCCAGGCCGTTTTTCCTGTAATCGCTCCAAGCACAATTCCAAAACTGTTGAACACAAATCCAAGCGCCAGGCTCAGATGGATTTTTTTTTCAAGAAATGATAGAGAAGGAAGCCGCTCATAAAAATATCCCAGATGCGTGCTTTTTATTTCATGAAAAAGAAGCACATACATTAACCCGGATAAAAATGAAAGTGAAAAGGCTGCATACGCCAGCAGATTGAAAATTACATGTACTTCAAAATACAGGTTTTTTAAAATTTCCGGTGTTGGTGCGGAAACTTCAATAAACAGCATTGCGATTGAATGCAGAATAAAAATAATGCCGGCATGAAAAACGCCCAGAGCATAGGACCGTTCTTTAACTATCACTATCCTGTTTAAAACAGCAAAAAACCAGATAAATGTTGTAATTGCCTGAAATGGATCATTCAGCGGTAAATGGCCCTTTTCCACGCTGAGCATTACCAGAAAAACCGTATGCAAAATTAACCCGAAGACGAAACTTAATCTGGCCGGCCGTAATTCCTTTTCATTTTGAGACTTGAAATACTTAAAATAAAAATATGCTGAAATAGCATAGGAAACGGGACCGAGAACTCTTAAGAAAACTATCATTTTAAATGTTTCAGTTTGGAATCATACATTTTGTTTCAAAATTAAACAAGTATAATACAAAAAAGCCATGTAATGCAAGATAAAAAACTATCTACAAAAACCCCCGGTATGTAAACCGGGGGCTGATCAGCAAACAACAGGTATTGTTGTTTAGGGAGGAACTGTTGTGGGATAACATTAATAGGGATTTAATACTACAAAATGAATGCCAAAAATATATGTGCTTATGCGTATTGTACAAACTGTTAATTTTTAAGGGATTATCAATCAATACCACTTTTGAGGTTTCGCAGATTACCGGGTTCTTGATTTCAATCTGAAACACCGGGTTTATATTTGAAACAAGAATACGGAGAATGATTTGTTCAGGGGGATAATAATCTCAGCAAAATGGAATTAACAATTTTAGGATTGGCCTTTCCTGCGGATTTACGCATTACCTGTCCCACGAAAAAACCTATTAACCCGGTTTTTCCGTTTTTGTATGCGTTCACTTCATCGGGATACTCAGCCAGTACTTCTTTTACCATGGATTCTATGGCGGAGTCGTCCGAAACCTGAATAAGCCCCATTTCCTTCACGATTACATCTGCCGACTTATCGGAAGTCAGCAAAACATCAAACACCTTTTTTGCGGCACTGCTGCTTATTTTTCCTTCACGGATCAGTTTCAACAATTCCGCAAATCGTATTTCGGAAATGGGAAATTCTTTAATTTCAATTTTCTTATCGTTCAATACCCGCAGTACATCACCGAGAACCCAGTTGCTCACCAGTTTTGCGTCATTGATAATTTTTACGGTTTGTTCATAATAATCCGCCAGTTCTCTTGAGGAAGTGAGAATTTCCGCATCATATTCCGGTAAACCGTATTGATCCATAAACCGTTGACGACGGACTGCCGGCAATTCCGGTAGCATCTTTTTCAATTGCCGTACATAATCCTCTGCAATCTCCAGACGAACGAGATCGGGATCGGGAAAATAGCGATAATCGTGAGCCTCTTCTTTCACCCGCATAATCTGTGCAGTACCGGATGACGGATCCCACAAAAGTGTGGCCTGTTCAACCGTCCGACCGGATTCCAGCAGTGAAACCTGACGCTGGATTTCGTAGGTCAGTGCATTTTCTACATTGCGCAGAGAATTCATATTTTTAAGCTCTGTTTTCGTCCCCAGTTCCGTTTCGCCCTTTCTTCGCACCGAAACATTTGCATCGCAGCGCAGGCTGCCCTGTTCCATGTTTCCATCACATATCCGGAGGTAACGAACCAGTTGGCGGATTAAAGACAAATAGGCGTGGGCCTGTTGCGGCGTTCGCAAATCCGGCTCCGTGACGATTTCAATTAACGGCGTACCGCAACGATTTAAGTCCACCAGCGAACTTCCCGCGTCTACAAAATCTTCATCGTGCACACTCTTTCCGGCATCTTCTTCAAGGTGGATGCGATTAATGCGGATAGTGTGCTTTTCACCATCTGTTTCAACCTCAACCCGGCCGTTTTTACAGATGGGATGTTCAAATTGAGATATTTGGTAGCCTTTGGGCAAATCCGGATAGAAATAATTTTTCCTGGCAAAAACATTATGTTCGGATATGGTGCAATTGGTGGCAAGACCCATTTTTATTGCGAATTCCACCGCCTTTTCATTTAAAACCGGGAGAACGCCGGGCATTCCCAGGCAAACGGGACAGGTCTGTGAATTCGGTTCCGCGCCGAATCGTGCGCTGCAGCCGCAAAATATCTTGGTAATGGTGCTGAGCTGGGCATGAACTTCGAGCCCGATCACCGCTTCATATTTATCTTCTGAAATAGTCATTGATCACTTAAAATTTTTCTCTACAAAATCCGCTACCCGAAACAATTTTCCTTCCTCAAACGCATTCGCCATGAATTGCACACCGATGGGCAGACCGGAGGCATCCATACCAACAGGAACATTTATTCCGCAGATGCCGGCGAGGTTGGCGGAAACCGTAAATATATCGGAAAGGTACATTTCGAGGGGATCACTGATTTTTTCCCCCATGGCAAATGCCGTAGCCGGTGTAGTCGGGGTTAGAATCGTATCAACTTTTCCGAAAGCTTCATCGAATTCTTTTTTGATCAAATGCCTTACCTGCAGGGCTTTTTTATAATAGGCATCGTAATATCCCGAGGAGAGCACATAGGTTCCGAGCATGATACGGCGACGGACTTCTTCTCCGAAACCGTTTTGCCGGGTACTCCGGTACATTCCGGCCAGCGTTTCCTGCCGATCATCCCGGTAACCGTACCGTACGCCGTCAAATCGGGCCAGGTTGGAACTGGCCTCGGCCGTTGCGATGATATAGTAAGCGGCGATGCCGAATTCAAGTGTTTTTTCCAGTGAAATTTCAACGATTTCCGCCCCGCTTGCTTGCAGGTAATCGGTAAGTTTTTGCAGTCGGTCGCCGATCTCTGGCTGGATACCTTTTTCGAGCACCGCCCTGTTTACACCGATGCGTATTCCCCTGATATCACGATTGATGAACGAATGAAAATCCGGAACAGGTTCACGACTCGATGTGGAATCCCTTTCATCATGGCCGGAAATTACCCCCAGGATTAACGCTGCATCATCCACGGTTCCGGTCAGTGGGCCGATCTGGTCCAGTGAAGAGGCAAAAGCGACCAGTCCGAAACGTGAAACCCGGCCGTACGTCGGCTTCAAACCGACGACACCGCTGAATGCAGCCGGTTGTCGAATCGAACCGCCCGTATCACTTCCCAGTGCGGCCTGTGCCATACCCGCCGCCACTGCAACAGCCGAACCGCCGCTCGACCCGCCCGGTACCCTGGATTCATCAACAGAGTTTTTAACATTGCCGAAATATGAGTTTTCATTGGAAGAACCCATGGCAAATTCGTCCATATTGGTTTTACCGATAAAAACCGCTCCGGCATCCGTCAACTTTCTAATAACAGTGGCATCAAACGGTGAATTAAAGTTTTCGAGGATTCTTGAAGCGCACGATGTTCTGACACCGGCAATATTGATATTGTCCTTAATGGCGAATATGGTGCCGGCGAGCGGCCCCGGGTCGGCTCCTCTGGAAATCTCTTCGTCAATCCAGCCTGCTCGTTGCATCGCCCGTTCATTCAGTAAAGTAATGAAAGCGTTGAGATGTGAATATTCATCACATTTTTTCTGAAAGGATTGAAGGGATTCCGCGGCCGAAAGCTTACCCCTTTTAATTTCCCGAACGTATTCACGAAGAGTCATTCAGGCTTTTTTTCCTTCATTTCTTCACCGGATTCGGCCGATTCGTTGTTTTGCACTTTCGGTTTTGATTGATCTGTGGTATTCACGTTGAATTCATCCTGTATTTCACTGGTTGCCTTTTTGAATTCACGAATACCTTTTCCCAATCCCTGGGCCAGTTCAGGCAGTTTTTTGGCACCAAAGATCAGCAGGATAATGAACATAATGATGATCAATTCGGTTGGGCCGATACCAAACATAGTATACCACCTTTCAATTTAATCTATCCACCGTAGAGCATATGCGGCAATCAGAATGCCGATTATGCCTGTAATATTCAGTTTTATCGAAAATCCCAACGTAAGCGTCAGGATGATAATATTCAATGTACCCGGTCCGATACTGGCGGTAGCGGATTTCAAAAAGAAATCCTTGACCACGCCCGCCGGAACCAGGAAAGCAATAACTTCACCAAGGGCGCTTCCTATCATGGCCCCGACAAATATTATAAATATAATGAATCCGAGACTTTTTCTGCGCATATTTAATTTCCTGATATACCGTTAACGAGCGATTTCAGGATTTTCAATCCATCGTCATGTTTCAGCAATGATTCCACGCGACGTTCCGGGTGGGGCATCATGCCGAGAACATTTCCCGACTTATTAATAACCCCGGCAATATTGGCAACAGACCCATTCGGATTAAACCGCCGGTCTGTTTCACCTTTTTCATTGCTGTACCGGAACAGAATCTGTGCATTTTCTTCCAGTTCCCGCAGGGTATCTTCATCACAATAATAATTGCCGTCGCCATGGGCAATCGGTATACTGAGCACTTCCCTTTCACGGCAAAGACCGGTGAAAACAGACCGATTGTTTTCAACCCGTAAATATACATCTCTGCATACAAATTTGCGATGCACGTTTTTATGCAAGGCACCGGGCAACAGATGAGACTCCGTCAGAATCTGAAAACCGTTACAGATGCCGACGACATATCCGCCTTTTTCAGCATGTTTCACCACCTCTTTCATGACGGGTGAGAAACGGGCGATTGCTCCGCTGCGCAGGTAATCCCCGTACGAAAATCCGCCCGGAAGCACAACAAGGTCATAACTGCTGAGATTGCTTTCTTTATGCCAGATAAAATCGGTTTGTGCACCCAAGACCTTTTTGAAAGCATAATAAATATCATGATCACAATTGGACCCGGGAAATATTATCACTGCTGTTTTCATATTAATCCTCAATCGTGTAATCGTACACTTCCATGATCGGATTGGCCAGCAGTTTATCGCAAATCTTTCGGGTTTCCTCTTCCGCCTGTTCCCGATTATTATGATTGAACACCATTTCTACAAAACGTCCGATCCGCACTTCCTCTACGTCACCGAATTGCATGTCACTCAATGCATGGTGAACCGCCTTGCCCTGCGGATCCAGGATATTTTTCTTCAGACGAATAATGATATTAGCTTTCAATTTTCTTTTCCTGTAAAGTGTCATTTGTCTTGAACAGTTTGATAATCCACCCGAACAGCCCGGAAAGAACATAAATCGACATGAGAGGAAACAATATCTGTCTCGGGTAAATAACCAGCATAATTGCTCCGACCAGCAGACAGAAAATCTTCAGTTTATCCAGCATTGATCCTTTCAGGGAAAGGTTCGGCATGGTTTCGTATCGCAATGTGCTGACCATTAAAACGGAAACAACAAAAATAAGTGCCAGCATTATTCGCGGCTCTGCATGGGGTGTACCGAAATAGTGAATCTGAAAAATCACAAAACTGGCAAGGGTAAGCGCCGCGGCCGGTATGGGCAATCCGCTGAAATAGCTTTTGTCAAATCCTTTCAGTTGTGCATTAAAACGCGCCAGGCGAATACTGCCGAACAGCAGCGGGAGAAAACTGACCATCACCCCGATCATTCCCATCGATTTAAAATACAATTCATACATCAGTGCGGAAGGTGCAAATCCGAACGAGACCACGTCTGCAAGCGAATCGTACTCCACCCCAAACTGGCTTGCGGATTTGGTGAATCTGGCCACTTTTCCGTCCATTGTATCGAGAAAAGCGGAAGCGAATATCAGCCACGCAGCTAAAGTATAGTTCGATTCGAATGCGTAAATAATGGAGAGAAATCCACAAAACATATTCCCGATGGTGAAGAAACTTGGAACAATGCTGCGGGAAACTTTTACCATATTATTTGAACTCCCCGATAATGGTTTCTCCCCCGATCACCTTATCTTCCAACCCCACCTTCAGTTCCACATTTTCCGGAAAGAACATGTCCACCCTTGAACCATAACGAATAAGCCCGAATCGTTCTCCGGCCTCAACACTGTCCCCTTCCGCGGCGTGACACACGATTCGCCTCGCAATAATGCCTGCGATCTGCTTGAACAGCAGTTTCCCTTTCTCGTTGCGAACACCGATAACCGTCTGTTCGTTTTTTTCCGAAGCTTTTTCGGCAAATGCCACCAGAAATTCTCCGGGAATGTATTTAAAAAATTCCACTTTGCCGCTAACCGGCATGCGATTGACATGAACATTGAATACCGAAAGAAATATGCTCAGCCGCTTCACTTTTGATTTGAAATAATACGGCTCTTCCACCTCTTCAATGGCGATCACCGTACCGTCCGCAGGAGAAAGAATCAGATTCTCACCGACGGGAATATTGCGTTCAGGATCACGAAAAAAGTAAAAATTGAACAGAAAAACAATTCCTATCAACACTGTAATAATTTTTAACCACAGTTGCGGATAATAAAACGTAATTACCAGGGAAATTAAAAACAGAATCGTCGTTATCCCGATAACCTTGTACCCGTCTGCTGCTATCATAATACTCCTGTTAAATGAAAATGTAGTTAATATATTCCGCTTTGCCGCAGGATAACACCCCTTCGTTCCGGACGATTTAATTTACTGAATTTTTATTACAGCAAACCCGTTTTTTTAAAAATTGCATCGACTCGACTCAGGCGGTTTTTCAGGTTACAAATGGCTGAAATCTCATCCGGTGGCAATAGTGCCGTCAATTCTTCGTCACCGGTCAGCACCTCGGCGAAAGGCAGGTTCTTTTCCCAGACTTTCATGGCATTTCGCTGCACCATACGGTAGGCCTGTTCCCGGCTGACTCCTTTGCGGGTCAGCGCCAGCAATACGGCCTGTGAATAGTACAGTCCTTTGGTTTTTTCGAGGTTTGTCTGCATGTTTTCCGGATGCACGACTAAATTACCGATCAGATCGACTGCCTTTACGAGCATATAATACAATGCCATCGTACTGTCGGGAACGATGATCCGTTCAACCGACGAATGAGAAATATCCCTTTCGTGCCACAGGGCTATATTTTCCATCGCGGCATGGGCATTGGCACGCAGTATCCTGGCCATGCCGGTGATGCGTTCACAGACAATCGGGTTTTTTTTGTGCGGCATTGCCGAAGAGCCTTTTTGTCCACTGGAAAAATATTCCTCGGCCTCGAGCACCTCCGTGCGCTGCAAATGTCTGATCTCCACCGCTATTTTTTCCAGGGTTGCCCCGATAAGCGCCAGCACCTGCATGTAGCAGGCGTGCCGGTCCCTTTGCAATATTTGTGTTGAAATATTTGCCGGTTTCAGGCCGAGGCGCCGGCAAACATGGGCCTCAACCGCCGGGTCGATATGATCATACGTTCCCACGGCACCCGAAACCTGCCCAACCGAAATGGTTTCAATTGCATCGTTCAAACGAACCAGTTGCCGGCGGCATTCGTCGTACCACAGGGCCATTTTCAATCCGAAAGTGGTAGGTTCGGCGTGCACACCGTGCGAACGCCCGATCATAACGAAATCTTTGGTTTCCAGGGCTCGTTTTTTCAAAACATCAATCAGGGCATTCAGTTTTTCCCTGATCAACTCTCCCGCCTGTTTCATTTGCACGGCCAGCGCAGTATCAAGTACATCGGAAGAGGTCATTCCATAGTGCACGTAGCGGCTGTTCTCGCCCATATGCTCGGCAATATTTGTCAGAAAGGCGATAACATCGTGTTTAACTTCAGCTTCAATTTCGAGAATGCGCTTCACCTCAAACCGGCCTTTTTCCCGCAGATCAATTACAGCCTTTTCCGGCACGATACCCTGCTCAGCCAATGCCTCAAGGGCGTACAATTCAATTTCAAGCCAGATGGAAAACCGGTTCTCATCACTCCATATTCTCGAAATCTCCGGCAACGAATAACGGTCGATCATAATAATTAACCCTGCATGCTTTCAAGAAATAAAGTGGTTTTGACCGTTTCTCCATCCCGCCACAGTACCAAATCGAGATTATCACCAACCTTCAAGTCCGACCCATAAATAATTTCAAATACATCCCGGTCGGAATTTACCGGTGAATCCTGCATACGAATTATGATATCACCCAATTTCAAACCGGCTTTGTCCGCGGGACTCCCCCGGTCGATATGGGTTACCAGCACACCGTTGGTGGAAGAATATCCCAGTTTTCTGGCGATAACGGAGTTTAAATTCTGGACTTTGATGCCGATCCAGAAATCCCTGTCTACTTTATGGTATTTTTTAAGGTCATCGACGATGCGTAATATTCGCTTCATCGGAATGGCAAAACCGATACCAACCGAGCCTTCATCATTTTGACTGCCGGTATATATGAAAGTATTCATACCGATCACCTCTCCCAGTGCATTGCAAAGCGGTCCGCCGCTGTTGCCGTGGTTGATGGATGCATCGGTCTGTATCATGTCCTGATAAACCCGCTCATTGCCAAGCGGCCCGAAATCTCTGTCAACCGCGCTGATAACACCAACGGTTACGGTAGGACGGTTGTTAATCTCAAAAAGCCCGAAAGGATTGCCGACGGCAATGGCCCATTCACCGATGATTACATCATCCGAATTACCGGGAACCAGGTAAGGAAGCGGTTCATCCGCATCGATTTTCAATAAAGCAATATCAGACGTTTTATCCGTTCCGACAATACCGGCATCAAAATGCTTGCCCCCAAAAAGAGTAACTTTTATTTCCCTGGCATCTTCCACTACATGATCATTGGTTAAAATATAACCGTCCGAAGAAATAATAAATCCCGACCCCATGGATTTTACGTCATAGCGATAGGTTCTGTCCCTGAATAATTCCGGGAAAAACTGGCGCAGAATCGGGTCCCTGAACGGACTGCGACGGACATATTCCTTTACCTGCATGACATTGATACTCACAACCCCGGGGCTAATTTTCTCAACGGCCCTGGTTATAATATTTCGCCGGGACTGATTAATATCCTCATTGGCTTCATCCAGTTGTTGTGCGCCGGCGTAGGCTTTTTCAACAAATAAGGAATCGTTAATCGAACCGTTTTCTCCGGCCGGATGGCCGAAATACGCATATAAAATAATCCCCGCAGTAACTCCCGCGAGGATCAGAACAATGTTTTTGATATTCGATCGCAATTGAATTTCCCTCTTAAAAGTTCCACATGCATTTGTCCGATATTACGTGCACGGGAAAAATTTGTTTTATATCAGCGCTTGGATTTTACTTTTTCCCAATCGGCGAGAAATGCTTCTATTCCTCTTTCTGTGAGGGGATGCTTTACGAGCTGTTCGATCACTTTGAACGGAATGGTTGCGATATCCGCTCCCATCATAGCCGATTCAAGAACATGGATCGGATTGCGGATACTGGCAACGATAACCTCCGTTTCAATCGCATAATTCTGAAAAATCTGTACGATCTGCGCAATGGAATCCATTCCCGTAGAAGTAATGTCATCCAACCGGCCTACAAAAGGGCTTATAAATGAGGCGCCGGCACGAGCTGCCAGTAAAGCCTGAATCGGAGTAAAAATCAACGTCACGTTCGTGCTGATTCCTTCTGAGCTCAAGGCTTTCACTGCTTTCAGCCCGTCTTTTGTGATCGGTATCTTCACAACGATATTTTCATGAATTTTCGCCAGTTCTTTTCCCTCGCGAACCATGCCCTCCCAATCCAGAGCCACAACCTCCGCACTAATCGGACCGTCAACGATTTCACAGATTTTACGCAGGATTTCATTGGGGTCCCCATCTTCACGGCTGATCAACGTAGGGTTTGTCGTCACACCGTCCAACACCCCGATGCTGGCGGCTTCACGAATCTGATCCAGATTGGCTGTATCTATAAAAAACTTCATTTCAACTTTCTCCTTACTTAGTCAGAATAATAAACTTTAATCAACGTCAAACCCCGGGCCGGAGCAGCCATTCCCGCCAGCCGCCTGTCCCCCGATTTGAAAATATCTTCTATTTTTTCTTTGGTTAACTTGCCCCGACCGACATCCATCAGTGTGCCGATAATCGCCCTGACCATCCCGTGCAGAAAGCGGTTGGCTTTAATTCGGAATTGTAATTCATCAGCGGTCTCATTCAATTCCAGAAACTCAACATCGCATGTGTGATTTTCGACCTCGGAGATGGTCCGGCAGAAGCTTTTAAAATTGCGCTCTCCGGTAAACAGACTTGCTGCCGTTTGCATGGCCTTTAAATTTATCGGCGCAGAGTATTGCCATACAATATGCCGGTACAGCGCCGTCGGCCGGCGGGCAATTCTGTAAATGTATTCCCGCGCAGTTGCTGAAAACCTGGCGTGAAAGTCACTACCGGTTTCAAATATTTCTTTAATCCTTATCGTCGGCAGCAGAATACCGTTCAAAGAACGCATCAGACGCGCAGCCTGCAAATCATCGTCACAATCAAAATGGGCAACCTGCCCCGTAGCATGTACACCGGCGTCCGTGCGACCTGCACCTGTTACGCGTATGCTTTTTTTGAAGATAATCTGCAGGGCTTTTTCTATTTCTCCCTGAATGGTGTGCGCATTTCGCTGAATCTGCCAGCCGGCGTATCCTGTGCCGTCATAGGCAATATCCATGCGATATCTCATGCGCTTTTAAACCTCATTTTAAAACTTTAAAGTTACACAATCTTTATACTTATTGCAAATAAGCAACAGGTGATAATCTTCACGCAAATAAATGAAAATACAGAAGTAACGACATACAAAAAGTTCCGGACCGCCGCAAATTTACATTTGTATTTATTGGCTTGTTTGCTTAATTTGCTCAGGTTTGTTCAGTTTGTTAATTAACCAGTCTCCGGAATGAATTCCAGATATTTTAATACGTACAGGGTCTTTTTTTTCAGTCTGCCCGCGGTGGGCCTGTTATTGCTTTCATCGGTTTTTGTTGTTGCCGGAAGCGGGCATGCCGTCCTGCCCGGAATTACCGTTTTGATCGACAAACAGGTGAATAATCTTGCCGGTAAGCGGGTCGCCCTTCTCACCAACCCCAGCGGTGTGGATGAAAACCTCGTATTGTCCGCCGACATCCTGTTTAATCATCCTCAGGTAAATCTGGTTGCATTCTTCGCCCCGGAACACGGGATTCGCGGCATGGCGGACGCCGGAAAGCATGTTAAGACCTACACGGATCCGAAAACCGGTTTGCCGGTTTACAGCCTGTACGGTAAAACCAGAAAACCAACGGCTGAAATGCTCGAAAACATCGATGTTGTTTTGATAGATATTCAGGATGCGGGAGTTCGTTCATATACCTTTATCTATTCGATGGCGATGGTAATGGAGGCGGCGGCTGAAAACAGCAAAAAAGTTATTATTCTCGACCGGCCGAACCCGATGGGAGGCATTCAGGTTGCCGGGAACATTTTAAAACCGGAGTTCGCTTCTTTCGTCGGAATGTACCCCATACCATATCTTCACGGAATGACCATCGGTGAACTTGCGCGATTATTCAACAACGAATTTGGTATAAACTGCGAACTGGAAATCATCCCCATGAGCGGCTGGAAGCGCAGCATGAACTGGGGCCGAACCGGCCTGGTGTGGGTGCCGACTTCTCCACATGTACCGCACTGGCAAACCGCTTTTGCGATGGCCGCCACCGGAACATTCGGTGAGCTGCACACCCTTTCCGAGGGGGTCGGCTATACCGCACCGTTCGAATTTATCGGAGCTCCCTGGATAGACGCCGAAGTATTCGCAGCGAAACTGAATTCGCTGGAATTGCCCGGAGTTTATTTCCGTCCGGTTCATTTTATTCCGTATTACAAGAAATACAAGGGAAAACAATGCCACGGGGTGCAGATGCATATTCTTAATTATGATACCTTTCAACCCTATGAAACCGGACTATATATTCTGGAAACAGCTCAACAACTTTATCCCGAAATCGATCTTTTCGGAGATGAAGGACGCGTATCTTCATTTATCAGGGTAATCGGTGATGCACAAATCGTCTCCGACCTGAGAACCGGTAAGCCCGTTAAGCAGATCATTACCGACTGGCAGGATGACCTGAACTCATTCAGGAAGGTGCGCGAAAAGTACTTGATATATAAGTAATAGACAATTTTAGATTAAAAGGAGCACCAAATGGCCGATGCCGCTACGAATGCACAGGTCAGTATCGTTTGCCACTACAACAACGATCTGCCCTACTCAAAAACTTCTTTTCTTAACATGATCCGCTCATTGCTACAGCAGTATGATATACGCCCTGAACTTATCATACTGAATCAGTCCGATGATACGGGAATCCACTCTGAAATATCGAAAATAAATACCGAAACCTGTCCGCTGCAATTCATCGAGGGTGATTATAAAACGAGTGGCGCCTGGCTGAATGCCGGTTTCAAAGCCGCCGCAGGACGGTATATTTTATATGTAAATAATCTTGCCGGAGAAATTCTTCTGCGTGAAAGTGCCTGTGCTGCCTGGCTGCTGGCCGCAGGACGGAATCCCGCCGCAGGGTTATTCTACTCCGATTATGAACGCATGACCGACGGACAATTAACGGAAGTTCATTTGTTGAAACACCACACAGGTCGTGTTCGCGACAATCAGGATTTCGGCCCCGTATGGTTCATCAAAAAGGATTCACTTGAACAGTGCAATTATTGTGACGAATCGCTGCAATTCAACACTCTTTACGATCTCAGGCTTAAGATGTCCGAAAAAGCGGAAGTAATTCATATTTCCAATCGGTATGCCGGCAGCCTCTACCGCCTCGTTTCCGAGGGTAAGGACCACAATGTATTCGATTACCTGCTGGCCTCGAAGGAAAGTCAGCTGGAAGCCGAACAGGTGTTGAGTGAACATTTAAAAAGAATAAATGCCTACCTGCAACCGGGAGAACATTATAAAACGAGACCGGCTGACCGTTCCCCCCTCAAAGCTTCGGTTATCATTCCCGTAAATAACCGTGCGGCGTTCATCGGAACAGCCATCGAAAGTGTTCTCGGTCAATCCGTACAGGATATTGAAGTGATTGTGGTTGTCAACGGCGGTAATGACGATCCGACCATCGGCAAAGTAAAAGAGTACATGCCCGGTGGTTCGCGATTTGAAGCGTCCAAACCGGAAGTACGGCTTATCGTTCTGGATATCAACAATATCGGCTTATGCCTTAATCTCGGTGCCCTGGCCGCGCGCGGAACCTATTATGTTCAACTCGATTCCGATGACAGGCTCAAGCCCGATGCGGTGGAAAAGATTCTTGCGGTATTCGATTCCGACCCGAAAATCGGCATGGTTATCGGAAGTTACGAAGTGTGGCAACTGGATGACGCCGGGGAAAAAATATCACGGGTAGAAGAAATACCGGTTGTAACACACGACGAATGGACGGAAGAAAACGGACGCAACAATCTGTTACGCATAAACGGTGCCGGTGCACCCCGCTCCATTCCCATTCAGTTAATAAAGGACATCGGCTATTTCGGAATCAACGACGAACCGTTCGCAAGAAACTACGGTGAAGATTACGAAATGGTGCTGAAGATCAGTGAACAATACCGAATCGGACGGGTGTGGGACCCGATTTATGATGTCGTCCGTCACAGCGGCGGTACCGATCACAGTATTGACCAGGCAACCATCGATCGTAACGATGAGGCCAAAGATTATATGCGCCTGCGGGCAATTGAACGAAGAAAACAACTGAACAAATAATACGGAGACGAATTGCGATGGCCCAAACCTTTACATTAATCGGAATTGACGGTGGTGCGACAAAAGCTAGTGGATTCGTCGCAAACATAAATGAATCAGGCGATTTTTCGTTAACGGACCTGTGTGCCGAAGCCAGCTATTCGGAAATGGAAGGCTTTAACCCCTCTTTTCAACCCGTACCGGTTACCGAGCAGCTGGAGCAACGCCGTAACAACAATATCCGCATTACTTCCGGGGAAGCACAGCAAGGGGCAACGTATACCGCAGCATGCGCTAAAATTATAACCGAACTCGCCACTGCCGCCGGCAGGTCCATCCCTGTTCTTGTCGGGATTGGTATGCCGGGCCTGAAAACAGAATGCGGACGTGGAATATCCGCCATCGCCAACGGCCCCAGAATGTTGAACTACGCCGGGGATATCGAGCAGGCATTGCAAAAGAACGGAATTGAATTACTGGCTCCCATCGGCCACCTCGGTTCGGATGCCGATTATTGCGGTATCGGAGAGGAGTATGCCGCTGAGGGCGGTTTTCGAAGTGTTTATGACGCCTATTATCTCGGTGGAGGTACCGGTACGGCGGATGCACTTAAACTTGAGGGCAGGCTGGTACCTTTTGATCATGTCAAAGACTGGATCGCAAAGTCGTGGGAAATGAAAAACGACAAAGACCTTGCCCTCGAGCGATATGCATCCGCATCGGGACTGCAATTCCTTTATGCACAAAAATCGGGGCAAAGTGTGGAATCTCTCAATTCGCGCAACATTTATCCACCGCAAATTGCGGAAATGGCGCTGGGTGGAGATGAAGCCGCCGGCGAAACCTGGAAAGAAGCGGCATACTACCTTTCACTTCTTCTTTACGAGCGAATAACCACGCTGTTCTGCGGCTGGCAAAAACTGTTCGAATTTGTAAATCCCGCCCGCGAAAATCTTTCCGCTAAACATGCCTACCGGGATAAATGTTTCGATCGTCTTATCATCGGTCAGCGCTTGGGTGAATTGATGCAAATGCGTACCGGAGAGGCCGTCCTCACCCGTCCTTTATTGAAAAACCTGGCCGATCTCATCGCCGGTTCCGAATGCCTCGACGAAACCGCCAAATCCTTTTACCTGCATGGCAGCCGGCTGCGCAGCGAACGATTCGTGCTTTCCAGACTAAGGGAAGCCCCCGCTCTCGGTGCGGCCGTTGACGCCTGGATGACCTGGAATTCTCAAAAGAAATAATCGGAGGTTGCCAAAATGCTCAGGCCCGGTGAAATTCCGCAGACGGAACCGTTGCTGCGCGTCGGCATTGTATTGCCGCAAGATCAATTCGACCGTATCGATATTACCATTCCTGCATCGATCGGTGAATATGAAATGCTTGATGATTCCGGCGGTAAAATATCGCCACCTGAAAAAATTGGTTTTAAACTTAACGAAGACGGCTCGGTAATTTGTCTCGGCAATTCAAGCTACCGTTGGCGGCTGCAACCGGTGCAAAGGCAAGCGGCTGAACCGGGATACGGTGTGCGTGTACACGGCGTGGTTGCCGGTCGTGGCTTCCACTGGGAAAAACGCATCGATGTTCTGCTGCCGGGAACCGTTGAAATTTTTTCACACATGGAGCGGTTGGTTCTGATAAATGAACTACCGCTGGAAGAATACCTCATGTGCGTGGCTACTTCCGAGATGGGGTCTGCCTGCCCTCCGGCTCTTATTGAGGCACAGACCATCACTGCCCGCAGCTGGATGCTGGCAAATGTGGAACAGAAACACGTTTCACTCGGCATGGATGTCTGCAACGACGATTGTTGTCAGCGTTACCAGGGCAGCGCTAATCTTACCGAACATTCCATCAAAGGCGCCAAGGATACTTTCGGGAAAGTTTTGATATTCGACAACCGTATATGTGATGCACGCTATTCTAAAAGCTGCGGCGGAATGATGGAGAGATTCTCCGCTATCTGGGCGGGAGAAGACCCTCCCTACCTGCAGGCCATTCCGGATGCTCCTGCCGGTTTCAAATCTCCACCGGAGCTCAGTGATGAAGTAAACCTGCGTAACTGGATCGGTTTCGTTCCGGAAACCTTTTGCAGCCCGCATACGGTTCCGGAAAACGAGCTGAAAAAATATCTCGGCAGTATAGACGAACAGAGCCGCTATTTTCGCTGGCAATTCTCGATAACTCAGGAAGAAATCCGCCGCTTACTGCTTGATAAACAACGGGTACGGGCGGAAACCGTGCGCTATTGCAAACCGCTGCAGCGCGGCGCATCCGGTCGAATTACTACTCTGGAGATCGGATATATTGACGGTAACGGTAATCCGGAGAAACTGTTGGTGGAAAGCGAATACGAAGTCCGGCGTACAATGCACGCAGGTTTTTTATACAGCGGTTGTTTTTTTATAGAAACCATCGGTAATCCGGAAAAACCGGAACGGTTCATCCTGCACGGCGGAGGTTGGGGGCATGGGGTTGGTCTGTGCCAGATCGGTGCGCTCGGAATGGCGCTTGAAGGATATACCTCCGAACAAATTGTATATCATTATTTTCCCGGAAGCAAACTCAAAAAAATTTACTGATCTGATAGTGAAAATCTTTTTTACAGATTGTGTGAGGTTTTAATGAAAAAAGAACGATCTGCCTGGTGGTGGGTACCCAGCCTGTACTACGCAGAAGGTATTCCTTATATCGTCGTGATGATGGTATCCGTAATTATGTACAAACGCATGGGTGTTTCGAATTCGGATATAGCCCTTTATACATCCTGGTTGTACCTGCCGTGGGTTATAAAGCCCCTGTGGAGCCCGGTGGTTGATATTTTTCGCACCAAGCGATGGTGGATTGTTATTACACAGCTGATCGTCGGCGCCGGCCTCGGTGGCGTCGCGTTGACTATTCCTCTGCCTGATTTCTTTAAATTTACTTTGGCCTTTTTCTGGTTGCTGGCCTTCAGTTCCGCAACGCACGATATCGCCGCCGACGGATTCTATATGCTCGGGTTGAATACCCACGCCCAGGCATGGTTTGTAGGCGTTCGCAGTACTTTTTACCGCCTGGCCATGATCACCGGACAGGGTCTGCTTATTATTCTTGCCGGTTATATTGAAAGCAACAGCGGCCTGCCGACGGTTGAATTTGAAGTGCATGCCGTAAAAGAACCGCTTCAGGTTTCCGCACCGGAGGTAACTTTACTGGAGCAACAGGAGTTTGAAGGAGATATGTGCGTTGTTCTTGACCCCGGCAATATGCAAATCAGTATTTCACCCCGGAACCAAACCGAAGTGGATTCTGTTCTTGCGCTGATTCGTGCCAGAAACAGCGAACTGGGTCACCTGCAAATGAAAATGAATTCAGGTCAGAAGAACAGTGGTTTTGAAGAGCAACCGTCCTGGTGGCAGGAAAAAGTGGTATTACCCCTCGAAAGCTTTCTTAAAGACCATTTCGGTGAGCATCGTGATATGCCGGCGGCCAATCGTGCCGGTAATTTCGGAGTGTTTGCAGTTCGATTATCTCACCCTCCGGCGACCGGCGATGAAGTGGTCGTGAACCTGGGTCGTGAATACGGAGATAAAAGCATATCTCTTGTTGAAGGGGCGCGCTTTGTGTTTAATGAAAACAACTGGAACCGGCCTGCATTGGGAATGATCCAGCTGGATCACCGAATGAAATATGCAGCCGATGCGCATTTCCGGGCGACCGCCGGTAATATTCCTCTGGCATGGTCAATAACTTTCAGTTCGATTGCGATCCTGTTTGTTCTTTTCTTCGTTTATCACAAATTTATGCTGCCCAGACCTGATTCAGACCGGGGAGGCGTAATTGAAAGCGCGGCAGGTTTTTTCAGTGAATATTTCAAAACGTTCGCATCCTTTTTCAGAAAGGAACAGATCGGTATCGCCATTGCTTTTCTTTTGCTTTATCGTTTGGGTGAGGCCCAGCTGGTTAAACTTGCATCACCGTTCCTGCTGGATGCGCAGGAGGTCGGCGGTCTTGCACTTACAACCGGACAGGTCGGGTTTGTTTACGGTACGGTCGGCATTGTAATGCTCAGCATCGGCGGTTTGCTGGGCGGATTTCTGGCGGCAAGAAACGGATTGAAATACTGGCTGTGGTGGATGTGTATCGGTATACAATTGCCGGATGCTGTTTATGTCTATCTTTCCTATGCCCAGCCGGATAATTTTTTCATCATTAATCTGATGGTTGGCATCGAACAGTTCGGCTACGGCTTCGGATTTACTGCTTATATGTTGTACATGATCTATATTTCCGAGGGCGAGCATAAAACCGCCCATTTTGCCATCACAACCGGCTTTATGGCTTTGGGAATGATGATTCCGGGAATGTTCAGCGGGTGGCTACAGGAGGTAATCGGTTATAAAAGTTTTTTCATCTGGGTGTTGATCGCAACCCTTCCGGCGTTCATTACGTTAAAGTTCCTGCCCGTTGATGAAAACTTCGGGAAGAAAGTCCGGTCATGAATCCAGTACAGGAAATCCGGGTGTCCGTGCAGTCCCGACCCTGTGATTCGTCATAATAAAATTTAATTGAATTTTGAAATCTGCGCGGGAAAACGAAAGCATTATTCGTCCGGGCTGTATTTTATACCAAGCCAGGCCATTGCTTCATTCATATCCCTGAAAATACCCACCGGCACGTTCAATTCGGTCCTGACCCCATACATTCGCGCCAGACCGAATCCAAGATCATCGGGTACGACTATAGCCAACCGGTAACCTTCCAGTTTGGGATGTTTTTGCCGGTCCGCGCTGACCAGGTCGTCAATCGCCGCTGTGGAAAGATTGAAATGCGTAACGGCACGAACGTCGGAAAGCTCCACCATTCCTTTTTCAAATTCCGGATCGGCCATCAGTATATTTTTGTGTTCCAGTAATTCTTCATCTGATAACGAATCCCTTGCAACCGTAAGCACAATTTTCCGTTTTTTATCTATACGGTATTCAATCGGCATTTCACACTATTCTCCGGTCTGATCTCCAGAGTATTATTTTTCGATATCGGTTCTGGTTTCTTTAAAGATAATTCCATGTTTTTCGAGTTCCGGAAGAACCCGGGTATAAATCGCCTGATGCGTAGGGATATGGCAACCGCAAATCGGCAGCTCACCCGTCAGTAAAAGTTTGGTGGCAATGGCAGCGGGAAGCCCGACCGTTTTGGCAATAGCCGTGAATCCTCCGGGCTTACCATATTCAATCATAGTCGATCTTATTTTTGTTCGCTGTCTTCCGTTGCCGGGATATTTAACCGTAAGTTCATGAACGATGGCCACCATATCTTTTTGATTTTCCGTTAGCTGCAATTTCCGGCTGAGAAGATCCGCCAGCACTTCGGCGCTGGTATTGCCGGCCGTTCGAATTTTTTCATCGGAAAACAGCCCGAGCCACTGCAGTTTTTCCATTATGTTGCCTGTGGGGCTGATATTCAAGAAATTTGCCACGCGCTGCTCCAGGCTGGGGCCGGGATCGTGTAACGGCAGAAACATCTCCACCAGTTCTCTATAGGTTTTTCTTCTGAGGCCGGAAATTCTGATCGATTCATTCGGCAACCCCAGTCGTACCACCTGCAGCCAGGTTTCGCTCCAGCCGGGATATCTTAATGTACCGCGAATCATGGTGTGTACCTTTTCAAGCCCGAATAATTTCATGTACAGCATGGAATCCCGGTTGGGATACGCTTCAAGTGTTCCGATACCCTCCAGCTCTATCCGCCATGTACGCTGAAAAACTTCATGCCACGGAAGAATTTTGATTTTTCCTTTGTACAAATACTGTGCTCCCGTTTCACCGGCCATTACTACGTTTCTCGGATTCCAGGTGATGGCATATTTCAGGGGATTGTCGATAGAGTCCGGTGCCGGCAGGCCACTGCCATAGGAGCGAAATGCTTCAATTTCAGCACCTTCTTTTTTGACCTGTTGAATAACAGACATAGCCGACATATGATCGATCCCTGGGTCCAGTCCCATTTCATTTAAAACGAGGACGCCGTGTCGCTGGGCATCGGCATTGATATCCGCCATACGAATATCCTGATAGGAAGCCGTTATCATGTGCTTGCGCTGTTTTATACAATCAAGGGCAAGGATATACTGGAAAGTCGGCGGCAAAAAGTTGACCACCACATCCGCTTTGGCGATTTGTGCTTCGCGCATTTCGGTATCATTTACGTCAAACATGATTGAACTGCTTCGGGGATGTCGTCCCACCGCCTTTCGGGTAAGTTCTTTGTTCACATCACCAACGGTAATGAACCAATCATATTTTTCGGCTCTTTCCAGCAAATAATTGATCAAATAGGGTGTGCTTTTCCCTGCACCTAAAACCAGTATGTGTTTCATGAAATCCTCAGATGGTTAGATAGATCGATAAGTCCTTTTGTTGTTGATTTGAAGAGCTTAAAATTAGCAATGATTTTACAAAAAGAAAAGCGGAAAAAAACGGATTCTCATAAAAAAAATAAAAAGCCCTTTCGTTCTCTTCGCGAAAGGGCTTTCCGGAATTATAAACCGTTACATTAAAAATGCAGCGGTATTTAATTTCGGCGGATTACCGATCAGTACAAATTGCAAATTATGAATATATTTTTTGCAAACCTTCTGTACCTCTTTAGCGGAAACTTTTCGCAGATTTCCGATGAATTTTTCTGCGGTTTCATAACCGGCTCCGCTTAATTCGTAACGCGCCAGCAGAGAGGCCTGGGATTGGTTTGTTTCATTACCGAGATAATAGCGGGTAATGAATACCGATATTTTATCCTTGAGTTCTTTTTCGCTGATCATTTCATCCTGCAGCCGTTTCAGTTCGGCCTGCATTACCTTAATCGTCGTATCCGGCTCCACTGCCGTTACATAAATATAGCCGTAATTCGAAAATGAACCACCGTAACCGCCACTCGGTGCATAGGATAGATTCCGCTTTGTGCGAACTTCTTCAAACAACCGATCCCGTAAAATGGAACCTGCAATGCTCATGGCATAGCTTTCCTCACTCCCAAATGCGGGAGCCGGGAAATATCCCTGGATATAGTTCGTCGGCAGTTCCCGTTTCACGATCTTCAGACTCGGTACATCGTGCTGCACTGCAGGCGGTAATACCGGCCTGTAATTTCCTTTCGGCAATTCACCAAAACTTTTCTCCACCAGTTCCCGTAATTCGGCTACTGTCGTGTTTCCGACAACCACCAGCAGCATATCCGAAGCGGTAACCCTTCCCTTCAAATAGGATTTTAATTCCCCGCCCGAAAAACCGGAAACCGATTCCATAGTGCCGGTTACATCAATTTCATAGGGATGGTCCAGGTAGAAGGCCTTGCGGATAAGATTTCTGAGATAGGCGTCGGGATTATCTTTGCTCTGCTTGATATTGGCCAGAATCTGTTCTCTCACCAATTCCACATCATCGCTTTCGAAGGAGGGATTTAACAGTATATCGGAAAAAATATCCCATGATCTTTCGAAATTGTCTTTCACACACAACATGGACAAATTAGAATAGTCCATGGTACTGGAAGAACTGATGCGTGTATTCATGCTCTCCAGCGCGGCGTTCATTTTTTCTTTCGGAAAATTGGTTGTAGCTTTGCGCGCTACCTGCAGCGCAAATCCTTCAATACCGGCCAGCCGGTTATTCAGAACAGTTGTGCCGCCTCTGAAATACATTTGAGCAGCAATAATATCCGTTGCGGAATTTTGCTTGAAAATTATTTTCAGCCCGTTCACGTCAAATGACTGCGCCTCACCGGCTGTGGCAGCAACAGAAAAAACGGCAAGTAAAACAATTATTATCTTTTTCATGATGTGCCCTCCTATAGTCCCAGCGTCTGGCGGTCTTTTGGAGACACCAGCACACCGATGACGTGTTTTTTATCTTTTACGTATGTGTCAATATACCTTTTGATATCTTTGCGGGTAACTTTATTGAGATTGTCGACATAGTTCAGATAGTAATCCAGACCGGCGACCGCCCACCAGAAACCAACGGAGTGAACAAACTGCGAAGGACGTTCGCGGCCGTATTTTTCATCAATGGACAAAATGGTTTTGGCATTTTGCAATTGTTCGTCGGTAAAATAATCTTCGGAGCTCATGGCATCCAGCTCGGCGAAAACGGCTTTTTTACAGCCCTCGAATTTATCGGCGGAAGTTTGAACGGTCAGTGTTATCGGACCGGTATGATTCAGCGTGTAATAGCCGAAATTGACAAAATATGCCAGTCCGCTTTCCACCAGGTTTTTGTGAAATTTCGAAGTTTTTTGCCCTAGAATGAAGGAAAGTACATCAGCGGCATAGGTTGCCTGCGGATCTTTACTAACGCTCGGCCCTTGCCACGCTACCTGCATTACTACAGCATTTACGGGTTTTTCAACAATAACAGTTTCCGTTTTTTGAATCGGAGGATGCTCCGGTATTTTGTATTTTTTAAACGGATCATCACCCCGCTTCCAGGAACTGAATACCTTTTCCGCCAACTGAAAACCCTGCTCCGGAGTTATATCACCGGCCAGCAATAATGCGGAATTATTCGGGATATAGTAACGGTCCTGAATGGTCTGCATTTTTTCCGTAGTTGTATTCAGGATAACTTCACGGTCTCCGATTACATTTTTGCGGCTGAAGTATTTCCACCAAACCTTTTTATCTACCGCCCTGCTGAGATGAAAGAACGGGTTTGATTCATTACGGTCATATTCTCCGGTTACAACAGGACGTTCACGCACCAGTTCCTCCTGTTGGAATAATGGACCTGTTATTGCGTCGTACATGAACACCATAGCCGCTTCCGTGTTTTCCTTGGGAACGGTGAAAAAGTAGTTAACCCGCTCATGACTTGTTGTACCGTTCCAGGAAGCTCCCAACTCACGCAGCCGTTCCATATACCGTTCCTGGTTCGGAATCTTTTTGTTTGCCTTGAAAAACATGTGCTCATAAAGATGGGACAGACCATCGAATTCCGGTGACTCGGTATAGGCGCCGTTTTTTACATCGATTTCCACCGTGACCAGCGGTACCTGGTGGTTTTCGATAACTATTACGTCGAGTCCGTTGTCAAGCGTTTTTCTGAAAATGTTGTATTTTTGCGCTGAGGCTGAAATGCTGAATAGCGCGATCAACGCAATCAGTACAACTAACCGTGGTTTACCTGTCATGACTCCTCCCTTTGTTTAATGTGCGTGTTACGTTTCTCATGAATTTTCCTTTTTCCGGAAGTTCTTTTCATTTTACCATAAAGTCGTTCGATTAAATCCTCCCGTCCCATTTGACGCAATTTTTGCTCCAGCTGTTTACGATTCTCAGATTTATACCAGAAAAAAAATTGTCTTTGGCTTAATTTTTCCGACCGTGTTCGAGCCACCGGTACTTTTTTTAATGAATAAGGGTGATAGCCGGAATAATAGACCACGGTTGCCACGGTCATCGGCGTCGGAGTAAAATCCTGAATCTGCTCAAGTTTATAGCCCAGCTCTTTGGTTTTTACAGCCAGGTCGGCCATTTCCCGGTTTCCGCAACCCGGATGACTGGAAATGAAGTACGGAATTATTTGCTGATTCAGTCCATTCTTTTTGCAGAGGGAATCGAATTGATCTTTAAACCGGTAGAATGTATCGAATTTCGGCTTGCGCATTTGTTTGAGCACACCCGGATCGGTATGTTCGGGCGCCACTTTCAACCGACCTGAAACATGGTGTGTAACCAGCTGCTCAATATATTCCGGCTGGTTAAGGGAAATATCGTAGCGGATACCGCTGGATACAATTGCCTTTTTTATCTTCGGATGATCATTAACTTTACGGTAAATTTCCAGCATTGCTTCATGCGAAGTATCCAGATTCTGGCAAACGGTCGGGTGGATGCAGGAAGGTGCTACACAGCGTTCACAAACGGACAGGTCTTTACCCTGCATTTTATACATATTTCCCGAGGGACCTCCCAGGTCGGAAAGGTAGCCTTTGAAATCGGGCATTCGGGTTATTTTATCCACTTCTTTCAGAATCGAATCCTGCGAACGGCTGGCGATAAATTTTCCCTGGTGTGCCGAAATAGTGCAAAAACTGCAACCGCCGAAGCAGCCGCGGTGCATATTCACTGAAAATTTTATCATTTCAAAGGCGGGAATCGGTCCGCGTTTCTGATAACGGGGATGCGGCAAGCGCGTGTAGGGTAGGTCGAAAGCGGCGTCTATCTGTTTTTCGGTCATTGGAGGGTACGGCGGGTTGATAACCAGTCGCTGATTGCCAACGGCCTGCACCAGGCGCCTGGCATGGATTTTATTGGACTCCTGTTCAATATACTTGAAATTGCGCGCAAATTGTTTTTTATCTTTCAAACAGGTTTCATGTGCCGTCAGCTCAAAAGTTTCCCATCGGCGGTTTTTTGGTAACCCGGATTGTAAATCCTGCAAAAAGGCCGTTTGCGGTATCGTACTGAGTGATCGGAACGGTACACCCTTTTTCATCAGGTGAACGATTTCAAGCAGGGGCAATTCGCCCATACCATAAACCAGCAAATCGGCGTTGCTGTCGGCAAGAATGGGAGGTTTCAGGCAATCCGACCAGTAATCGTAATGCGTTACCCGGCGAAGGCTTGCTTCAATCCCGCCAAGTACTATCGGGACATCAGGGTAAAGAGCTTTCAGAATTTGACAATAGACGATTGAAGCATAATCCGGGCGAAATCCGGCTTTGCCGCCGGGCGTATAGGCATCGTTGGAGCGCAGGCGGCGGTTGGCGGTATAGTGATTAACCATCGAGTCCATGTTTCCGGCGGTTACCCCAAAAAACAGTTCCGGTTTTCCCAGTTTTTTAAAGTCACGCAAATCATCGCGCCAGTTCGGCTGGGCAAGGATTGCCACGCGTAAACCTTCTTTTTCCAGCAATCGTCCAATAACCGCAGAACCAAACGCAGGGTGGTCAACATAAGCATCCCCGCTGACGATGATTACATCAACGCTCTCCCACCCGCGTTTATCCATATCGGACCGTGTTACCGGCAACCAGTTTTCTATGGGTATATTGTTTTGCAACGGTGCTTTCGTTTTTGTGGCATCTGAAACCGCAATTACAACTGCGCCCGTGTTAACTTAATTTCAGGCGATCTATAATAATTTGCGGATTTTTTTTTAAAGGAACAATCGTAATACGAACCAATCACCGTCAGGTTTCAGTAAACAAGCGTAAAGTTCAGAATTTTTTAAGTTTCAAAAGTGCTTTTCTGAAAACATAACTTTTTCAGACCAAGTTTAGGATTTGAAGATTTTAATTTGTATACTTAACGCTTTATTAATTAACGGAGAAAGAAATGAAGTATTTAATTTCTGCGATGGCTTTCCTGCTGTTGTTGGCAGCTTGTGACAGCGGCAAGCAGACTGCGCAACTGGAAAAGGAATCTTCCGCATATAAGCTGGCTCAGGATTTGTCTGCAAAACTGGCGGATATCGATCCGGATAAAGGTAAAACCATCGTTACAACCAATGACTTCGTCGTTTCAACCAATGATGTGGTTCTCGAAATTGACACCAAATACAAACGCCAAATTCCGAGATTCATTTCACTGGACGAAGCCAGGTTGCGGCGGGTATTCGGTCAGATAGCCGAAAATATTGCCATTAACCGCTTGCTGCTCGGTGAGGCCGCCGCCAAAGGGGTTACCCTTTCCGAGGCAAAAATAGACAGTTTTTTGACGCAAGAATATGAGCGTGCCGGCGGTGAAGAAAAATACAAAGAAATGCTGGCCGCCAGCAACGTATCCATGGATATTGTCAGAAAAGATGTCCATGACGGAATGTTGATAAAAAAGTTTGTCGATTCACAGATTGTAGAGAAGGCAACGGTCAGCGAAGAAGATATTAAAAAGGCTTACAATGAGGACAAAACTGCATCTGTACGACATATTCTCATGATGACCACCGGTAAAAGCGATGAAGAGAAAGCCCTGATCCGTGAAAAAATGCAGGGTGTACTTGATCGCGCCCGCAAAGGTGAGGATTTTGCCAAATTAGCCAAAGAATTCAGTGAAGACCCCGGTTCCAAAAACAAAGGCGGACTTTATGAAAATTTTCCCCGTGGCCAGATGGTAAAACCCTTTGAAGATGCCGCGTTCAATATTCCCGTCGGCGAACTCAGCGATATTGTCGAAACACAGTACGGTTATCATATTCTGAAAATTGAGGGACGGCAGAAGGAAACCCGCCCCTTTGCAGAGGTTCATGATGAAATCGAAAAAAAGTTGCTGAGTACCCGTTACAATGAAGCCTACAAAGATTTTATCAGCAAACTGAAAGATGCAAACGGTTTTAAAAATGATTTTCTATAATAAAACGGTTTGATTAACGGTGACTTTTCTAAAGCCATGGCGGGTTCTTCCTGTCATGGCTTTTTTTGAAGGCCGGATGAATTGACTAAACAACCGCCGATTTAACGGTTGTCTCCGGGTTAGCCGGTTACTTTCCTCAACAGTGCCCTGCCGACGAATCGGAACTTGTCTCCGACCGGGAATCGTTTCAGAACGGTTTCCACTACTCCTTTCGTAAACCGTGTGCGCTTAGAATAATCGACAGCCACATCAACGATGACCGGTTGCCCGTTTTCACTGATTTTAAGAGACTCGCTGATTATCGGTGCAATTTCATCCTGCCTGTTCATGGTCAGAAATGCCGCACCGGTCGCTTTTGCCACACCGCCGATATCGATCGTGCCGAGAATGCTGCAGGTTTTTCGGTTGTAGGGAATTTCCTGCCCCTGCGAAATCTGGGACAATTCCCCGTCATGGAATACAAAATAAATAACGCCGAGATTATTGATTGCCGCCGTAAGGATTTCCATGCAGGTCATCAGGAAGGCCCCGTCACCCACAATACCGACCACCTGTTTCCCGGGGTTGGCAAGTTTAACACCGATTGCCGCCGGGATGCAGTACCCCATGCAATTGAAATCAGTCGGTGAAATGAAATGGCCGGAACGGAAAACCGGAAAAAGTTCAGCGGCCAGAAACGTATGGTTTCCGTCATCTACAACCATATAAGCGTCATCTTCCAACTGTGTCCTCAGCTCCCCGAAGAATAAAGCGGGATTAACGCGATCGGTTTTCAATCCCATCCACTCATCTCTGTAAGCTGCCTTGTCATTCGCTATTTTGTCAGCCAGACCCGGATTTTTTGGTGGAAATTGTCTGGTTTGTAAAAGGCGGTTCATTTTTTCTAAAATCAAACCCGCATCCCCGGCCAGTGCAATTCTTGCCGGATAATTTTTATCGAACACCTTCGGGTTAATATCAATATGAATCAAATCGTCCGGTACCCGCACTCCGAAACTACCGGTCGGTATTTCAGCAAAACGAACACCGACAGCCAGCAGCACATCACAATCCCTGAATGCATTTTCAGCGGCGGGTACCGCACTGGCTCCGAACCCCATCCCCGTGTGCAAAGGATGATCAGCGGGGAAAACGCTTAAACCCTGTAACGTGGTAGCCACCGGCGCGTTGAGTGTCTCTGCAAGTTCAACCAGTTCTTTCGTACAATTGCGACAACCCCAGCCCACGAACAACCCGGGTTTTTCTCCCTGAAGTAAAAGTTCAACCGCCTGTTCTATCAATTTTATCTTCGGCAAATCGGCTGTGCCCGCCGGAACATAATTCGGCAATTCTCCGACTTCACCTTTAAACAGCTGAATATTAACCGGTATTTCGATGAAGACGGGACCCGGTTCGCCTTCAACAGCAATCCGAAAGGCTTCAAAAACGGTTGGAACAATCTCTCTGTGCTTTTTGATTAAAAAGGTTGCTTTGGTTGTTTCAGCCAAAACCGAATGCTGATCCCACTGGTGCAGCTGATAGTGCATGCCTGAATCGCGACGTATGCCGCCGGAAATAATCAGCATGGGCACACCGTCAAGAAAGGCTTCGGCAATTCCGCTCATGGCGTGGGTTACCCCTGCTGCCGGAACAATTAAAAGCGTACCGACCCCTTCGCTTGTGCGGCTTACGCCGTCGGCCATAAATGATGCTCCACCTTCATGCGTAACCAGCACCGGAGTGATTTTTTCGGATTTATTCAATTCATCGTATATTTCGGTATTTTGCAAGCCGGGTATGCCGAAGGTAAATTTGACCGGCAGATGTTCGAGTGCATATCTCAGCAGCCATGCCCCGGTCGCAGCTTTTGGAATCGAAACAGACATTGTCATTTCCAGCAGAGCTGCATAAATTGATTTTTCATTTTAGTCCTCGATCTTTTCATCTTCAGTATCTTATTTTTGTTCATCAGGCTTTAATACTCCTCGCGGCTACCTGCCCGGTAATGATACAGCTGCCGAGAAAAGTACCTTCAAGCGACCGCTTGCCGTGAATACCTCCACCGCCGAATCCGGCAGCCTCACCTACGGCAAACAAACCGGATATCGCTTCACCTTTTGCATCTAAAACACGACACTCCAAATCGGTCTGAATGCCTCCGAGGCTTTTGCGTGTCAAAATGAACTGCCGAACGGCGATTAACGGCCGTGCCCCGGGATCATCGATAGCCTGAAACCGGCACAAACGCATACGGTCTCCCCGATACTGCCGGAAAAGGGACAGTTTTTTCAACTGGTCATCGCTGAAATCCGGTGAATCCTTTTTTGTTTCTTCATCATAGGCTGCAATATCCCTTTTGAATCGATCGGCATCAAAACTGTACCCCAGATTGGACATATTTATTTTAGCCGCCAGTTCATCCGGAGAATCAGCAATGATAAAATCATCCGACTCGTTAATCAGTCGCCTGACCAGTTGTTTGTTTCCGAACAACACTCCTTTTATCAATCCAAACTTGCTTTTATTTCGAAAAGCAGTCATATAGTCACTACCGGAGACAGCCAGTTCACGGGCGGCAATTTTCATATTCATGATATGCCAGGAGAACTGCCCCGGTAATTCACAGATTGTCCGCACCAGAAAACGTGTGTCCGTATAACCAATCAGGGGAGGCGGTCCAATGCGTGAACCACTGGCGCTGAACCACAAAGCCGACCTTGGCGGCACCAGACTCAGTCCATGATTTGCCCTGTCGGGACGGGGATGCTTTATCCCTGCTGCATAATGCCATTGCAGATCGAGATGGGTAAGATTACCCCCAATTTTACGCACAGCTTCATGAAGCATTCCATCGGCAAACCGGTGAGAACCGTTTAGCAAATGCTCCGGTACCGTTGAAAAATCTTTGTGCCAGTGTTCTTTAACCTTGCTTAAATCACCGCCGCAAATCCCGCCGACGGCAATAACGATTACATCTGCTTTCGCTTCAAAGGGCCGACCGTTTCCTTCAAGCACACCCCGGCAACCGTACGCCCGCTTGTTTGAAAACAGAATTTCTTCAACCCGGTGTTCAAAGCGTATTTCCAGATTGTTACGATTTGGATGCCGCCTCAGGAAATTCAGAACCGATTCAACCAGTCCGTATCCCGTCCCCCAGACAATGTGCCAACGCGGAAGACTGTTTCCGGGAATATCCATCCCTCTTTCCGGCCAGTTGACGACGGGAAGAAAGCTAACCTTCTTCGGCGAAAGCCAGTCCCAGATTAATTCTTTTGAATTATGCACATAGAATTCCGCCCATTTCCGCGGCCATTCATCGCCATTTTCAAATTCAGCATAACTCAGCCAGTCCTTCAGGGCCGTCTCCGGGGAATCCATAATTTTCGACTTGCGCTGATGTGGAGTATCGACCATCATGATACCCCCAAATGATTCCCGCGCCAACCCGCCGATACGTTCCGGGGAATCACGGTCAAGCAGCAGAACCCTTTTATCGGATTCCAGTAATTCGATTGCGGTTACCAGCCCGGCAAGACCCGCACCGATTATGATTACATCAAAATCATATTTCATATTAATTTCCCGGAGAATATTCGGAAAAATATGAAATTATAAATTTAAATCAAACTTCGGAAAAGACTAAAATCTGGACCATCAACAATCATAAAAATCAAAGAGGAGTATTTTTTCAATAGGTTTCCTGCTCATCGAGCATGACTACCAGCTCAACACCGGCCTGCTCAAAAAGCTGACGGGTATCCTGTGCGGCATGATAACGCTTTTTCGCCACGACTTTTCTTATTCCGACACTGATTATCAGCATTGCACATACCCTGCAGGGTTCCATGGTACAATACAGCGTTGTTTCTTCAAGGGAAATACCCCATCTTGCCGCCTGGCAGATTGCATTCTGTTCTGCATGAATGGTGCGCATGCAATGTTGTCGCTCGGTACCGTCATCATCAATAACTTTTTTGAAAAGATGGCCGGCCTCGTCACAATGAGGAAATCCCGGAGGGGAGCCGACATAACCGGTGCAGAGAATCCGCTTGTCTTTAACGATTACACAACCGCTGCGGCCCCGATCACAGGTGGCACGCAGAGAAACTTCGTCCACAAGTTTGATAAAATATTCGTCCCAGGTCGGACGACGGGGTGTTTCGGACATAATACCTTCCTAATTTGAACGTAACCGGTTTAGTTTCGCCAGGGCGTTCTTCTTAAGTTGTTCTTTAAATTCCCGGTTCAAATTAGTGTCATTCGGAATTTTTTGCAAGGAAAGATTATAATACATAATGGCCAGATCGCTATATCCGGCAACCATGTAGGCCTCTCCCAGGCTATCGTAGGTATTGGCGGAATTCGGAAAGGCCAGAACGTTTATCTTAAAAATCTCAATTGCTTCATCAAATTTATTCATGTTCAGCAACAGATAGCCGACCCGGTTAAAATCCGCCTCGGCAAATGTATATTCCGCAGAGTCGGCCACTTTTAATTGTTCATATTTTTTAAGGCCGGCTTTCGTACTTTTGGTGATCATTTCTGCGGCAACTTCTTCTGCCGCGCTTCTACTGGGTATTTGGTAGGGCTGATCATACAAAATGGCCATGATCTTATCACCGATCTCTGTAATTCCTCTACCGGAACTATTGCGCAACAGAATTATTACCGTTTCATCCTTGGGAATACGCACGATCCTGGATGTAAAACCCTTCAGACCGCCGTTGTGGGTAATCACCTTTAAGGTATCGGAATAGGCGCCGACTACCGCCTTAACGACGGACCATCCGTAGCCGTATCCGAAATTATTCATGCTGAACATTTTATCACGGGATTCCGATGAAAGCAGTTTATCGGTCTGCAATGCCCTGTCCCACTTGAACAAATCTTCAACGGTAGAATACAAGCCGGCCGCCGCATACATGCTCGATAGATCCATATAATCCGCTTCCTGAAAACCCAACAGGGTCCGGTTATAGCCGATCGCCTGATTCGGACGGCGGTTACCCGGTAAATCATAACCCGTATTGCTCATTTGCAGGGGCTCAAGAATTTTTTCCTTTAATACCTGACCGTAACTTTTTCCGGTAATCTTTTCGATGATCATTCCAAGCAGGATGAAATTTGAATTGTTGTAATTGAAGGTTTTACCCGGTTCAGCCAGAACAGGCAGATCAATGATCAAATCAACCAGCTGTTGCGGGGTATAGCTTTCGGCCGTGCGGTTCTTGTAAAATCCGGGTATATTGGTGTAGTCCTGCAAACCCGAGGTATTGTTCATTAAATGATGAAGCGTGATGTGTTCCCCTTTTTCTGCGGGAAATTCAGGAAGATACTCGCACAGGGAAGCATGGATATCAAGCCTGCCCTCCTCGGCCAGTTTTAAAATCAAAGCAGAAGTAAAGGCCTTGGTCATGGAAGCTATTCTGAAACGTGTCGATGTTTCGTTTCTTATACCTTGCTTTCTGTCCGCCAAACCTATCCCCCGTGCATAGATTATCTTGCCATGCTCGGCAACCAGCACGGAGCCTTCGAATCTTCCCAGTTTATGATATTTGTTCAGTAAAAAATCAATGTGGTCTGCATGAAGATTGGCCAAAACGGGAAAAGCCCCTATGACCAGCAACAAAAGGATTTTTTTTAGCATGTTATCTCCGAAAAATTCCTGCGGATATTTTCCCTACGTTTAAAAAAATAAAAGGTTACCGCATTTTGATTTATTCCGATGCAGTTTTAAGTGCGTGATAAGCCTGCAGATATCGATCCAGACGTTGCAAAGAGTCATCGCTAATTTTGTCGATACGACTCAGCTCCATATTATCCAGCAAATCCGCCAGCTTCACCCGCACCGCGAGGGGATTACGCTTGACTCTTTCAATATAGGAATTCCAGTGCTCCCCTTCTCTCCTGCTGAGGGCAACCACTGCATCGATTACCCTTTCGGAGAATCCGGCCTTGCGGATATCCTGTTCGGTCATTGAAGAATCTTCGATCACATCATGTAATACCGCCACAAGTCTCTCTTCATCAGTATTAACCCGGCTCATGACCCGCAGGACATGCAAAATATACGGTTTGCCGTAACGGTCCTTTTGACCGAAATGAACTTTAACGGCTATTTTGAGTGCCGTATCCAAATCAAACATAGTCTTCGATTTCAATTTCCAAAATAAAACTCATAAATGCCTGATACGATTTATTCCGAAACAGTAAGTTGCGCCAATTCTCAATTATTATAAAAAACAGTTGGTTATTGCATGCTGAAACGGTTTCCGACCTGGAGTAATTGAACCCGTTCTCTGAATATATCAAACATTCGCCGAATCATTTTGAATCCCGTACAGTGCAGCGGAACCAGGTATTCGGGATTCAATTCTTCCAGCGCATGCGCTACACGATCGATTTTTTGTTGATCTGCCTGGTAGAGATGCATGCCGCCGATGACTGCAAATATCGTCTTATTGCCGGTTATGCGCATCGCATGTTTCAGGGTGTTGATCGTTCCGGCGTGTCCGCACCCCATTAAGACGATCAATCCCTTTTTCGTATTTAAAATAAGGGCCATATCATCGTGTAATTCGTCGGTGATATAACTTTCACGTACCCTTTGCTGGTAAGATTCATCAATCTGCTCAAACTCGGCTTTTCTCGGGATTTCTCCGCTGATCCATACATCGGGCAGCAATTCCTGTTTATGGGCCGTAAAATTGAATTCCGCACCCATATTCTCGATATTTGGTGGTTCCCATGGCACGCCGATGTCCAGCCTGCCCTCCGGGTAAACACGGTACTTCTTATTGATCAGAACCGGATGGCAATAAACGGAAATTTTTCCGTGGCGATGCAACAAGGCGGGTAACCCTCCGCAATGATCGTAATGACCATGACTCAGGAACAGGCAGCGGGTGTTTTGCAACTCAACCCCGCATTCGGATGCATTGCCCACAAGGGCATCCGTTTGACCGCAATCGAACAGGATATTACCGTTTTCGGTTTCAACAAACAACGACAGCCCCTGTTCCGCTACCAGCCGGGGATTATTTACGCGATTTTCACAGAGAATTGTAATGCGAACCGAGGTTAACATGGCATACTCCTTATATTTGTACGACCATGTTCCTTCCGATGGAATTAGATCCTTTTCTCGATTTAACCTGTATTCGAAGAAATAGTTGCTTTAAAATGATAAAATCAGTCGAGTTCCGTATTCAGACGAAACAGTAATATTCTGTTATTTCCGCTGTCACAGATATACACGGTGGGGTCGACACCGCCGAGGGTTACGGCAATACCGGAAGGATTATTCAGCGGTTTTAAATCAGAATCATTTCCGAACAGTTCCTCACCGCCGAAGGATTGCAGCAGTTTCCCGGCCGGATTGTATCGATAGACATTGTAGGGATGCCCGGTATCGCTTCTTTGATCCAGTACGAAGATGAAACCGCTGTTATCAACTTCGATATCTATCGGATGCAAAAAACCACCGACGGTATACAGATCATTATTAATATAAGCGGTATTCGGTCCGAGGGTCAATTCCTGCCCCGACCCGAAAGCTGCGACTCCCTGTACTTTAAAATTATTTTCCCCCACGTGACCAAAAAGAAAATCCAGCCGGCCGTAGCGTTGGCTTTGTACCGTAGTCGGTTGCTTCACGACAAAAAGTCCCTGACCTTCCCGAAAAAGAGGAAGCGGCCCGCGTCTTATCAGCTGGTTTTCCACGGCATTTTTTTCAAAAAACTCGAAATCTATGATATCGCCGTAAGTCGAATCGTCCGCATCCACTGCGGCGGCATAGGCTCGGTGCCTGCCTTCGTAAAAGTAGGCGGTAATTCCCCTGTAAACCAGGCTGCTGTTCTGGCTGTATTCGTGCACAACCTCCACCGGCGCCTGCCCGATCCGGTGATTATGACTGACGAGATCAATCTTATAAACCTTGTTGGTGCCGTTGACGATCAGCAGGTTCAGCAGGTTGTCCTGTGTGATGGCCAGCGGGTTTTCAACGGGTTGTGAAACACCCTGTACGGCCCCAAGAATATCGAGCATGATGATGCGGTTATTTCCGGTATCACACACATAAATCAGGTTATCCAGACCAAGTATGATATCCGACGGCTGATTCATAACAACACCGAATTCCGCATCCCACACCGGAAGCAATTGCACATAAACTTCTTTCCCGACATTGCCAAGCCCGGTATTCGGTACCGTCGGAAGGCCGATTTTTACATTTTTACAACCGGTGATGATCAGTACGATCAAAACGATCTTCATCCAATAGCGCATTTCAGAATTCCAGTAAAAAATTGAATCGGTTCACCGTTCCCAGGCGACCAAAATTGGTGAATGCATAATCCACCCGAACCGTTGCAATGTTCAGTGATTGTCTTAATCCGAATCCGGCTGAAAAATCCTCTTCGACCTGTGCCGTTTTAAAACCGGCGCGCAATGCCAGAAAACCGTTCCACATATACTCTACACCGAAATTAATGTTTTCCGAATTGTCATTGGGATGATTGAGTTGTATCGCCGCGGTCAGGCGGTTGTTTTCATCGAATTCAAAATCGTTGGCAATACCGAATCGAAACATCGTGGGCGGTGCGAACGATTGAAAACTGTTTACCGTGTGCGTCCGGTTGTTCAAATCCTTCTGCCGGAAAGAGCCGGTCGGTGTAATGTCCGTTCCGAAATTGGACAGACTGACAGCAAAGCGGGTATTGGCGAACCCGGTACGGTAGTAAGTACCCAGATCGAACAGCAAAGAGGACATTGAAACTTCGGCAATATCCTCCCGAGAAGACTTCAGAGTCACTCCGAAGCTGAACTGATCCGTCATTCGTCGTGCATAGGAAACACCGAATAACGCATCGGAAAAGGTGAAATACTGGCCGGTTCCTAACGGCTGAAAAACAGTGGTTTCTTCCATATCGGCCATGTGCAGATAAGTAAGAGAAAAGCCAATGGTGTTCAGGGCGTCCAGGTGATACACAATTCCCGCATTTTCGATTTTTACATCCACCACCCATTGGGTATGGTCGAAATAGACCTGGTTTTCGGTGAATTGCGCCAGTCCGGCAGGATTCCAGTACAAGGCGCTGGCATCGTTTGCAACGGCGATGAAGGCCTGCCCGAAAGCTTCGGCCCGGGCACCGACGCCGATTTTCAGAAACTGTGCACTTGAAGTGCCGACACGCTGCGCGCCCAAAGTGGGCAACAGCTGCGCCTGCAGCAAAAAAGGCAACAGAAAAAAAGCCAGTATGTAGGATGTGCGTTTCATCATCAAAACTCTACCGATAAGCCGGCTCTGATATTCCGGGGATTCTTGTAACGTGCCGGGTTGTAGGGAAACGGACTGCTGATCGGCCATGAAACATCCGGAAAAAGCGGGTCATTCCAGCTGGAAGGTACGGGATCGCCGTATTCATAGGCGCGTCCGGTTACCGGATTTACAATATTTGTGTTTTTAAAATTAAACAGGTTCAGTATTTCAAAATACAGTGTTAATCTTGTATTCAAAAAAACATTATAATATTTTTCAAATTTCAGGTCGGCCCAGCTCCAGATTCCGGCAATTTTGCTGAACTGATCCCCTTCGTCACGGGAAGTTGAATATAACGGTTGTCCGGTCAGCGGATCATTCTGATCGAAAACCGCCGGGGTGTAACGCTTGCCGGCCATGGCCAGCCAGTAAAAATTTATATTCCAGCCGGTGGGCATATCAATGCCGAAAAGCTGCCATTTGTCATTTTCCGGATTAAAATAATTCAGGCTCAGATTAGCCTGCCAGGGACGATCCCACACCGCGAAGGTTTCGCGGATCGGTTCTTCTTCAATCACCCCGAGATAGATCAGGTCCTGAACATTCGGAGACGAATTTTTGGTTGTGATAATTGAATAGGAGCCGCCGACGCCGGCACTGAAATTTCGCCCGATTCGAGTGCGGTAATCCACCTCTATTCCCCGTGAGCGCGCATAATCCAGATTCAGATAAAATACGGCCGAACCGATACGCGGAATGCCGCGGATCGTCGTGGTTTGGATATAGTCGAATATATCTTTGTAATACGCGGTTATACTGAGCACATCATTTTCGGTAAATTTATTTCGGATACCCAGTTCGTAAGCCACCGTTGTTTCCGGATTCAAATTGGGATTGCCGAATTTCTGAAACGAGCCGCTGGCGCTGGTCGGGCCAAGTTTTGCGTAAACGAACTGCGGCTTCGGCCATTTCGAAAAGTGGCCGTAGTTGAAGAACAACATCATATTGTTGGAGACAGGATGGCTGACTCCGATCCGCGGACTGATTCGCATTTTATAATGGCGGTCAAACAGGGTAAAAGTCTCGTTGCGGTATTGCCGGCGCATGGCAGGCGTGAGAATGAACAGCGAAGTATCTTTTATCGCATCGTCCACATATTTCCCGGGAAACCAGTAGTCGAGCCGAACGCCTGCATTCAGAATCATGCCGCTGAAGGTAATATCGTCCTGCACGTAGGCGCCTCCGATCGCCGGAAAAACACGGTAGATATCCTGGCTGCTGCCCCAGCCGTTATTAAGATAGGGGGCAACGATATCGATCAGTTGCATTTCCTGCACACGCGATTCGAAACCTATTTTAATCTGGTGGTCTTCCAGTGCATGACTGGTAAAGGTACCTTTCAAGGTCCATTCGTCAACAAAATGATCATGCCAGAAACTTGCTTTCCCGCCGTCATAGAATCCGTCCCCGGGTACGACACGAACCCGATTGCTGTCCGGATACCAGTACTGTACCGGCAGGCGGGTGACATCCTGGGCCCGCGAGTAGCTCGTCCAGTGCCCATTGTCGCTGCGCAGGTTGGTAAAATAGCGGCTTAACTTCAGATCGAAAAAATTTGCCTTGTCCAGGGTATGCGTCCAGCTGAAGGACAGCTGATCGTTGTTGTGGGTAATGGTGTTAAAATTATCCAGAATCTGCGAATACTGATACGGAAAGCCGGGATTCGGGGGTTCGTAACTCTGCCGCGTTTGCAGTGATTGTGTATTTTGATTTATTGAAACCGACTTGTTATAGGTAAGAACGAATTTATTTATAGGGTTCAGTTTCCAGGTGAGTTTGAACAAACCGGACCAATTATTGTTCTGCCGCGGCGCAAAACGGGTTCCGTAAAAAATGGAAGAATTCAGTTGTTTCGCTGCGGTACGGGTATAATCATCCGATATAAACATGTACAAATTGGTAAAAATGTAAAACTCACCCGGAAGGTCAAGCCCAAGAAAAGGAAACAGTTTGGCGCTTATCGGTTCCGGACCGCCGAATGTCATTTCAACAATATCCGAATTGAAACTGAAGGATTGATCACGAAACATACCCAGGTGATCCGATTTATAGGAAAAGGAACCGGAATAGGTGTCACCACCCGATTTGGTTCGTACATTGATCACACCGGAAGTCGCCTGTCCGTATTCTGCGCGGTAACCGCCGGTCATTACTTCGACTTCTTCGATGGCATTTTTACTGAGATTCAATCCAAAACCGGTACCGGCCAGGGGGTCCTGTACGGAAATATCATCCAGCAGGTAGGCCGTCTCGTGTGTGCGGCTGCCGCGAATATGAATCTCGTTATCCGTTTCAACCACACCGGTTTGCTGGGCGATCAGTCCCTGAACGTTTTCAATGGCCTTCCCTGCTATCTCCGCCCCGCTGATTGTCTTTGAGCTGGCTGTTTCCTTTATATCAAAAAGCGGTTTTTCACCAATAACCACAATTTCCTGTCCCAGGGCCAGAATGGTCGGTTGCAAAGAAATATTCACTACCGAGTTCTTTCCGGCTTCAACCTTTACGCCGGTGCGTTTGGTCACTTTATACCCGACAAACTGGATTTCCAGCGAATATTCCCCCGATTTTACATTTTCAATAAGATAAAACCCCTCCAGATCGGTAGAAGCGCCGAGATAGGTACCCTCTACTGAAATATTGACCCCGATCAGCGGTTCACCGGTTTCGGCGTCGCTGATTACGCCGGATATTTTACCGGGTTGGTTTTGTGCGAAAAGATAAACGGACAGAATCATGAACAGGTATAATCGTGAAAATTTCATAGGCATCACCGCTGTAATCCAAAAACGTTTCTGAAAATCCGGCTCATAAACAGGGGCGCATTACCATTGCTGTTCAGACTCTGCACCGGAAACCCGATAAAAACAAAATCATTTTCACCGGTATTGTCATTTTCTCCCAGCACAGCCATCACCGGATCGTTTTCACCCTGCCCTGTATCATATCGATATAATACATGGGCATTGTCTTTCGGCACCAGTGAGAACACGCCGAATTCGGTCTTGCTTACGTTCAGTTGCGGAAGCCTCAGTGAAGCGGTAAAACCATCACTGCTGTCGGGATAAAACACTTTATTCAGACTGATGCGGTTAAAAAAAGTGCCCAGATCGGCGATGGGAGAAAATTCCAGTGGATTGCCCTGCCCGGCTTCAAAGCCGGTATTGAATTGCATGGTAAAAAATATTTTGCGGGCAATGTACGACGGATCGTTTGAAAATTTCCGCAGTTCGGGTATAGCCGCTTGGGCTTCAGCCAGGTGCGGCGTCAGGTCGGCATACCAGATGATATATTTGAACAGTTTCAGGGTTTCGGTAAACGGAATATTGGACGGCGGCAGGTTCTCCCTGATGTTCCAGTAGGAATAGTCGCCGAACATCGTATCCATTACCGCCCGGTAAAATACATCGGCTTCACTGCGCAGAAAATCATCAATCAGGATCGCCTCCCCGACCGGTTGTTTGATGAAGAAGAAATTATTTTCATTCTCAGGCATGCGGATGGTTTTGCTGCGCGCACCGGCCTGATCCACAGCACGGATAAAAAAAGCATGTTCACCCGGCGTAAGTCCGTCCGCTTCCCGCAAAGTCAGAAACGGCGGATTATCACCCGGATAGCTGTTCCAGCCGGAAGATGTATCATCGAGTGCCCACTCATAGGTGGATATGGTTGAATCGCCGTCGATATCGGAAATGGTCCAGAAAAAAGTTACCACCGTGAAAGAGGTATCGGGAACGGCAAGATTGCCGATCCATTCAATTACCGGTACGGAATTTTTTACCGGAAACATCTGTCTGGCCGGCGTCGGGTCTTCAGCGCCGTCATCATCGATCGCTTTTACCTGAAAGGTGTAAATCGTATCCAGCCCGGTTATTTTCAACGGAAACGTTTCCTGCCTTTCTTCCGTAAAAATCCAGTCACTGTCGGAAGGATTTACCGCCCACGTATAATAGTAGCCGGTAACGAAGCCATCGGCATCATCCCCGAACCAGCTTATGGTACGCACGCTGCTGGTATAATTCAGTGTATCCTGATGCTGGATAAAAATATGCGTTTCCGGTGGACTGTTAATTTCGGAAGCACCGGGATTATTATCATCGCAGGACCAAAACCAGACCAGGATAATTAACAGGATGATATTTAAATTCCGTACGTTTCTCATAGTGATTTCATAATAACCATTAAAGCACCACAGCTGGTTTCCGTTCAATTGAAATGCAACCAATCGGACTCGGGTAGATTACCGATAATCTTTCATGCTGTTAACAGCCCCGGCCGTGGGGCCGGGGCCTGATTGCAACAAAATTTTAAAGTATTTCAACCCTGCCGCTATCTGATTAAAACCATTTTTTTCAAGGATTGATTTTTCCCCGCCTGAATTCGATACAGGTACACACCACTCGAAACCTGTACCCCGCCTGCATTCAAACCGTTCCATTTCACTTCGTAATTGCCGGCCGGGATATCCGCATCCATTATCCGGGCTATCTCCTGTCCGAGGACGTTGTACACCGACAACACCACATGCTCTGCGGACGGTATACTGAATCGGATCGAGGTTGACGGGTTGAACGGATTCGGATAATTCTGTTCCAGAACGAAATTTTCAGGAACGGTTTCATCGATCGTACGAATGGTTGTGCTCAACCCGAAGACATCATAATCTCCGCGCGGAATCACTTTCGGGAAATTGAAACTGAAATAGCCGAAACCGTACAGCGAGTCGATGGTCGCGTTCAATGCGTATATCGAATCGCGCTGGCCGTTGAAATTAAAGAACCAGTCATCAACACGTATATCGCCGGTGCCGTCATTCACTACAAATTCGCCATGATTGCTGGGCCAGTCCGGCCAGGGATCCGACACCGTCAGATCGCTTAATTTCAGGAAAACGCTTTCCATGGCCTCTTCCAGCGGTGCCCCGCTGTTTATCTCGTTCACCGCCGTCGGCCTCGGCGC
>JAJRVZ010000048.1 GCA_024277055.1 Calditrichota bacterium
AATGGTAAATACGGCAAGGATGCTTTAGTTTAATTATCAATCAGTCTACCAGTGGTTTCCGACAGGCCGGTAAACAGATACCTAAATCATCAATCAGTTGTATTTCCGTATTTCCGTATTTTCATATTGCCGATAAACAGATACACAAAATCACCACCAACCCATTTCTCAATTTCAATTTAAAAGGGAATTTCCAATAAAATCTTAACACAGGCATTGTATTTTATAAAACCATGAAATAAGTTGGCGAAAACAGGTAGCTAATAATGAAGAAAAAATACATTAACAAGGAAATCAGCTGGCTGTCGTTCAACGCCCGCGTGCTGCAGGAAGCGGCTAATCCCGACGTGCCGCTCATTGAGCGAATAAAATTTCTCGGTATTTGTTCGTCCAACCTGGATGAATTCTACCGGGTGCGTGTAGCCACATTGAAACGGCTGGTGCATCTCGGTAAGAAAGCAAAAAAACTGATCGGTGACGACCCGCAGGAAATTTTGCAGCAGATTACTGAAATTACCCGCGAACAGCACAAAAATTTTGACCGTATTTTTACACAGATCATTTCCGACCTGCGCAGGCACCATATTTTCCTGATAGACGAGACACAGCTGAACGATAAACAGGGAAAATTTGTATTACAATATTTCACTGAGAAAGTGCGTCCGCAGCTGTTTCCGATCATGCTCGACCAGGCCAGTGATTTTCCCGAACTGAAGGATCGTATGATCTATTTCGCCGTTCATCTCAGCCACAGCAAAAATGATATCCCGTCGACCTTCGCGCTGGTGGAGATCCCTTCCGAAACCCTGCCCCGCTTTCTCATCCTGCCGCAGGAGGGAAAAAACCGCTACATCATGTTTCTGGATGACGTCATCCGTTTCGGGCTGCCGCAGATATTCAAAATGTTTGCCTGTGATACCTTCGCCGCTTACACCATAAAAATCACCCGCGACGCCGAGCTGGACATCGATGACGACATTTCACAGAGCTACCTGGACAAGATCAACAAAAGCCTGAAAAAACGAAAGGCCGGCAATCCGGTTCGGCTGATCTACGACTCGCGCCTGCCCGATTCGATTCAAAGCGAACTGTTCAAAAAACTGAAACTGCATAAATCCGATACAACCATCGCCGGTTCAAAATATCATAATAACCGGGACCTTGTTTCCTTTCCCGATATGGGAATGGAATCGCTGCGATATGAAAGAACCGAACCGTTGCAGCATCCGGCTTTTTCGGGCGAGCAAAGTATGTTCCGGGCCATGCGTGAACAGGATATCCTGTTGCATTTTCCCTATCAGTCCTTTCATGCGGTAATCGACCTGCTGCGCGAGGCCTCCATCGATCCGGCCGTGGAGTCGATTAATTTTACCGTTTACCGCGTGGCACGCGATTCCAGCGTAATGAACGCTCTGATCAATGCCGTGCAGAACGGCAAAGAGGTTACCGTCGTGCTGGAACTGCAAGCGCGTTTCGACGAAGAAGCCAATATTTTCTGGGCAAACAAATTACAGGATGCCGGGGTGAAAATCATCTTCGGCGTGCCCGGTTTGAAGGTGCATTCAAAATTATGCCTGATTTCCCGGCGGGAAAAAAACAAAACCGTTCGGTACGCAATTATCGGCACCGGTAATTTCAACGAACGGACGGCAAAGATTTACAGCGACCACAGCCTGTTCACCAGTGACAAAAAATTAACCAGGGATGTGATCAAAATATTCGACTTTTTGAAAAACAATTACAAGTCCCATACCTACAAATCGCTTATCGTCTCGCCGCAATTCATGCGAAAAGAAATGACCCGGCTGATCAAGAAAGAGATCAAATTCGCGGCAGCGGGTAAGCCGGCGTGGATTACCCTGAAACTGAACAACCTGGTCGATAATCAGATGGGCGATCTGCTGTACCGGGCTTCGCAGTCCGGAGTGAAGATCCGGCTTTTGGTGCGCGGTATGATTTCCCTCATTCCGGGAGTGAAAGAGTTGAGTGAAAATATCGAAGCGATCAGTATCGTGGACAAGTTCCTCGAACATTCTCGTATTTTTGTGTTCGGCAATGGTGGCGATCCGTTGTATTTCCTGTCCTCCGCCGACTGGATGACCCGCAATCTGGACCGCCGGGTGGAAGTTACGTGCCCGGTCTACGCGCCGGAAATAAAGCAGGAATTACAGGATTTTCTTGATATTCAATGGCGTGACAATGTACGGGCGCGAATTCTGGATGAAAAACAAAACAACAATTTTCGTAATGACCGCAGGGAAAAAATCCGTGCACAATGGCGTATTTACGCATATCTGAAAAATAAATCTCCTTCGTAAAAGTTTTCCTGAACCTTCGCTCCGGAAGCGACCACAGACTTCGATTGACTCATACCCGTTTCCACCCGATTGAACAATAGTCTGCAACAATCAGGGTAATTGTAGAATATTATTCAACTCTATAGATTCCGACAGATTCCGCAGAACCTGTACCTGTCTGTTTTTTATACAGATACATCCATGCTACTTATCTGGCACAATAATTGAAACACATTGCTTCGAATTTGACTTAACAAAACTCAAAATTTATCAGGAGGTTATCATGAAATCATTTATCGTTTTTTTAAGTGTACTGGTATTCGGATACTTTGCAATGCCCTTACAGGCTCAGGATCATAAGGCACATCATCCGGAAAAGGAGCAGACTGCCAAAACCAATGAAGATGCCGGCATGGGAATGATGCATGGCGGCATGTCCGGCGATAAGGGGATGATGCAGAAGGGGAATATGTGCGGTGAAGGAATGAAGGGAAAAATGCACATGAAAAAAGGCAAAATGATGAAAGGAATGATGGGTATGAACAGTCCCTTTCATCAATCGATGCATATCGTATATCACCTCGCCGACTGGCAGGCACAATTGAATCTTTCAGATACCCAGGCGGGACAGCTGAAAGCCCTTCGTGCCGAATTCGAGAAGCAGCAGACAGACAGGCAGGCCGTTCTTGATAAAAATGAAAAGGAAATTGCGACTCTGCTGAATGACAAGGCCGATGCCGGAGCCGTAAAAAACTTGTTGAAAGACTATTACAGCGTACAAACCGATATTCAGCTGGCGGCCTATAAAACCGCGCGGAAAATGCAGTCTCTTCTCACGACCGATCAGAGGCAAAAACTGGAAAAAGATATGCCCGGCTGTGATATGATGAAGGACGGGATGTAATCCCGAACCGCTCCTGCCATAGCAGGAATAGTTACCGGTACCTATACTGAAAATTCCCCCGGATTTTCTCCGCGACAACCAAAATACGGAGTTGATTCGGGGGGTGTTTTTATTCATCTTTTCCGAAAAACAGCTCTTCCCGGTTGTATAATAATCGTCAGTTCCCTGTAGAATAATCTTCACCTTTATTTCAGGTCCAAATCCGATCAAGAGCGCAACATGAATAAAAACTGCGAGTTACGCTGCCATTCAATATATGGCACCAAGTTTGTAACAGGGTTGAACAGAGAATAAATAGGAGGATTCGTCATGATGCACGGATTTGGATTTATGGGCTTTGGCTGGATCATCTGGTTACTGATCATAATTATTGCAGGCTGGTTTTTAATAAACAATTTTTCACAATTCAAACGTCAGGGCAATAGCGAACCATCCGCCCTGGAAATATTGAAATCGCGTTATGCGAAAGGTGAAATCAGTAAAGAAGATTTTGAACGCATGCGTGATGAACTGAATTGATCTTCGGCTGTTTTCGTAAACAACCGGCAGGCCGTAAGGACCTCAGCGGCTGTGACGGACGGACCGGAACCGGAGGCGAGGGTGTTTTGCGGATATCTGTTTTTGTAAGGGGTCGAATTTATACCGGAATTTACATGGCTCTCAGCTTATAATGGTGATATGGAAGGAATAAACGATGCATGAATCTTATGACTATGATCTCTGGTCAATGGTTTTGTTCAATATATTGATTTTCGCGGGATTCGCATTCG
>JAJRVZ010000049.1 GCA_024277055.1 Calditrichota bacterium
CGTTCCTGTGCGGCCGTCGGGCGGATATTGAAACGATGCGCGACCCTTTATGATAGTCATGTCTCGGCACAATAATATTGGTGGGTGTCGGATCGGCGATTTCAAGTTTTCTGCCGGTGCGCTCCCAGAAATTCACATAAGCGCCTGCCGCACTCCAGATAAAATACGGCCACAGCAGCGTGATTCTTTCCCGAACGGCCGGGTCGCTTTGCCGGCCCAGGCGGCGCAGGAACTTGGCAACGGTTTCCCCGTGAATGAATTCCTCCGTCCACATATCATGTTCCGGCCAGAATCCACCGAAATCCTCGACCAGTTTGTCCCCTTCCTGCAGCGTCCCTGCTCTGATCAACCAATTGATTTCTTCACGAATCTCTTCCTGTTGCAGCGATTTGTTCAGGTTCAGGGCAATGTCGAACCTGCCCTGGAAACGCGTCTGCAGGCTGAGCCGGTAAACGGATTTCCCATGTTCCGAACCGAGGTGGGTAAACCACATGCCGCCCGGCGGAATGTCATGCAAACGAATCAGCAAACCGTTGGAAAAAAGAAAAACGGCCTCCCGGATCAGCGGCGTTTCAACCACTGCTTTTTTCATTCTCTCAATATCATGTTTATCGATTCCTTCCTCGAAGATCATCACATCTTCCCAGGTGTACTCTTCTCCGGTCTCAACGTCCACAGCAACCCTCTGGGTTTGACCGAGCCATTCCCTGAATCCGTCTCTCATTTTTTTACGCGATTGCCACACACCGTTTTTTATACGTTCGTCTGAAACGGACAGCTGGCAGCGGACGAAGAACTGACGAATCTTTTTATACTGGGTCGGATGCCGGGCCCCGTATCGTGCAAAAAGTGCAAACAGCGACAGACTGTTTTCTTTGCCCTTTACGGCGAATTTTTCAGTGATTTCGAACAGCCGTTCGATTTTCTCTTCCGAAAGTCCCGCTTCACAAATCTCATCAATCATTTGAGGGTCTACGAAATGGGTTTCACCTTCCAGAAATACACATAAAGCGGGATCTAAGGGCTCGATCGGTCGCAGCTCAATCAACTGTACAAAGGCCTTGCGTTGAATATCCAGTCCGGCCGTCCTCGCGGTGCGCGCCAGCAGTTCCAGCGCCAGCGGCTGAATCTCCAGTTTTTTTTCACTGGCTACCAGCAACAGATATGACAGCCCCGTTTCCCTTTCCGAATAGCTTTCAGAACCGAGCAGCCGGTTGGCCAGATGTAACCCGAACAACGATGTTTCCTGCTTGAACATTAATGCATTCAGCTGTTCGGCAACCTCCGCCTCCGGTATTTTTTTGACAGCGATGTCGGTAAAAGATATTTCATGTCCCGTCTCTTCCAGTCGGGCCCAGCGAAAAATATTTTCCCCGGCAAAATTGATCAGCGCCTCGTTGCCCAGCCATAACCTGGGATTGATCAGGATTTTACTCAGATCAATAAACGGTTCGATAACGCGGTATAAAAAATCTCCGATCCGGTAAAAATCGTTTTCTTTTCTGATAAACAGTTCCCATGAACTGTCCTGCAGTTTGATACTTTCTCCATCAACCGATATCTCATTGGCCGTCAACCCCCGTTCCCGCAGAAACCAGTTCGGAACACGCACTTCGATATCCGACACAATTACCGGTGAATAATTGCGGGTATACATCGGTTGAATAACGTCAGCGCGGTTTTTCTCCACCACCCGGCGTTTATAGGTACCTTTCGGGGTCAATTCACCATGTTGTTCATCAAAATCCCGTTCGACAATCGTGAAATCAACTATGCGTTCAAAGGGGGCCAGAAAGCGGTTGACGGATACGACAACCGAACTGAAAAATTCACGTTTCGCCTGCCAGTCCATTTTCCCGAAATCAAGTTCGGATGATTCGTAATTTGGGTAAATGAGTAAGGTATTATAGGGTTTATGATCCCCGACCAGAAAAACATGTTTTATAAAATCAAAGTCCCGGAAATAATTCTCAATTTTCTGCGGAGCGATCGTTTCGCCTTTTATATTTTTATAAATTTCCTTTTTACGGTCAATAATGGTAATAAAACCATCCTCATCCTGCTGCATAATATCACCGGTGGGCAGCCAGCCGTCCACCATTTCCGGTTCACCCTGCTCCGGCTTGTAATAGCCTGTCATGACGTACGGACCGCGAATCAGCAGTTCACCGTCATCGGCCAGTTTTATCTCGATTCCGGGCAGAGCTTTACCGAGAGAATTCGGTCGATATTGTCCCGGCGGAGTCATGGTTATGCCGCCGGTTGCCTCGGTCATGCCGAAACCACTCATCAGTTCCACGCCGTATTTTTGAAAAAACTGGAACACATCGCTGTCGAGGTGGCCGGCGGCCGACAATCCCCATTTCAACTTACCGCCGGTCAGTCCGGACAGTGCTTTGCGGATATCTTTTTCCGGCGCTTCATCCAGATTTACCGCCTGCCCCACCCGTTCGTACAGCTGGTACCATTTCTTCGGTATGCTTATGAAAATGGACGGTTTAACCCGCTGCATGTTATCAATCATGGTTTCCGGGGAAGGATTTTCCATGAATACGTACTCCGCTCCCCAGAAAATGCTCCCGGTCATTTCCAGCCAGCGCCCGAAGGTATGAAACAAAGGCAGGTAGCACAGAAATTTATCTTTATCGCCGATCTTCGGAAGCGCCATGGCCCGGGCGAAACGCTTAAACACAATATTCTGGTGTGAAAACATTATTCCTTTCGGGTTCCCGGTCGTACCGGAAGTGAACATCATCGTCGCCAGATCATCGAAATGTATTTTGGTCCTCTGTTGTTGTAATTGGGCAACGGAAAATAATTTTGCCCTGGATTTAACCTCTTCAACCGTATACAGATATTCTTCAAGAACCTGCGGCTGACTGAGCATTACAACGGACTTTATGCTTCCGAATTCATCCATTTTATCGCGGATTTTGTCCAGTTGTTTATCGTTTGATACGATCAGTGTAACCGGCTCGGTTCTTTTGATAATATATGAAACATGCTCCGGTACGGAATTAGCCGGTATCATAACATTAACTATTCCGCTGGTCAGACATGCCAGGTCGAACAGCACCATTTGCAGGGAATTTTCACTCAGTAACACCACCGGTCGGGGAAATTCCGGCTCCGCTTGCAAGGCCATCAAACCACGGGCCAGAACATCGACCTGTCCGGCAATTTCACTCCAGCTTCGGCTTAATTCAGCCGTTCCTTCCAGCACCGTAAACAGGTTTTTCTCTGCATATCTTTTTGTGCGCAGTTCAAACAGTTTTCCGAAATGGTAATCGGCGGCGCGTAAAAGATTCAACGTCAGTTGCGGCCAGTTTTGATCATCATAGATCCGTTTGAGAAAATAGGGAGAACGTAATATTTCCAGAAACGCGGGTATAATTTCATTCCGACCGGATTCAATAAGCAATTGACCAAACCGGTAAAAAGACTTTTTCGGAACCGTCTTCGCGAACGGGTGACGAACTTCTTCGGTTTCCAGCAATGAAAAAACCGATGTTATCAGCTCAACGTTATTTTCCAGAAGCCCGGCATCGCATCGACCGATTATTTCAACGACCTGTTGCAGTACTAATGTTTGTTCTTCAGGCGTCAGATTAAAAATACCTGTGGCCAGTTTCTCTTCCGCGGCTTTCAGCTTGGTAGCAATTGCGGACATAATTTCCCCGGGATATTAAAAGCTTTAATATAAATTCCGAATCACCCGGATTAGAATCAAGCCCCGCCGGATTAAATATTAAGAGGAATCAGAAATTCATAAATTTTAGAAAAAAAGGAGGAAGAATCTGTACAGCACATTCATCCTCTGAGAAATTCACGTAACTTTCTCAACAGATCCCAGGGTAATATGGGCTTGCGAACGACAATGGCATTCAGATCGGACTTTACCTGTTCTTCGATATCCATCGTGTATCCGGAAATGTACACGACTTTCAACTGCGGTCGAATTTTTCTGATTTCCGAAACCAGCTGATTGCCCCGTTTTCCCGGCAGAATTATATCGGTAACAATTAATTCAAATTGATCGGGTTTCTCCATAAATTCATTGTAGGCTTTTTCAGCACTTGCTACGGATTTTACACGATAGCCGTTTGTTACGAGAATTTCTTCCATCATTTCCCGGACCAACGGCTCATCCTCGACCAGCAGCAGGTACTCATTCCTTCCGGCCGGCAAGGCCGGCCTTTTACCGTTGTCCTGCTTTTCAGCGGATTTAATTGCTGCCGGAAAATACACCCGGAAAACCGTTCCCTGGCAGCGAACGCTTTCAAAATCTATTTTACCGCCGTTCTGTTTAACAATTCCGTAAGCAGTCGACAATCCGAGCCCTGTTCCCCGACCGGCTGCTTTGGTGGTAAAAAACGGCTCAAAAATATGTTCCAGGTCGGAATCGGCAATACCGGTACCGCTGTCACTGATTTCAATCAGTAAATACTCTCCCGGGTTTAATTCGAACCCCGGCGGAAGGTCCACAACTTCCGGCCGTACCAGTGAAGTTTTCATTTTAAGCACGCCCCCTTCCGGCATGGCATCGCGGGCGTTGATTACCAGGTTCATCAATACTTGTTCCATCTGAACCGGATCCGCTTCAATTCCGGGCAGATTTTCACCGAGGACGGTTTGCAAATCAATGTCCTCACCGATAATCCGTTTCAGCATCTTCAACAGGTCATTTATCAAATCATTCAACCGGAAAACGGATTTTTCCGAAACCTGTTTGCGACTGAAAGCCAGCAACTGAGCGGTCAGTTTGGAAGCGCGTTCACCGCTCTGGAAAATCATTTTAGCCATTTCCCGGTTTTTCGACTGCTTCAACTCCATCAGCAGTAACTGGCTGTATCCGTTGATAATTGAGAGGATATTGTTAAAGTCGTGGGCGATACCGCCGGCCAGGCGACCGATCGCATCCAGTTTCTGCACCTGCAGGTACCTTGATTCCAGTTCCTTTCTGCGGGTGATATCAAACAGGTAGCCGCGCACCTGAATCAGGTTGCCGGTTCCGTCAAATTCTCCGATTAAGTTGGCGGTAACATACAGGGCATTTCCTTCAATGTCCTTCAATCGCCACTCCTGAAATTCCAGGCGACCGTTTTTTTCTATTTCGCGCTGCATTTTCAGGCAGTCTTCCGATTTATAAAACAATCTACCGAAATTTACCTGTTTCGCTTTTTCAATGGTTTTGCATCCGAACATGCGGGCAAAGGCCCTGTTGCATTCCAGTATGCGGCCGTCCGCTGTTCCGATAAAATCTCCTGTAAGATCATCATCGAAAAATTGCCGGTATTTTTTCTCCATGGCTGTTTCCCGGTCGCGCGCAGCTTCGAGCTTCAGGTCATCGATATGCAGACAGACCTGTTTGTAGCCATTCATCTTTATGCTGTAAAAGGTAAGTTCAGTTTGCAGCAGATTTTGTTCAAAATCTTTAATATTGCATCGAATTACCGCGACGCCGTCAGAAATGGAAATCTCCTCCAATTTTTTCAGGATAAGCCCGGCTTGCGTTTCATCGACGAACAGCTCTTTTAATGGGAATGACGGATATGAACCGTGCCTGATTTTTAAAAATTCAACCGCCCGCCGGTTGTATTCCCCGACCCTTCCTTCCCGAATCAGCAGAACAGGCTGACGATAGTTATCAAAAAGGTTGCGATACAGCGATTCCGAATTGGCAAACAATAGTTCATTCTTTTTTTGCCCGGTAATGTTTTCATGAATGGTAATCAGAAAGGTTTTTCCCCCATGAACTCTCCTGGCGACTTTAAGCTTAAACCAGCGCTCTTCCCGGGGAGAGTGACACGTATATTCCATTTCAAAAGAATCCTTGTCGGCATTTAAAACCGACTGCATTCCGAACAATGCCTTCAGCGCGGTCTCAGAATCGGCTCCGTCTGCCTCCTTGCACAATTCAAACACATTCAGCCCGTAATAATCCGACATGCCGCCGTTTGCTTTTGAAAATTCTCTCCAGGCATTATTCACCAATACAATACAGCCGGTGTCATCAAGAACGGCAATCGCGTCGGAAAGTACATCCAATGTCTGCAGGGCAAACTTGCCCCACAATAGTTCAGGCTTATCAGCGGTTCCGGTTTTCCTTGAATTTGCCTGCACTATTTCCAGCAATCTTTTTATATTCAGATTAATATCCAGCACGAACCGCTAATACTCCTTATCAATAAATAACCATAAAACAGCCGGTGAAATTAAAACTTGTTTCCGATTTGATGAATCGGAATCCCGGTGCACGGTGACGGTGCAACCCGCTAATTAATGTTAAATCGTTCAACCGGCTTCAGCAGACCGGGATTTATGCCCGCCCCTTTCCCTTCGGGCGCCCTGAACCCGGAGGCCTATATCATTTGCCTGTTCATCGTCCACCATTCAATTGCTTCTTTGGTATATTAAGCTAATATCTATGACGGTACAGTCGGGAGTATAATGAAACAGCGGTAAGCTTAACGGCAAACTTTTGTAGGTGAATTAAAGCAGTGTGTCACATTATTACCGACAAGTTCCGTAATCGGGTGAAAAATTGTGTTTTTATGCGCATAATTGTTTTAGTATTAGTGGAATTTTTTCAAACTCTACTGATTTGTGTAAAAAATAGTCGGTGCCGGCGGCGAGGGATTGTTTTTTGTATTGTTCGTTCTGCAGGTCGGACAGCAGAATTACGACTGCAGGCGGTGCGAGATATTTTTTGTGTTCCAGTACCGCCTGATATGCCGGTTCCTTCATTTCGGAATCAATAATAACGACCTGTGGTTTTTGAGCATGAATCAGATTTATGCATTCCTGTCTGGAAGACGCAGTTATAATTACGTGCCGGTTGTCATTCGATTTAATTAATCGGGAAAGGCTGTTGCAGACAGGTACGGACTCCTCACATAAAAGAATTATCATATAATATCCTGATGATCAAACGGCCAAAACTATCCCATCCCCATTGATCCGTCGGTAACCGGCAACCGTAACCGTGAACCCGATTAAAATACCGGCTGATTACATATTGATTATACGAAAAGAAGGGATCAAACTTAGTCAATCCCAGAATGATTCTTATGTAGGATTATTTATGACAGAAACGAAGAGCTATTAATCGACCAATTTATTTTTCACGGCGTAATGGATCAATTCGGCATTCGAATTCATACCCATTTTATGGAGGATTCGGGCCCGATAGGTATTTACGGTGCTCAGACTGAGGGACAGCTGTTCGGAAATCTCCCGGGAGCTTTTGCCGCTGCCCAATAACATGAAAACTTCAAATTCCCGGTCGGATAATTGTTCATGATAGGGCTTGTCCATACCGCGACCGAGGTCCTGTGCAATTTCTTCCGCCATCGCCTGACTGATGTATTTTCGGCCGGTTACAATTTTCCTTATGGCGTTCACCAGCTCATCCGCCACGCTTTCCTTGGTGATATAGCCGTCTGCGCCGCTTTTCAACGCACGCATGGCGAAACGCTGTTCGGGATGCATGCTCAGGATCAGTATTTTTGATTCCCGTGCTTCTTTTTTTATATCCTGAATAATTTCAAGTCCGGTGCGGCCAGGCATGCTGATGTCCAGTACCAGTACATCAAATTCGAGGGTACGAATCATTTCCATGGTTTCGGCTGCATTGCATGCCTCGCCGATAACGGACATATCGATTTCGCGGTTCAGTATTTTTTTAAATCCTTCGCGAATCAGGGTATGATCATCGGTAATCAGTATTCTGATCATGGCTGCCCATCCTTATTGATTTCATCTGCAGACTGGAACGGGATATTCACTTCGATGCGGGTGCCTTTTCCCTTTTCACTGTAAATTTTCAATTGCCCGCCAAGAATATACGTTCTTTCCTTCATTCCCAACAAGCCATACCCTTTTCCGTTTTCCAGGGGATACCCTGCAATTCCAATTCCGTTGTCTTCGATAAACAGCAGCACCCGTCCGTTTTTTCGCGCGATCGATACGGATACACGATCGGCTTTTGCATAACGTGAAATATTAGTCAACGCTTCCTGAACAATTCTGTATAAAGCGATGGAACGATCTCTTTCAAGCTCGAGATACTCGGTGTTGTTCTCAAATTTACAATGGATGCCCGTCCGGTTTTCGAATTCCTTCAACTGCCATTCTATGGTTTCAATAATACCGAGGTTAGCCAGTAAATCGGGGCGTAATTCAGAAATCAGGCGCCGAACCTGTTGAATTGAATTGTCGATCATTTTTTTCATCGCTTCAATTTCCCGAATCATATCCGGCGCCTTCGGCGCAGCCTGCTCTTCTATTTCGCGACCCAGAATAACCAGGTCCATTTTCAGCGCCGTAAGAACCTGCGCCAGTTCGTCATGTATCTCCCGGGCAATAGAGGCTCGTTCTTCCTCACGAACGGATTGTAAATGTGCGGACAACTGGCGCAACTGTTCACGATGATCGCGCAGTTCTTTTTCAGCCTTACGACGTTCCCGCACTTCGTGTTCGATACGGGCGACTTGCATGGCATTACTTAACGCCAGGCCGATAGTTTGACCGATTGCCAGGAAGGTATCCCGGTCTTTTGTTCCGGGCGCATACCGGTGCCGGAAAGCCATTCCGACCACACCGAAAACCTCCTGCTGGTATGTTATCGGGAAAAAAACGGCGCTGCGTATTTTAAGTTCGTACATAACATTTTTTATCGTCTGCAGGATTCTTTTATCTTCCTGAATATTCGAAGTCCATGTCAGTACATTTTGTGAAAAAGCAGTTCCGGCAAGCCCGGTATCACCGGGCAAACTATCCGGAAAAACCGAATCTGTGGTTGCCGTTCCCTGCAGATTTTTTAAAATCAACCGATCTTTATTATCATTCGCCATATAAATAACAACGGAATGATTTTTAGAAAAATGTGCAAGCGAGTCGATTGCTCTTTTCAGCACCTCATCAGCCGCAAAGGTTTTATGCAATTCTCCGGCAATACGATTTACCGTTTGTAATGAAATATTACTTTCCTTCAGGTTTTGCCGGGAGCGGCGCACTCTGGCTTCGGCCTTTTTACGTTCGGTTATATCACGACAATTGGCCACAATGGCATTAACACTTTTATCGTCCAGAAAATTTGTGCCGACGACTTCGAGCCAACGGTAAGAACCGTCTTTATGCCGCACCCGGTATTCATTCACAAGAGACTCAACCCCGGGTAAAAGCAGCTTTTGCATATCTTTTTCAATTTTAATCAGATCATTGGGATGTGCCATGGCAAACCCGCCGATTTCCCGGAATTCACTCACGGAATATCCCAGAATTCGTTGAATGGATTCATTGACATATTTAATATTTCCGCTTTCATCGGACATTACAATCAGATCCCAGCCGCGGTCAACCAGGTGCCGGAATCGCTGTTCACTGTTGCGGAGCGCCTGTTCCGCCTTTCTCCGTTCCGCCACTTCTTTTTCAAGGATAGCGGCATGCTCGATGGTTTTTTTATACAACACCGCATTCTCGATGGCCAGGGCAATGGTAGGACAAAGATCTTCCAGAATTTTTAAACTGCGTCTGGTCGGTTGCCTTTCATCCACCGCAAAGATACATAGTATTCCGATGGATTTATCCCTGACCAACAGAGGAAAAGCGGCATGAAAACGAATTCCTGCTTCACGAACCGAATCGAACATCGCGTATTTGCTTCCGGAAGCGTTATCCCACAGAATTAAAGGTTCATTGGTTTTAACCACATTTCCACACAGGCATTTTCCGATCTTGATTTTGCCGTGCGTCAGATAGGCAATATTTTCAGGTGTTGTGTTTTTACGGGCAACGACCTGTAAATGCGATTCGTCTTCACTGATCAGGCAAAGTGTGCCGCTTTTCAACCCGGTCAGTTCCAGTGCACCTTCCAATGCCCTGTTCAAGATTACATCCAGGTCCAGATTGGTTGTTACGGCATTACTGATCCGGGCTATAATTGCAAGTTCCTCACTGCGCTGCTGAATTTCCTGCTGTGCTTTTTTCGACTCGGTGATATCGGAAGAAATCATGGTAACGGCACGGACAGTTCCCTCCTGCGTGATCGGGCCGATACGTGTCGAATACCACCGCTCTTCTCCCTTTGCACCCATTCCTTTCGTTTCGTAATGCTGTGGTTTGCCCGTCTTGAATGCATCTTCCAGTTTTTGCCTTATAAGGGTATGATAGGCCTGATCGGTGTATTCAAAAACGCTGGTGGACAGAACTTCACTTTCCGTGAATCCGGGTAACAGCCGGTTCAGATACTGCAACTTATATTCCCGATCTACGATGCAAATAAAATCCGGTGCATTGCTGACCAGCGACCGATAACGTTCCTCCGACTCTTTCAATCTGGCCAGCGCAGTTTCGCGGATGGTTACATCCTGAACGGTACCGATCAAACGCAACGGCTTGCCATCTTCATCGGAATAGACCTCGGCCTGTGCATAGGCGATTCTTTCGTCCCCATCGGGAAGCATAATTCGGAAGGTCACATGATAGTTTTCGTTCTCTTTCAGTGCACGCTCAACCGCAACCGTAACTTTCCGTCTGTCGTCAGGATGAATGCGTTCCAGAAAAGCGGCATAATCGACCCCGGGACTTTGCGGGGTCAATGCAAACAACCGGTTTATTTCATCAGACCATTCAAGCTTATTATTAACGATGTCAAAATCCCAGTTCCCGATATGTGCGATTCTCTGGGCAATCGCCAGGCTTTCCTCACTTCTTCTCCTGCCCTCCTCGGCTTTTAACTGTTCGCTGATGTCACGAACGAAAGCGGAAATGAGTTTTTGGGCATTGAAATCGATCGTAGTTATGCTGACATCCAGCTCAACCCGCTTTCCCGTTTTATGCCGGTGGGCCGTAAAAAAACGATCCTTTCCGATTGACATAATTCTTCTGATCCGGCGATCAACATCTTCCGGACTCAACCCTGCTTCAATATCGTGAAGATTCTTTTGCAAAAGTTCCTCACGTGTATAGCCAATCATGTTACAATAGGAAACATTCACATCCAGAATCCGGCCATGATCATCAACAAGCAAATAACCGTCCAGGGTGGTTTGCAGTATTTTCTCATTGCGTTGCTGCAGTTCAATTACTTCACGCCGGGTCCGGCGGAATTCGGTAATATCGAAAATACTCACCATCAAATGTTCGAAGTTCGTGTGTTCGGATGGAATATTAATGATAATCAGTATTTCTATCGGGCGACCCTTCAATGTTTTATTTTGCGATTCCGCTTTAAATTCTCTTTGTCCTGTGGCAATGGCTACGAATTCTTTTCCGAACACCTCAAACGATTCCTCAACGAAAACCTTGTCGATTGAGGCCAGCATTTCTTCCTTACTGTCTGCTTCGAACATGGTCAGCGTGGCGTCGTTGACATCGATCACTTTTATCCTGCTTACAATTTCCCGCAACTTTTCCGGGTGGTTATCCACCCATTCCTGAAAATCTACAACCCCTTCACAACGCAACTGTTCTATATAATCCAACACATCGCTGAGGTCCTCTTCCCAGATTGAAACCGGCACCGAGTTGAATATCGTTCGGTAGCGCAATTCGCTTTCCTGCAGCGCCCGTACTGTTTCATCGCATGGCAGGGATTTCATCTCCTGTTGTCGCGTTTGCGAATTAAAAATATTATTATACGGATTCGAATGACGGGCATACCGGAAAATGAGCAGAATAATTAACAAACCCACCAGAAAACTACCGACACGAAAAATATTGTAATCCGACTGTATCGCCTCTTCCCAGCCACTATGGGGATAAGCACTCAATAACCAGTTTAAATTCATGAATTGCAGGGTAGTATTTACAGATTTATCCGTCTCAAGGTTTTCCGCACCCCACAGAATATTTTTTTTGTCATCAAAAAGCGCTGAGATATAAAGCAACGAATCCGCCGCCGGTACCGATTGCCGTATAACAGTCTGCAGGTCGAAAACCAGGTACAGGAAGGCAGCATCACCGGATTTAAAACGAATATTTTTACGAACCAGTATTTCCGTTATCGAATCAACCGGATTTATAAAATGGGCCAGGAAAACTTTCCGTGCTGAATCAACGGGTTGCCGCTCAATACCATCCAGTATGTTTTCCAATTGTTTCTGCGTCCGAAAAGAATCGGTCTGGATGATTCTGTTTTCAGGATTTGACAAAACCAAAGCGGATATGCCGGGGGCATAGTTCTTCAATTCGTTAAAATACAAATACATTTGACGCTGGTTGACCGGCTCAGCGGACTGCAGGTGAACGGATAACCATTCCAGCGCGTGAATGCGCCGGTTCAATTCATTTGACAGATTATTCGATTGGCGGTCGATGCGGGTAAGGACTTCACCTTTTTCCCTGTCGATGAGAAGATAATGTACCCAATTATTTCCCAACCACCAGATTGAAAATAAAACAAGTATTGAAATATATTTAATAATCTGAGTGCGGCCTGTTTTCATGATAAACTGTCTTTTGAAAGTTATCAACGCTTCCTGATGTTTTTCGGGTGAAGTATTCAAACGTAATCAAACTTTTGCGGCAATGCAATCAATTTTGTAAGAATTGGATTGTTGTTGTCCCTTACCAACCCGGAGACGACAATATGGGTGTGGGCTTGATTTTGCGTTCCCGCCGATTCACGCACCTTTTTCGTATCGCATTCTATTTTACACAAACGGAATTCGGAGATATTTTCCGCCCGGGTTATCCGTAAACCGGCACTCCGGAACAGGATGAAAGGAAATTAGGGGCTGTTTAAAAAAGGAAAAAATACTATAGACCCGGTTTTCGATTCTCTGACTATTCCTGAACGGGTAAAATCGGTTCGGATCAGAAAACCCTTACGTCATCCGTTTCTACCTGAAAAACCACCGTGGACTAATGCGGAAACACTGCGATCAGGCAGTATTCCCGCACAGCTGAAATCAAATATTACTGATATTCAACTTGAGAACTACAGGTTAAAATTGATCAGCGGCAAAACTTTAAAGGGGTCCGGGTTATCGGCAACATAATTAAGAATACCGATCTGTAAACCTTTCAAACTGCGGGCATAGTTTACGATCCCCAGAGATACTCCGTTTTGCCTGCCTTTAATGTAATTGAAAGTACTGAAAGCGAAACCGGTAAAACGTCCGCCGTCTTCAACACGTACGGTTCCCAAAGCGATTACCGCCCCGGTGACGTCATTTCCGCCCGCTCCGATTCCGGCCAGGATCAATCCTTCCACAACCGGCGCCCCGGCACCCAGACCACCGACAAACAGGCCCTGCATTTTACCGCCGCAACCTGCGCCAAGTCCGCCGATTCCGATACCGGTCAGGTCCCGTCCGGCGCCGATCCCCAGCAAGCCGATACCGATGCCGGTTAAATCCTGTCCTGCCCCAACACCCAGCCCGCCGATTATAATACCGTTCACATTTTGCCCGGCCCCTGCTCCGAGCCCACCGAAAACCAAACCGTTAATCGTGCCGCCCGCTCCGGCGCCCAGGCCGCCGAATGTTACACCGTTGATATTGCTGCCGCTGCCCGCACCGATGGCACCGACAGAAAAGCCGTTGATATTATGATCGGCGACGACACCAATTGCTCCCAGGTTGACTCCGTTCAGCGTTCCCGCATCCGGTCCCCAAATACCCATTGACAAGCCGTTCACGAAAGAATCTTCATTTTCCCGTGAGCGCCAGAGAGTAAAATTGAGTCCGTTTACTTCTTCCACCGCACGATCACTGAAATTAAATCGCAGACCGGTAAACTTTCGAGAATTGCCAAAACTGATGCCGTACTCTTCAGTAGGGAAATTCAGACTCTGGGCCGAAAGAACATCCGCAAACATAAAAACTAAAAATACAGATAGAATTTTAACTGATCTTTTCATGGTCCACCTCCGGCAGTTGTCGTGTTTCAGAATGACTGTACGGAAAAAATGGCCACAGGTTTTATTTGCAGCAAAAGAATTGGTTATTATCCACATTTTGATTATAATTTGGCTTTTAATATTCATAAAACAACGGTTATAAATGAGTAAACATCAGCTCCCGGAAAAACTGAACCTGCCTGATGCCATTCTGCTTGTCGTCGGCGCCGTAATCGGTTCCGGGATATTTCTGACCAGCGGTTTAATGGCCCGCGACCTGCCTTCCGCCGAGGGGTTGATGCTGGTGTGGCTGCTGGGTGGAGTGCTTTCTTTATTCGGTGGTTTAACGCTGGCCGAGCTGGGCGCCATGATGCCGGAAGCCGGCGGACAATACATTTACCTGCGCGAAGCCTACGGGGATCTGACCGGATTTCTTTACGGCTGGACGGCATTTCTTGTGATTCAGACGGGCGGAATTGCCGCGCTTGCGGTTGGATTTGCCGAGTATCTCAGCTATTTCATACCGGTACTCGGATTAGATCAGTTGCTGATTCAAACCCGGTTGCTTTCCATATCCAGCGGACAGTTACTGGCAGCGGCCGCAATCGTTCTTCTTTCCGCCATAAATTATTTCGGTATTCGCAGCGGCAGTACTTTCCAGAATATTTTTACGGCGCTGAAAATTGCCGCCATCGTTCTGCTGGTTGTCGCCGGCCTGTTCGCACCGGCTCCGGAGGTACATATCAGCGGCGGTGAAATTCCCGCTATGCCTGGCGGGTTCGATCTGATCCTCGCCATAGGCATCGGACTGGTTGCGGTTTTGTGGACTTTTGACGGCTGGTATGCGGTAAATACGGTAGCCAGCGAAATCAAAAACGCCCGTCGCAACCTGCCGCTGAGCCTGATCATCGGGCTTGTATCCATTATAATCATTTATCTGCTGGTAAATTACTTCTACCTGAAAACACTGCCTATGTACCTGATGGCCGGGGAAGTACGCATCGGTGAAACAGCCGTGAGTTTTCTGTTTGGCGCCGGCGCCGGCGCATTCATGACGGCCCTGATCCTGATTTCTATTTTCGGATGTCTCAGTGCGACAATCATTTACGGACCGCGCATTTATTACGCCATGGCCGAGGACGGCCTGTTTTTCCGCTCGCTGGCAAAGGTGCACCCGCGCTACCGTTCACCGGCTAATGCGGTTGTCTGGCAGGGAATCTGGGCCGCCCTGTTGTGTCTGACCGGAACCTACGAGGCATTGTATACTTATGTCGTATTTGCGGTGATGCTTTTTTATGTGGCCAATGCAGCAGCGGTTTTCGTGCTCCGCAGAAAGAAACCACAAGCACAGCGCCCCTATCGGGTGTGGGGCTATCCCGTGGTACCGGTGCTGTTTGCACTGTCCATGACCGCGATCATGATCACAACGCTGATTGAAAAGCCGGTCGAATCGATAACGGGACTGCTGCTTATCGCAGCCGGTTTACCCGCGTATTACTACTGGAAAAAATCCGCCGGTATCAGCGACTGAACGAAATTACTACCAAAAAAAAAGCCCATCAAAAACATTACTTTAATAATTTAATTTTTTTGAATTTTGCCGTTAAATAAGTTAAGTTTAGCGCTTTATTTTTGACGGACATAACCATGGCAAAAAATTACGAAGTTTACAAATTCGGCGGCTCTTCGGTCGGCTCTGTTGAAGCGATTCGGCAGGTCATCGCCATTCTGCGCGATGCCGATAAAAAGAAGCGGCAATTGATCGTCGTTTTTTCGGCATTTCAGGGCGTAACCGATGAACTGATCGCTGTTGCCGAAGCGGCCGCCGCCGGTAAAACCGAATATGCCGTCAGGTGCAAAGAACTGTATCGCAGGCATCTTGATGTTGCCGGGGAACTGTTAAAAAAATCCGAACGAAAAAAAACCGTTTATTTCATTGAAGATAAATTCAACCGGCTTTCCAATGTTCTGCAGGGAATTTACCTGGTACGGGAACATTCCGTTCGTACGCTCGATTTTGTCATGAGTTTTGGTGAACGCCTTTCCGCCTTCATTATAAGTGAGACTCTCAGGGCGGCGGGAATCGCCAATGATTATCTCGACACCCGGCAGGTATTCGTAACCGATGAACAATTCGGCAACGCACGGATAAATTACAAAACCACTAATGAAAATATCCGCCTCCGGCTGCGAGAACATACAAAAATGCAAATTGCCACCGGTTTCATCGCCGCTACGCCTTCGGGGCAGACCACAACCCTGGGACGCGGCGGTTCCGATTTGAGCGCCTCTATATTCGGTGCCGCCGTACAGGCTGACCGGATTGTCATCTGGACCGATGTGGACGGTGTGCTCACCGCCGATCCGGGAAAGGTTAAACGGCATATTTCCATCGAACGGATGTCCTATGAGGAAGCGATGGAAATGTCCCATTTCGGAGCCAGAGTCATTTACCCGCCGACCATGCAGCCGGCGTTGAAAAAGAAAATCCCCCTGTGTATCCGCAATACGTTCAACACGCAGTTTAAAGGAACGGTTATCGGGCCGCGCAGCGGCAAAAGCCGGTATCCGATAAGCGGAATTTCATCCATAGACGATGTTGCCCTGCTGCGCATTTCCGGCAGCGGCATGGTGGGGGTTCCGGGCATCGCCCGGCGTATATTCGCTGCACTGGCACAGAACAACATCAGCGTTATCCTGATCACCCAGGCGTCTTCCGAACATTCGATTTGCCTGGCGATTATGCCGCAATTCTGCAAGCGTGCCAGGGCGGCTATCGAAGCGGAACTTAAATATGAAATGCGCGCCGGAGATGTTGACCCGGTGCTGGTGGAAACCAGTCTATCCGTTATTGCCGTGGTCGGGGAAAATATGCGTCACACTCCCCGGCTGGCCGGACGTGTTTTTGATGCGCTGGGGCGCAATGGAATTAATATTATCGCCATTGCACAGGGCAGTTCCGAACTGAACATTTCCGCGGTGATTGACCGCAGTGATGAAGTTAAAGCACTTAATGCCCTGCATGATGCCTTTTTTCTTGGCGGCAGCAAAGCTATCAATCTATTTATCGTAGGTACCGGACTGATCGGCTCTACCCTGTTGAAACAGATCCGGCGGCAATTGAAAACACTGGAACAGGAAAAACAGCTGCTTATCCGTGTTTGCGGTCTTGCCAACAGCCGCAGAATGGTTTTTGCCCGATACGGTTTGCCCATAACAAACTGGGAAAAACTGTTGCAAAAAGCGGAAGAAACCATGGACGGCGCGGGATTTGTCGAGCAAATGCGATCCTTCAACCTGCCCAATTCCATTTTCGTGGATTGCACTGCCAGTGAGAGTATTCCGAGTTTGTATCCAAAAATCCTGAAATCCAGTATTTCAATCGTCGCGCCGAATAAAAAAGCGAATGCAAAAAATAAAAAATTTTACCGGAAACTGAGAGAGATTTCCCGGCAAAGCAATGCGCTGTTCATGTACGAAACCAATGTGGGTGCCAGCCTGCCGATCATTAATACTATACAAGACATGGTTTCCACCGGTGATAAAATACTCAAAATTGAGGGTATTCTCTCCGGCACGTTAAGTTATATTTTCAATACGTTTCATGGACAGAAGACGTTCAGCGAAATTGTGATAAAAGCGCAACAAATGGGGTATACAGAGCCGGACCCGCGAGAAGACCTGAACGGCAACGACGTGGCCCGAAAACTGTTGATTCTTGCGCGCGAATCGGGATACGACCTTGAGTTGAAGGATATTCAGGTAGAGAACCTGATTCCGGTGAAACTGCGAAAAAGCGACGGAGTTGAAACCTTCCTGAAAAAACTGCCCGATTTCGATGAACAGTTCGAAAAGCGCAAACAGGCGGCGCAGGCGGAAAACAAGGTACTGCGGTATATTGCGTCGCTGGTGAACGGAAAAGCGGTAGTTTCTTTACAGACGGTTGACAAATCCCATCCCTTTTACGATATAAAAGGAAGCGACAACATCATCGCTATTTACAGCGAGCATTACAAACAAAATCCGCTGGTAATTCGTGGCAGCGGCGCCGGCGCGGACAACACCGCCGCCGGTGTGTTCGCCGATATTTTGCGTGCGGCGAATTATCTCAGCTGATTAATTCAGATTTCGAATCGAAGAGGTTTTTATGAATAACAAAAAAATAAAAGTTACCGTTCTCGGTGCGACCGGAAGCGTGGGACAAAAATTCATCCGGCTGCTTGCAAATCACCCGTGGTTTGAGATTGCTGCAGTTGCCGCCTCTGATCGCTCGGCCGGTAAACCCTATGCCGAGGCTGTCAAC
>JAJRVZ010000050.1 GCA_024277055.1 Calditrichota bacterium
TGTCGATAACGATCAATCGTACCCGAGGCGTATCATAAATCCGGGGCCCCGGGCAGGAATCGGCAGGAACATAATGAATGTTTTCGTCGGACAAACCGTTGATGTATTTTTGTTCGATTTTACGTCGGGAAAAACTTTCGCTCCCGTAATTGCCCCAGTCATGATTGCCCGGTACAAAAACCAATTGTGCTCCCGTCGATCTGGCGATTTCCAACTGTGCCCCGAGACGGCGCAATGCCTCCGCCCGGTCTGTATCACCTTCAGGCGGTAGTCCGGCAGGATAAATATTGTCGCCCGTCAGTACGATCAGATTGCGCTGTGCGTTTTTTACCGCCTGCATCATCAGCATTCGGAAATTCGGTTCGGTATTCCCGGTTTGCGGGTAACCGGTGTCACCCAGCAGAAAAATACTCTGTACGATTTCCGAATCATCCGGCAACGCCGGCATCTGCCGGTAGTCCGGGTTGATGTAAGGGGTTGTATGGCTGCAACCTGCTGATAATACAATCAGGGTTAACAGGCAGAGCAGTGTAGTTTTCCTTTTATTTCTCAAGTCCGGTCTCCTGTGAAACTTTTTCGGGTGCGGGATAAATGGTCAGCCGGGCCCGCCCCTCCCCGCCCTCATCGCTGATAACGAGGTCGTTGGTCCGGGTAAAGGCTATCCCTTCAGGCTGTCGGTGCCGTTTCGGGTCGAGCCGCACGCGGTCGATCAGTTTGCCGTCAGCATCCACTTCTACCAGCAGATTCCCCCGGGCGGCGATGATAAAAAAGTGGCCGGTCACAGGGTGTCGCTCAATTCCGGACGGCGCAAAAGCCAGGTTGTCATCCATTTCCGCCAGATTCTTCAGTCGATCAATAAATCCTGATTTACGATAATCTACAATTTCTTTTATATCAAACAGAAAAAGCGGTTTTTTATCAAGATTTTTCTGTTTCGGATCGAAAGCAAATACGGCGCGTTTCCCCTTATATTTTTTGCCCGCGCTCCCCTTGCAGGCGATCAGCAGTTTACCTCGCTGCGGATCATAACACAAACCTTCCACATCATTATTTGCACTCAGTTTTGTATTTATTTTTTTATATTCGACCCGTTCGCCGTCCGCCCCCTCCCGGAACCGATACAGATTCCCGCTGCTGGTTATCAGGTAAAACCGGTTGCCGGCAACGGCCAGGCCCTCGAAATCTTTTTCAAGTTTTTTGTTACCCAGACGGAAAGATTTTAAAATTTTTCCGTCTGCAATACTCAATTCGAAGACAGTCGCCTGCTCATCATCATGGGCAAACAAGCGTCCATCGGCAGTAGTGGCAAGCCCGGATATTTCCCGAAGTATGTTCGGCAATTCAAAGGATTGCACGATGCTGCCGTCCCTGAAATAGTCAGATGCCCGAAAACTTCCGTCTTCACCCCTCTTTTTCTCAGGCGGTCCCGAGTTATTCAGGGTAGTGAAAAAAATTAATATCATAATCAGTATCAAAATCAAAATTGTCCAGTATCTTAAATTCATGCCGGAAATTATTCGTCCTTAAAACGGCGGAATTTTTCTGATTTCTTTTATATAACTTAATGAATATGCAGGTAGTTTTAAATTGATTTTTACAAATAATGCAAATTATTGTATTTTAAATTTCATGAATGCAATGTTCCGGGATTTAATGAATTTCATAATTCAGATTTTGGTTAAAATCAAATTCCCGGTAATTCAACGGAAAATATTGGAGGACAGCAAATTGAAACAACCCGACTGGTTTTACTGTCAATCCGGCGTGGTACCTTTTCGCAGGAATAAAAACGGTTACGAAATTTTGTTGATAACTTCACGCAAAAAGAAAAACTGGATCGTTCCCAAAGGGATCATCGAACCGGGTATGACTGCCGGTATTTCCGCGACAAAAGAAGCGCTGGAAGAGGCCGGGGTCGAAGGTTTGCTGCTGCCGGAACCGGTCGGACATATTGAAAAGAAAAAATGGGGCGGCACCTGCCGGATCACTATTTTTCTGATGGAGGTAAAGACGGTTCATGAACAATGGGAGGAAGATGATTTTCGCATCCGTAAATGGTTTCCTTTGCATAAAGCCGCTAAAAAGGTGCATGACAAAAAACTGGGACGTCTGCTGGAAGCTTTCGAAGATATTCGTGAAAAAATCCACCGGAACAAATGATTTTGATTTAACAGCGGTACAGCCTAAATTGCATCTCAATTTCAGTACTGATTATGAGAGAATTCCGAATTTACACCCTGGATACGGATTTTAAGACAGAACGACTGGAAACTTCGCCGTCGCCGGAGTTACAGATTCAATTTACGGGAAAGGAACTGCTGCAAATTCAATTGCTGGATACCTTCGACTGGCGTCTTTTCAAAAAAAAACGCAGCCTGGGTTTTGCAAAAAATCAACTTTTTCTGTATAACCTTCATTTTTCGGAAACGATTTTACAATCCCCCTGCCAAACCATACCCCAATTTGCCGAACAGCTTCCGAAAGGCCCTTTTAATAAAAAAGTGGCACCGGCAATTGCCATGCGGGCATTACTTCCCCTAGGACGGTTGAGCATCGAACGCAGACGATTTGCCCTGCTCGACAAAAGACGGAAAACCGTATCCCGGTTTTATATCGATTCCTGGCAGGTTGCCCGAAAAAGAAAATTCCTGGGCGGAGGCAGAAGAATCGTTTTGCAGGAACTTCGTGGTTTCAAACCTTTCACGGAGCAAATGGATCAAATATTAAGGGCCGCCGGACAGAAACGGGAAAACAGGACGTTATTTGAAGAAGCGCTGAATTTGTGCGGGGTGCAGCCCGGCGCCTACACTTCAAAAATTGAAATTCGTCTCGAGCCGCAAATGAGAGCGGATGCCGCCATGAAAAACCTGTTGCAGGAACTGCTGCAAACCATGCGTAAAAACGAGCCGGGAATCATAAAAATATCGACACGGAATTCCTGCACGATTTCCGGGTGGCCGTACGCCGTTCCCGCTCGGCCTTCACACAAATGCGGAAAGTATTTCCCCATCGCATTCTGCAAAAGGCAAAACATGATTACGGCAGGCTGGGCAAAGCTACCAATGAATTGCGGGATATCGACGTCTACCTGCTCGAAGCGGATTATTTTCGCAGTTTACTGCCCGAACGAATGCGGCCTGCCCTGTCTCCATTTTTCGAAAAACTTTCAAAATCACGTTCAATTGAACAGAAAAAGATCGCCCGCATGCTGCGCAGCAAAGAATATCAGCGAACGATTCGGTTCTGGCGGAAATATTTCGCATTGCCGCCGGCTGAGCGCCCCGAGGCTGCCGGAGCAAAGGAACCGATCGCCGTACCGGCCGGAAAGGCGATTGCCAAACGATACCGGCGGGTAATAAAAGACGGTCGTGCCATCGATGACCGTTCGCCGGATGAATGGTTGCACCAGCTGCGTATCGATTGCAAAAAACTGCGCTACCTGCTCGAATTCTTTCAATCGCTGTATGATCCGCAGGTCATGCAGGAGCTGATCCGCCACCTGAAAGGTCTGCAGGATAATCTGGGACAATTCAACGATCTTTATGTGCAGCAACAGAAGTTACAGGCCTATGTCGAGGAAAACAGTCCGCCCAGCCATACGGTGCTGGCAATCGGGTACCTGACCGGTATCCTGGGTGAAAAACAGAAGTCGGTGCGGCAACGGTTTTACCGGGCTTTCGCTCAATTTGACGATGCCGAAACCGCAGAACTATTCAGCAAAATATTGGATGAAAAATGAAAATAATCGCAGTATATAATATAAAAGGAGGCGTCGGTAAAACCGCCACCGCAGTAAACCTGGCTTATCTGGCAGCGCAGGAAGGCCGGCAAACGTTGCTGGTTGATCTCGATCCGCAAAGTTCCGCAACCTATTATTTTCGTATAAAACCAAAATTAAAAACCGGCGCCAGAAAATTGTTGCTGCGGCGTCGCGCCCTGCTGAAAAACATTAAAGCCACCGATTACGATAATCTGGATCTGCTGCCGGCTGATTTTTCATTGCGAAACCTGGACATCCTGCTGGACGGGTTGAAAAAATCACGAAAAAGAATCGGGCGCATGTTGAAACCGGCAAACAAAGAATATGATATTGTGTTCATCGATTGCCCGCCCAATATCACGCTGGTTTCCGAAAATATTTTTCGTGCCGCGGATTATCTGCTGGTACCGGTGATACCGACCACGTTATCGGTTCGTACCCTGGAGAAACTGGACCGGTTCTTTAAAAATCAGAAACTGCCGCGCAAAAAAATTCTGCCTTTTTTTTCCATGGTTGAAAAACGGAAATTGCTGCACAGGGAGATAATGCAGAAACTTCCGGATAAGTTTGCCACATTTTTAAGCAGCGGGATTCCCTTTTCATCGGAAGTTGAGAAAATGGGTATCTATCGGGAACCGCTGGTACACACACGTGCTCAATCAAAAGCCGCAAAGTCGTACGAGGAGCTTTGGACTAATGTAAAAAATCGGGTATTTTGAACCCGGCACAAGTCGATGAATCCGGGTCTTCATCTCAAATGCTCGACGGGGTGCAAAACAATCCGAATAATATCCGATTAGTATTATATTTTTAAATCAAAATATCAGAAATTAATTTCAGGCACAATCTCACAGAATTGTAAATTTGGTGACAATAGCAAACCTGTAATTGAAATTATATTCCTCCGCAACATCGTTCAATACATCAATTCTATACGGAGAAAAAAAATATGGACCACCTGGTGATCATCGGAAACGGCATCAGCGGCGTAACGGCTGCACGTACCGTACGTAAAACCAGCAAAATGAAAATCACCATCATTTCCGGTGAAACGGATCATTTCTTTTCACGCACCGCGCTCATGTACATTTACATGGGACATATGAAGTACGAACATACCAAACCCTACGAAGACTGGTTCTGGGAAAAGAACGGGATAAACCTCATCAAAGGATGGGTCGAGAAAATCGATACGGATAACAAATACGTTGAAATGAAAGACGGTCGCATAATTAACTGGAGTAAACTGCTGCTCGCAACCGGTTCGCAACCCAATAAATTCGGCTGGCCGGGCCAGGACCTGCCCGGTGTCCAGGGATTTTATTCCCTGCAGGACCTCGAGCTGATGGAACAGAATACGGCCGGAATCGATCATGCCATAATCGTCGGCGGCGGACTGATCGGCATCGAAGTGGCGGAAATGCTGCATTCGCGTAACATACCGGTAACCTTTTTAGTAAGAGAAAACAATTTCTGGGATATTATCCTGCCGGAGGAAGAAGCCAAAATGATCAACCGGGAAATTGTCGAGCACGGCATCGATCTGCGCCTGGCCACGGAACTGAAGGAAATATTACCGGACAAAAACGGCCGTGTACGCGCGGTGGTAACCGATAAAGACGAGGAGATTTCCTGCGGGTTCGTCGCCCTGACCGTTGGCGTTCACCCGAATATCAGCCTGGTGAAAAATTCAAAGATCGAAACCGGTCGCGGCGTGCTGGTCAATGATTTTCTCGAGACCAGCGTACCTGATGTTTACGCGGCGGGTGACTGTGCTGAAATCATTGTACCCGGTGAGGCGCGCAACCGCATCGAACAGCTCTGGTACACGGGACGCATGCAGGGCGAAAGCGTCGGAAAAACAATTGCCGGGAAACGCACGAAATACGAACGCGGAATCTGGTTCAATTCCGCCAAATTTTTAGACCTGGAATACCAGACCTACGGATTTGTCAGCAATATCCCGCTGGAATCGGAAAATTCATTTTACTGGGAACATGAAAACGGCAAACATGCCCTGCGTATCGTTTATAAAAAAGAGAATCGCGCGGTAACCGGCATCAATGTGTTCGGTATCCGTATGCGGCATAAAGTCTGTGAAAACTGGATCCGCGAGCGACGTCCGCTGGAATATGTTCTCACACACCTGCGCGACGCCAATTTCGATCCGGAGTTTTTTAAACGTCACGAACAGGCGGTGATCGATCATTATAATAAAAAGAATCCGCAAAATAAATTACAACTGCGCCGTCGTCGCTTGCCGGCCGGGTTGTTTTCAGAATAAGCAGGACACGAATCATGCAACTGATACAAATCAATGAAACGGAATTGACCCTCTCGCATCAGAAACTCGGCACCCTGAAAAAAGCCGGGCTTGGATTGGTTGGCCTTGGTACTTTATTTTTACTACTGGCGCTCACCGGACTGGCAACGAATTCCCCCGTATTGTTTATAGTACTCAGCCTCGGATTGATGACCGGCGGAGCATTTATCAGCTTTTACGCACAAAGGAAAGAGGAACCGCCGGGCATTAAAAACAATCAAATCTGGCAGAAATCATTCACGGCGCGCGGGAGTGCGGCGTGGATTCTCGGCGTGGCCGTGACCGGTTTCTATATCGTTTTGTACTGGTTTCCCGACCTGCTGGAACACTGGATTCGAATGGTCGATCCGGTAGCATACGTCTTGTACAACGGACCGGCCGACCAGTGGTTTCTGTACGGTTTCTTTTATACCGTAGCCATTCTGATCATGGGTTCCCGAATGATACTGGTAAAATACCGGCACAGTAATTATCAGAAAATTCGCACGGCTTCAATCATGTTTTTCCAGACCGGTTTTGCTTTTCTGATCCCTTTCGTGCTCAAAGCGCTGAACCAGCCTGATTTTTATTTCACCTATTTCTGGCCGTTGAAATACGATTATCTGTTTCCCGGTACGGTGGATTATCTGTTGTCCCATCCCGGCGGACTGGGCGTGTTTATGGTTTTCTGGGGCGCAGTAATGACCTTTCTGGCGACGCCGGTGCTTACCTGGTTTTTCGGCAAACGCTGGTACTGTTCCTGGGTATGCGGTTGCGGCGGACTGGCCAACACGGCCGGCGATCCTTTCCGGCAATTGTCGGATAAATCCCTGACGGCCTGGAAAACCGAACGTCGGATGATTTACTCGGTTCTGGTCTTTATTATCGTAACCACGGCATTATTGTGGCTGAACAGTATATACAGCGGAAGTGTGTTGGGCAGTTTGTCACAGGGTTTTAAAAAGACTTACGGATTTGCCATCGGAGCCATGTTTTCCGGTGTGATCGGCGTCGGTTTTTACCCGATCATGGGAACGCGGGTCTGGTGCCGCTTCGGCTGTCCCATGGCAGCCTACCTGGGAATCCTGCAGAAGTTCTTTTCCCGTTTTCGCATTACCACCAACGGCGGACAATGTATCTCCTGCGGGAATTGTTCGACTTACTGCGAAATGGGAATCGATGTGCGCTGGTATGCGCAGCGCGGCGAAAATATCGTGCGGGCCTCCTGTGTCGGCTGCGGGGTGTGCTCGGCGGTATGTCCCCGGGGCGTACTGAATCTGGAAAACGGCCCGCGGGAAAACCGGTTCAGCATTCTGAATGCTTTTTACAAATAACCCATTGCCGAGGCCGACACTGCCGGTGTCGCTTTGCTGTTTTTTGGCAGTTTATAAATGCGTTGAATAGGAATCAACATTTGATTTTACCGGAATATATACGCTGTGATTGCCTGCTAAATCACAAAGATCCGGATGAGTGGCAATTTCCGTCACAGCATTGTATTCGCTGCGAAATACTGTTTGCTATTCCTTCAAACTTTGTTAAACTATCTTTCCGATTATCTGTAATTATTGTGATAGTAGAATTCCCTTCGATAAACAAGGTTGAAATAGCCGGTACCCGGTTGTTTAATTCCGTTTATTACTGTTTTTCCCAACCGTTTATCCTTACAAATCATTTTTCCCCGCGAAGCAATGAATTGAATACCAGCTTAAACGTCGCAAAGGTCTGTCCCCGGTGTTGCGGACGAAAGGCATACAATATCACATCTCCCTGCCCGGCCGGAATGCGCACCATCGCCGGTCGGTCGGCCAGTTGCACTTCACCAATGGCCCAGCCGCTGGCCAATACGCCGTTTTCGGGAAACACGCCGATCGTTTCCACTGCCTCGATATAGGGCAACAGTTTCAGGCGCACGTTGCCGTTGTAAAATATGTTTGTCGTTTGCGGCATGCCGGCGGCCAGTGAACTACCTGTATCCATCTGCAACCGCAGCAAAGATCCCGGAATGAAAAATTTTTTACGGTCATCAATTGAAGCAATCTTAACCGGCAGATGCAGCGAATCGGCGGCAAATTTACACGCCTGGTCAAAGGCCAGCACACGCCCGCCTTTTTGCAGAAATTCCTGTATTGCTTTCACTCCCTTTTTTCCCAATCCGCCGCGATATTCCGGCGGTATCTGTACCTCACCGAGCTTGCGGGCGACTTTGTTTCCGCGTCCTGTTCCATTTACATAGGTATTTATCCCCGCGCTGGGCAGGATCAGTGTATCGAAATCGTCAAGATCTCCGCTTTGAATGGCTTTGTGAGTGATGGTTTTGTAGGGTATTGAATAATGATCGAAAACCCAGCGGGTCCAGCCTTCATCCATCACCGGGCGGTAGCCCTGGTAGACAGCTATGTTCGCAGGCCGTAATTCACGTGCATTTTCCGGTAAATTTGCAGACCGTTGAATATCAATGCCCTTTTCGCTCAGCAAAGTTACAGTTCGACCGTCGCCTTTTACGGTATATTGAAACACGCCCCCTGTTTTTGACCGGTAGACTTTTTTGCCCTCGTTCAGCAGTTTCAGCGCCAGCACCGGCGCCCAGTTCGGTTTGGCAGAGAACGACAGAAAATCGCCACTGCCCGATTCAACCCCTTTCGCAGATTCTATCCGTGTGATCGTTTCGGCGGCGACATCCGGCCGGTTATCGTTTTCGTAAAACACTATTCCCATGTGCAGGGGCATATTCCAGGTAGTTACATCGTAGGGTTGCAACGGCGGACCGTCCGGATACTGCAGCAAATGCGGGTAGTTCTGTCTTTCAAACAGGTCCTTTATGTAATTACGTGCCGGTTGTGCGGTGGAAATGTACCAGGTACCTGCGGAGAACCTCTTCGAACCGGACTCCACTGCTTTCGTCAAGCGGCTGACGGTAACCCCGCCCCGTTGCAGTTTCTGCAGCATTTCCGTCACGGTTGCCCGGTCTGCCTGAGATGCCGGAATAAAATAACCGTAAGGCGCCTGCTGACTGCCCAGCAGAATATTTTCCTGGTTTAACTGCAAAAAATTACGATTGAACTTTTCACGATAGGTTGCAACCAGGTCCAGCAGCGACCATGTTGCCGCCTTTTCGTAATCGATAATATTGCGCAGTCTCCACCAGCCGCCCGGCCACGGGTCCAGAAAATTTGTCTGTGTCTTATTTTCCGGCAGGTCCGGGCCCATGCCTCGCAGGCTGCCGTGCGGATAAAAAACCGGTGTTGCGATGCGCACCGAGGCCATTTCAGACAGAATGCCGACCATATTGTGCCACAACGGGGTTTTGCTCATCGTTCCCTGAAAATAGGCGTTGAAAATCGTGCCCGTTACCAGCCCCTTGAACCCGGCGTCATGCAGATCGGAAACCACCTTTTTCCCGATCAGATTCACTTCCGCCGTCAATGCTGGCGGTACGTTGGGATTCACGGGATCGGAATAGGGCGGCATGAACATACGCGGACCGTTTCCTCCCATTTGATGCTGGTCAAACACCACCTCCGGAAACCAGTCATGGTACAGCACTTTGGCCACCAGCTGCGATTCCTTTAAATTAAAGAAATGCCAGTCCCGGTTGTTATCATGCCCTGCATAATAATGATAAAGTTCAGGCAGCCACGAGCCTTCATATTTGGTGTTGACATACTTCAGGTACCAGTCCGTTATCATCTGCTGACCGTCGGGATTTAAAGAAGGAACAAGCAACACAATTGTGTTTTTCAGTATATTGGTCACCAGTCTGTCATTGCGGGAGGCAAATTCGTATACCAGTTCAACCGATTCCTGGCTGCCGGCGATTTCAGTGGAATGAATATTCAGCGTTATAATCACAACCGCCGGTTGATTTCGGATCAGGTTTTCTTTTTCCGGTTCCGGCAGGATTGAATTTGCTGTGAATTTTTTCCTGGCTGTTTTAAAGCTGTCCAGATGCAGCATATTTTCCGCCGAAGAGATCACCGCCATCAAAAAAGGCTTGCCCATGGTCGTTTTGCCCAGTTCGTTCAGCATAACCCGTGGTGAAGAATCGGCGACGTATTTGAAATAATCCTCTATTTCCGGCCATCCGATGAGTGTTTTGTCGGCACCGATCCGAACACCGAGATAATCGTCGGGTGATTTGATCTGTGCAAAAACCGTTGCAGTAAACAGAAAAAAAAGAACGAGAAAACGTTTCATTGCTGTCGCCTCCGGCAGTAATTTGTTCAGATTGAATGTATTTTATTCTTTTTTGATCGCTCCAAAAATTCTTTCAGCAGATTAAATTCCTGCTCAAAATTTGGGGTGAAAATGTTTTTTTTCAGGTTTTTATCAATTTCCCGCAGGCTCCAGAAACGTCCGAACTGGATTTCATCCCGGTTAACTCTTACGGCGCCGTTATAGGTTGTGCGAAAAGTGTAGACCAGTTCGCTTTCAAAATCATTGCGCATGATGTAACGATACAAGGCACGGTAATTAAAATTCTTCAGGCCAAGTTCCTCTTTTGCCTCACGTAAAAGCGCATCTTCCACCCTCTCTCCGGAAAGAATATGTCCACCGACGGACGTGTCCCATTTCCCCGGCTGAACATCCTTGTTTTCCGCTCTTTTTTGCAGGTATAGCTGCCCCTGCCGGTTAAACACATGCAGATGCACTGCCGGGTGCAGCAGGCCGGGGTTTCCGTGCACGGCGCTTCGGGGAGCCTTGCCGGTAACATTTCCATCCTGATCGACCAGGTCGAACCACTCTTCTCCGGGTTCGGCTTTATATTGTATCTGTATTTTTTTAAAGAAACGTGCCCAGACCCATTGCCCGGCAATCACCAGGCCGAAAATAATATAAAACAGCCCCCCGGAAATAAAAGCCCAGGCTTCATGAGACATTCGGTATGCCGACCAGACGATAAGACCTGTATGAAACAGAATTACAAAGAATAAAACACGGACAATCTTTTGCATCTGTTGCAGCTGGGCCGGTTGAAAATGCATCGACTTGAAATAGCGCTGTCCCATGATCAGCAGCAACGGTTTTTGCGAAAAAGCATGAACGCCGAGTAAAACGACCAGAATTCCCTCGATCAGGGCGGGTTTGAGTTTGAACAACAAATCATTGTCCAGCGCTATGGATACACCGCCCATGATAATGATAAGCCCGGTATCGAATAAAACGAATCGTTCAATACGTTTGTGTACAAAATAGTAGTAAAGCAATTCTCCGCAGCCGAAAACAACCGCTACCGTCAATCCGATTCGGGTGCCGAAGAATTCATCGGCAATGATAAATACCAGAACGGGGAGAAAACCGATTGAAAAATTCTTTAACAGCTCGTTTTTGTTCATGTGCAATCCAAAAGGTTGAAATTTAGATGACCGGATAATGAATTGCAACCTCACCAACGTCTTGCTCTTCAAAAACAGGATGTGCACCGATGGCAACCAGAGCAATGAGGTCAATGGAAAACCGCAATTAATTACGGCGGCAAAAACTAAAAATAAGATTTGTAAGCAAAAAATAATATATTTATATTTTGTGTTCGGAATAAATGTCTGGCTAGCAATTGAGGAAAAGGATTGATTGCGATAAATATCAAAGAATTGCGTGAACGCGTACCTGAAATCATCTTTAAACAGGGACTTGAATACTATAAAAACGGAAAAGTCAGAATAACCAACTGGGATCATTCATCCGTGATTGCGTCGGTTCAGGGCACACATCCCTATGTTGTTCGGCTGAGTTCCAGCGACCGCTTTTTTGAAGCGGTCTGTACCTGTCCTTATAATTACGTCTGTAAACATGCTGTCGCTGCCGCGCTGGCTGTAATCGAAGACTGGGGCCATGAAGATGAAATGGAACCCAGCAGTAACTGGCGCGAATACTTTGAAAAACTGATCGCCATTCAGCGGGTGGATTCGGAGTTTTCGCAGGAAGTCCGCTGGAAACTTATATACGTGATTCATCTGCTGGAAAACTACTGGAACCTGAAACCGATAAAAGTTTACATGAAAAAGGACGGATCCTACGGCCGTGTTCAGGAACCGTCTTTTAATGAACTCAGCAAACAGAATGTATCCGCAAACTCCGGAGATCTGATCGTTATATCATATCTTGAACGATTGCAGGCCCAGCAATCATCAACCTATTATCGCGGAAGACTCGAAGCCTCCTACCTCAATTTCGGACTGGATGCCGGACAGTTGTTCTCCCTGTTGAAAACCAGCGAACTGCACCTGAAAAATGAAGACGGCTCCATCGGGCCGCGGGTGCGTTTCGGTCGTAAACCGTGGGACCTGGTTTTTAAGCTGGAAGAGCGCAATAAACATTATGATTTCGTTCCCTATTTCAAACGGGATGAAGAAGAAATAAAAGTCGAAAACGGAATTAAAATCCTGACCACAAACCCGATCTGGTTTTATTACGAAGGCAAGATGCATACCTGTAAGGCCCCGCTGGCCTATCAATATTTGAAATCGTTTATTGATGAGGACCTGCGTATTTCTCTTTCCAAAGACGAATACCAGACTTTCATTTCGGATTACCTCGCCCAGTTACCGATTTTTCCTTTCCTCGAATTTCCGGAAGGAATTGATGTTCAGGAATTGAGCGAAGTGACGGGACAGCGCATTTATCTGGAAGAGATGGATGAGCAGCTGGTCGTTTCCCTGTCGATATTGTACGGCGATGTCGAGGTGTTCTTCAATCAACCGACGGAGCAATTTCTGCATTACGACAAAAAAAATAATCAGATCATCCGGGTCCGTCGCCAGCAGAGGGAGGAAGAACATATCCGCAATATGGTGGTCGAAAGCAATATCACCGAAGACACCCCCGGCCTGTTTTACGCCAACCTGGAAAATGCGCTCGACTGGCTGTTTGACGGTTTGCCGCAGTTACTGGAAAAGCATTTCGAGATCATGGGTGAAGAGAGCCTGGTGCGCTTCAAAGTACGCCGTAAACAACCGACGGTTAATATGTCGGTTTCGTCGGAAATCGACTGGTTTGATTTGAATCTCGAAATCGATTTCGACGGCGAAGGCCTGACGCTCGAAGAATTGAAAAAGGCCCTGAAACAGGCCAAAAAGTATGTACGTCTGAAAGACGGAAGCATCGCCCGCCTGCCCGAAAAACTTATCCGGAAATTCCAATATCTCGTCGAATTCGGGGAAACGAAAGAGAACAGCTTCCGGTTTCGTGATTACCACCTCACCTTTGTCGATTCACTTCTGGACGAAGCCGATAAAAAAGAGATCGATTCTCTCAGTCAGGAAAAACTGGACAAACTGAATAAATTTACAAAAATAAAAAATATGCCGGTACCAAAGGAGTTCAAAGGTGTATTACGTGACTATCAGAATGCCGGCTATAACTGGCTGCATTTTCTGAAAGAATTTTCCTTTGGCGGCTGCCTTGCCGATGATATGGGATTGGGAAAAACGATCCAGACACTGGCATTTCTGCTGAATGAAATACAAAAAGGTGGTACACCTAACCTGATCGTTGCTCCAACCTCCGTACTTTTCAACTGGCAGCGAGAAATTGAAAAATTCACACCGGGTATCGATTTCCTGATTCATTACGGAAGCAAAAGAACCCGCGATTACCGCAGGCTGCGTAAACACAGTCTTATTCTTACGACCTATGGCCATCTGCGCCGCGATATCACTTTTCTGCAAAACATCGATTTTCACTATGCTATATTGGATGAATCGCAGAACATTAAAAACCCGCAATCGGACACGGCGCAGGCGGCCAGAAACCTCTCGGCGCGAAACCGCTTGGCATTGACAGGTACTCCCGTTGAAAATAATACCATGGAATTGTGGTCACAGTTTGCCTTTCTGAACCCCGGTTTGCTCGGCGGACAAACTTTCTTTAAAGACAGTTTCATGAAACCGATCGAAAAAAACCAGGACGCGCAGGTTGCCTCTTCCCTGAAAAAACTGATCTATCCGTTTTTGCTGCGCCGTACCAAGGAAGAAGTGGTTAAGGAATTGCCGCCGAAAATTGAAAATGTTATTTTCAGCCCGATGAGTGATGATCAGATCAAAACCTATGATAAAGTTCGAGAAGCCTATCGCAACACGATCATCGCGGAGATAGAACAGAAGGGCCTGAACAAGGCCAAAATGCGGGTACTGGAAGGACTGACTAAACTGCGTCAGGTTGCCTGTCACCCGGAACTGGTGGATAAAACAGGATACCTGGAATCGGGTAAGTTCGAAGCGCTGAAAATGATGCTGGAAGAAATCATTCTTTAAAAACACAAGGTTCTGGTGTTTTCGCAGTTCGTCCAGATGCTTTCCATTATGCGCGAATACCTGGATCAGGAAGCGATCGATTATGCCTATCTGGATGGTTCGACACGAGACCGTGAACAGGCAGTGAACGATTTTCAGAACAACGAGGATATCCGGATTTTCCTGATCAGTTTGAAGGCCGGGGGAGTTGGATTGAACCTGACGGCGGCAGATTATGTGATCCATTACGACCCCTGGTGGAATCCGGCCGTAGAAATGCAGGCGACGGACAGGGCACACCGAATCGGACAATTTAAAAAGGTCTTTGTATATAAATTGATTTCCAAGGACAGTGTCGAAGAAAAAATTCTGCAATTGCAAAACCAGAAAAAAACACTGGTTAAAAAACTGATCTCGACGGAAGGGGAATTTTTCAAAGCACTTTCCAAAGAAGATATCATAAACCTGTTTTCATAAGCTTAACTGCGGGTAACTTTTTACCCCGCATTACGTTCTTAAAAATCAATTCCCTGTGGATAAAATAAAAGGGGCCTACAAATGCGATTTATGGTTTCATTATTAATTGCTTTTTGCTTTAGCGGTTCAATTTTCGCACAGAATATTGAATTGCCGCAACCGACGTTTCATACCCTTAAAAACGGTATGCGTACCGTACTGGTTGAAAAACATTCTTCACCGATGATTGCTGCAGTTGTTATTATCGGTGTCGGTTCCCGCGAGGAAAGCAAAGAATTCAACGGCGCTGCACACATGCTGGAACATCTGCTGTTTAACGGCACGGGCAAACGAACACAGGCACAACTTTATGAAGACATCGATTTCTATGGTCTTTACGTAAATGCCCATACCGATATTGACTATACCAATTTTATGCTGGTCGGTCAAAATCGCGTATTCGAAAGGGGGCTGGAACTTATTGCCGACATGCTCTTCAATTCCACGCTGCCACCCGATAAACTGGAAAAAGAAAGGGGTATCGTCACCGAGGAAATCGTCAAAGACCTGAAGGATGAGGAAAGCCGTATCAGGGATCGTTTTATCGGTTTTTTTTATGAAGGAACGCCCTACGAAAAACCGGTGATAGGTAACAAGGAAACCATCGCCAACATGAAACGGGATGAGATATTCCAATTCTATAAAAAATTCTATTACCCGAAAAATATGCAGGCAATCATCATCGGTGATTTCAGAACGGATGAGATGCTTGAGCAGCTTGAAAAGTTTTTCGGAGGGGGAGCCAATCCGAAAGTAGCTCCGCAGGCAAAGATTACGGATCCCGGATTTGCCGCTCGCTTGAATGTTCTGAAAACATACGATTCCAAAACAGGTACGCATGCCTTTTTTGCCCTGCCGGCCCCTCCCATTGACGGAGCCATGGCTCCCGCTTTTCGTATGTGGCTTGATTTTTATTTCGGATCGGGTTCCCGATTTGAAAATTTGTTGAACAAGGAAAATAAATTGGTCAGCTCCCTTTCGGCCGATTACAGCTACCATCCCAGATTCAGCCATCTTATCATCCATGCCAAACTTGAAAACGGGGTCGACGCTGCCGCTTTTAAGGCTGCTTTCGATGCCGTGCTGAAGAATACCTCCGAAAAACAGATTGATGAAACGGAATTCGCCAATTCGCGCACGAAACAATGGGTGGATGAAATCCTGCTTTCCGAAAAACTGCATTATTTCGGAATGATGAAATCCCAATTGCTGGCAGTCGGCGGCATGAACGCCTATCAATATTACCTGTATGCCCTGCCCCGTGTTACCACGGGAGATTTAAAAACTGTCAGCCGAATTCTGAGCGGTTCTGAAAACGAGGACAAGTTTAATGTCCGTGCCGAATTCAAAGTTTTAAGCGCTGCAAAACAACAGGTAACGGAAAAAAAAGAAACGAAACGGGCCGCGGCTACCCGCAAAATATTACCGAACGGAATGATTCTGATCATCAACAGTGATCCGTCGGCACCGGTATTTGCCATGCATGCCCTGTTCAAAGGCAGAAATCTGCTTGAACCGGACGGCTACGCCGGTATTACCGACCTGGCGCATCGAATGCTGCTCACCGGTACCAAACAGTTTCCCGGCCGGAAACTGCAGAGTGAACTGGACCGCATCGGTGCCTCGGTGAAAGTTACCGATTCCCCCTGGATTCCCTATGACGATTACTACAATCAGCCGGATTTTTCCTTTGTCCGGCTCACAACGCTCGATCTGTATGCAAAAGATGCGCTGGACCTGCTCGGCCAGATGCTTTACGAACCGGACTGGAACGAAGAAGAAATGGCAAAAGCTCTGCAAAGGCAACGTATGGCGTTGCAGCGGAAGCAGGGCAACGCCCGCTATCTCGGAAGCAACCTGTTGCGCAAGGCTATTTACTGGAACCCGGCCCTTGGGGTTGATCCGCAGGGCAGCATGCGCACCCTGTCGCGAATCTCACCCGAAAAACTGCTGGAATATGCAGAACAGTATTTTGCTCCCGGTAACCTGATTCTTTCCATTCAGACCGCCCTGCCCGGCGAAGAAGTTGAAAAATGGGTGGAACAGAATTTCGGACATCAGGATAACGGAAAGCAGGTAGAATTACCAAAAATCGATTTGCCCGATTTCAGTTACGATTTGGTTACCAGAACTGAAAAAGAACAGGGTTACATCATGATCGCCTGCCCGGTTGCCATTGATACGGAAGATCAGCCGGCGTTGAAAATGCTGTCGCTGGTTCTCTCAGACAGCCTTGCATTCAATCTGCGCGAACGCAA
>JAJRVZ010000051.1 GCA_024277055.1 Calditrichota bacterium
ATCGGTTTTCTTCTCAAAACCCAGAATCCCTGTGTAAAATTCAAGAGCTTTTTGCTGATCATCAACAAAAACACTAGCGAGTTTTATTTTCAAAATAAACTCCTCTGCTTAATGGCATAAAATCAATGAATTAAGAATTCATTTGATTAATAAACGAATTTCTCTGTTTCCCTATTTCCTCAAAGCCTTAAAAATCCTTTGAAAAATGTTCAGCCGCTGCTGCATCGGCAAAATCGTCTCCAGCGGAAAACCGACCGGAACCGCATTCCTGAAATGAACCGCTGCCGAGAATTTCCGATATTTCACTGAACATACCACCGGAACCGGTGCGCAGGCGCAGCAATCGGAGGGGGTGGATGCCGGCAGGATAAACAAACTGTCGTTGGCCAATATGTCACGCGGCAGGGGATACAGATTGCCATCAAATTGCCCGATGACCACCCGCTGATTTTGTGTATGATAATCAATATGCAGACGATCGCCCGGCATGTAAATGGATTCCGGCAGTTGCGGCGGGTCGGGAGTCAATGCTCCTGTATCGGCATCGGCAAAAAACGATTCGAACAATTGCCGGCGCGCTGCAGGCACGGCGATCGAATGCAGCGAAATATTTACAACCCAGGCGCAGTAAGTTTTATCATCTGACAGTCGACGTTTAATCTTACCGCCGAATATTTGGCCGGTGGAGTCGGCAAAAAGCGAATGGATAGCATGACGAAATATGTTTTCCGGTAAATGGTTCAGTGGGAGCGTCAGATTTTTAAATAGACCTGTTCCGTTGATATTGTGGATACTGCTTTTCAGCGAATCGGCCCCGGAAAGACCCAGCCAGCGGCCGGCAAAGGTACGGTCATTGGGAGAAGTAAACTCAGAACACAGATCGTCAGCCAGACCGCTGCCAAGCAAAAGCAGATTGCCGCCGGTTGCAAAGTGTTGTTTCAACCAGGCTTGTTCCGCATGATCGATGACCTTGTCGCTGATATTTTCGTTCCCGGAAAGCCACAGCACATATTTGAACTGACCGGGTTGTATGCTTCCGCCACTGATGGCGCGGTTGGAGCAGCTGGCAAAAGATTTCTGCAAAACCCGAATTGCAGGAATGAGTAACGATTTGTTTCTGTGGTATAAAAATTTTTTAGGATCAAAACCGCGAAGCGAATTTGCCAGACGCCGGTTCTCACCATGCACCAGCAATATTTTCGGTAGAGTGGCCGCAGCAAATGCGCCCAGCGTAATACGTGCAAATTTTTCTTCTCCATTATGGTTAACAGTCGCCAACCGGTACAACCATTTACCGGAAGCATGATGGACAAATCGAGTTGCAGATGGCAGTAATGCTGTTTCCCCGGCCAGCAAATGCCAATCGTATCCGTTGCTGCTGGAAAATAGACGGAATCCACGCAGCCGGGAATTGGTCACCGGCGCCCATTGGATATGAATGGCCCCGGACTGAGGGATGGCAGATAATAATTGCGGGGCGATAATATCCAGATCAGCCAGAGGGAAAACCTTCAGCACTTCAGCGTAGGTAAACTCACCGTCAGCGACATGCAAATGACCGCGATGCGTAAATTGGATGTGTATTTTCGTTTTTTTACCGGATGCGAAAAAAGTTGTGTCAAAGGGAACTGATGCCGCAGCCAGTGAATCCCGAATCTGGCGCGATAATAAATCCGTGCCTCCGGTCGGAGTGAAAAAATCAAAAAACAAGCTGCGGCGATGGAATACCCAATCATAGTATCGTTGTTCTTCGCCGTAGAAGGAATCCCACAAACTGACGGAGCGAATATGTCGCAGGAAGGTGGAATCGTTTTGCGTAAAATCATTGGCGGTAATACGGTAACCACCGGAAAAAGACATCAGATATATTCCACCCAATGCCGACCGACCTGGAATAACCGTTTCCTTTTTCAGAAAATTCAGTACGTCATCAATAAAAGAACGGAAACCGTTGAAATCCGCGAAAGAACCGGCATCGCTGTTGGAAGCATTATATGCCGCCTGCGGTATGACCAGGATCGCGTTTTTACGGCTTTCGAACAGTTGGTAATCCTGGCGGTGCTTTTCCACGTAGGAGGGTTTGATCGTATTTTGCGGATTGATGATCGCCCTGTGCCCGTGGTGCTCGATGATCAGATCGGTCTGTGCATGGGGGCGGTAACCCTTCGGGATGAAGATATACACATCCCGGTTATCGAAGGGGGCGCTTTGCTGTTTGCCGTGTGGAAAAGGGGTGTGCTGTAATTGTACTACCGTCCAGCGTCCGTAACCCACATCATTCCACGTGGAGGCACCGGCAGATGGCATCAGCAAACTCATTACCAGAAGCAACTTTGCTGTCATGATTTTTCACCTGATTAAAAAACAGTCCTAAAATCAGAAATAAATATGAAAATATCAAACGGCAGTGAGAGGGGGAACTGAATCCGGTTTTAGTTGCGAGTATAAAGCGTATTTGATTTTCAGCACACCAATTGCAAAGAACAGAATTAAAACAGGAATAAAAAAACTTGACAAAAAAATAAAAATGCGTATATTGTGTGTGAATACTCACTCACTTAACCGTGAAGGCGGAAGAAATGAAAGAATTTACGAAACGGCAACGGCAGATCATCAAGGTATCCATAGAATTAATCGCTGAGAACGGGATTCAGGCGGTTACGATTAAAAACCTGTCCAAAAAAATCGGCATTGCCGAATCTGCAATCTATCGCCACTTCGAAAGTAAAATGGATATTCTTCTGGGTATTCTGGAACAATTCCGGGAGACGAAAATGCAGACGCTGAATTCAATTCATTCTGAACCGGTTTCGGCGATCAAACAGCTGGAAATGATTTTTCTTGAACGGTTCAGGCAGTTCACCGAAACCCCCGCTTTAACCGCCGTGATTTTTTCCGAAGAAATTTTTCAAAACGATAAAAGGCTTGCGGACACCGTTTATGCGATCATGTCGGACAGCCAGCAGATGATTTTCGACATTATCAAAAAGGGGCAGTCCGACGGTTTCATCCGCACCGATATTTCAACCGATCAGTTGTCCCTGACGGTGGTCGGAGCGTTGCGGTTGATCGTTGCCAAATGGAGGCTCTCCGGTTTTGCCTTCGATTTACAGACGGAAGGACAAAAACTATGGAACGCAATAAAAAAAATAATAGAAAAGTAATTCAAAAACACTCACACGAATCCGGGCGATTCAAAAACCCAGTTAAAGGAAAGCCGATGAAATTATCCGCATATTTACTTGCATTACTATTCGTTCTATCCAT
>JAJRVZ010000052.1 GCA_024277055.1 Calditrichota bacterium
GGACGCACCATAATGGAAGTTCTCTATGAGACCAGGAAATTCAGCGACTTGATCAAGAAGTTTAAAGACGAAAACATCGAGCTCTGGCCGAAGAATTCAAGAGCGAAATACTACTACTGCCGCGGGGAAGCGTATCGTAACCGTAAAGACGGAAAAGCCGCGGAGACGGATTTGCGGAAAGCCGTCGAACTTGGCGGCCCGAACAAATTGGTGACATTGTTGCATCTTGGTGACAACTACCAGGACAACCTGAAGGATCCAAACCAAGCGTTGGCGTGCTATAGGAGGGTAATAGAGCAAAAATCATTTGGCTGGATAGTCGGGAGTGCAATAGGGAGCGCAGTCGGCATACTTTGCCAGCAACAAAAATATGATGAGGCCTTGCAGATATTGGAAAAGTATGATGTTTCCAGCATGAAAGGCTACTGGAAAGCCTTTCTTCTTGCCTGTTACGGGTCGGTGTACGCCGGCCAGGGCAAAAAAGCCGAGGCCATCGCCAAATATAAAGAAGCATCGGAGGAAAAAGGAATTACGAAATCGATGAAAGAAAAATACCAAAAAGCAGTTGAAAAGCTGAGGTGAAGTCAAAAATTCAAAAAGAAGAAGGAGCAAAAGCAATGATCAAAAAATGGATCACCGCATTTATTTTTGTCGTCCTGCTTGCCGGGCGGATTGAAGCAAAAAATTATTATGTCACCAAACAGGGAAATCAGGGTAATGACGGTTTGAGTCTGAACGGATCTTTCCCGACTATCCAGCAGGGGGTGAATGCTTTAAAACCCGGCGACACCCTGAGCATCGGGCCCGGTGAGTATTACGAAAATGTTGTTGCGGAAAATCTTGGTGATAACAGTAAAGTCACCACCATTAAGGCTCAGATTCCAGGAACAGTTTTATTGCGTGGCGATGTGCAACCGCCTGATTTTATCAAAGTGCCTGGATACAAATTTGTCTATTCCGCCAAGTTTGAGCGCGTCCCCAGGTTGTTGCAGGAGATTGATACGTTATCGGTTTTCAAAAGGAGAACAGCCATTGAAAACCTGGAATTTGAGCCGGGTTCGTTCTATTATGATTTCGCGCGGAAAATCCTTTACCTGTCAAGCTCCGATATGAAACCGCCCTCGCGTCATCGCTATTCTGTCGCCGTCAGCCCGACGAGTGGATTTTTCTTCGTCAAACCGGTAAAACTGGTTCTGGAAGGTCTTTCCGCGACCGGATTTCAAAACACCGGCCCAGGCTGGAGCAAATATTATTTCTGGGGATTCCGTCTGGAGGAACCCGTTGGCTGTGTGATCAGAAACTGTACCGCTTACCTCAACAGCGGTGGTATCGCTTTGCACCGGGGCGGGAAGGATAACATCATCGAAGATTGTGTCGTGTACGGCAACACCTCGCAGTTTCAGGAAGAGGGTGGAAATATTGTTCGTTTCGGCGGTAATAATGATATCATCAGGAATTGCTACTCCTATTTATCGGGGGGGAAGGGAATCTCTTTTTACGGAAAAGGGCCAGGGCCAGTTCTGCTGAAAAACAACCTCGCCTGGGGGAACAGCCTTATTGACATCCGGATCAAAGGACGCGGCAAGGATCCCTCCACCCGGGCCGAAAACTGTATCGCGCTTCGCCATGGCATGGTCTATAATATCAAAAATTCTTTGGTCGGTGATAACCTTTACCGACGATCCCTTCCTAAAATCAAAAGCAATGTCTGGATTGCCAAACTAAACCTGGACCAGGAATTTGCGGACCCCTTGAATATGGATTTTCGCTTGCAGGGGGATTCAAAATTAAGAGGGACCGGATCGAATGGTTCTGACCGGGGGCCTTATCCGTATAAGAAAAACATTTTTTATGTGCGTCCAAAAGGAAAAGACACCAATACCGGCTTATCAATGCGTTCCGCCTGGCGGACGTTGCCGCGGACGATCAAAAAGTTAAAACCGGGCGACACCTTATATCTTGACCAGGGTGATTATCCGGGGGACATTGAATTTAGATCCGATGGTAAAACCGGAGATAGAATCTATATTCGCGGACGCAGATATTCTCCTGTTGTCATCAAGGGAAAAGTGGCAATGGATTCCTTTGCCAACGTGACTTTTGAGCGTGTAATCTTTGCTCAACCGGTAATTCTGCGCAATTGTACAAATATTGAGTTCAAAAACTGTGTTTTCCAGAACAGGAACTCCTCTCTTGCCGCGGATGCGGTTAAAGAGCTCAAAATTACTCATTGTGTTTTCCCGGCCGCTCCTTTAGCGGTGAAATCCGCTGAAAACCTTTATCTCAGCGGCAATATCTATGCCAGGGCGATTAAGCTTGATCTTAATAATAGCAAACTCCGTTATTCCGATTACAACAGTTACCCGGATCCTGCCGCGTTGAAAGCAATGCCGGATCAGTATTCTGAAGTCATTAAACCCGAATTTGAAGATGAAAATGGTGTTCTAACTCTTAAAAACGCTTATGAGTTCGCCAGCCAGGGCCTCAACGGCACTTCTATCGGGATCTATCTGGAAACCCGAAAGAAACCGATCAGTCTGGCCGGACCGTTTCTCCATTCAGTCAGTGACACCACCGCCAATATTGAATGGTGGACGTCAACTCCCGCCATCTCTGAACTGACTTGGGGCGAAACGCCTGAATGCAAAAATACCATAAAGTATGATGATGTCGGCTTCCAGTATGGCAGTTATACTCTGACCGACCTGAAACCGGGAACAAAATATTATTTCACTATCAGAAAAGTCGAACCGGCCGTAAACGAAATATATAAAAATATCACCGGTACTAAAATCAACGCGGAACCGTTAACTTTTCAGACATCTGCCAAACCAGCCGCTACGGTTGTTTATTACGTTGCGCCCGATGGCAATAATACCAACGACGGAAAATCCCGCCGGCAGGCGTTTCGCACCATCAACAAGGCGGCGGAAATTGTCAACGCTGGCGACACCGTGTTAATTGCCGGAGGGATCTATAAAGAAACCGTTTTCATCCGTGCCGGCGGGGACCAGGGAAAACCAATCACCTTCAAAACCATTCCCGGTGAGAAGGTTGTTTTTGACGGCGCGGACGGCAGTCCGGAGGAACCTTTTATTGTCTTTGGCAAATCCTACCTGAATTTTGACGGGTTCTATTTCAACTCCATCCGCAAACCAACGACCCATTGGAGCGGAATTTTCTATCTCTACAGGAGTAACCACATCAATATCACCCGGTGTTTTATGGACGCTCGTGGAAAAGGAAATGGCAACCTCTTCCTCTATGCCCGGCAAAGCTCCGATGTCTCCGTCAGAAACTGTGTCATCTTCAATGGATTTCAGGGCATGTATTTTGTATCATGTCCGAATCTGTATTTAGAAAATAATGTCTTCCTGAGAAACTGGATCTGCCCGGTTCTCGCCTCCAACGGACCGGATCAGAAAATCTATTTGAAAAATAATGTCATTACCGACAGTATCCCTTTTAAAGTAAAGGTACATCTGTTTGAGGTAACGCTTTCGAAGTCATTCATAGACGATGGCAATTGTTACTACTTGCGAGTGCCAGATGAAGAACGAAAAATGTTTTTGTTTTATCGAGATCCTGATGTAATGCATTTACCAAATTTGAAGGACCGACGAATCAGCCTGGCTCAATACAAGAAAAAAGTTCGACCAACTAAATCGTTTGTTGCCAATCCCTGGTTCAAAGTAACTGTCGGGATGAAAGAAGAACGAAAAATGGGCAAATACGGTCCGGAAATTCTGCTGGACAGAATAGTCAGTATTAGGCCGCTTGACTTCCCCGATCTTTTTGCCACTAATCCTGATGTTATCGGCAAAGGAATTGGCTTGCAGCCCGAGGCATTCAAAGATTTCCATTTCGCTAAAAAGCACAATCCTGAAAAAACAACTAAGGACGTGAAACAAAAATGAAAACCACCATCATTGAACATAATACGCCAGTCGGGAAGACTAAAGCGGAAAAAACAGAAAGGAAAAGTACCAATGCGAATTGATGCCCACGTACACGGAATGGATGCGGTAAGAGATGCGGAAGGAAGATTACAGCAGCCGATAACCTCCTCCTGGAAAACCGGCGCCATTACCCCGGAAGAACGAATCAATGAGCACAAAAAACGGGGCATTGACCGGGTTGTTCAACTTGACCCGGCGAACGTCTGTGCCGAAACCAAAAAGCTGTTCGGTGATTTTGTCATTCCGGTTCCAATGGTACGAATGCACCTGACCAGCCCGGAGGAGATTGATAGAATTCTCAGTGACGGTGCCGGCGGCATAAAATTTATTGCCCCAGCCTATTCATACGGAGATAATCGTTATCTGCCTCTTTATGAAGTGATCAATGATCACCAGGCCCTGGCTGTTTTTCATACCGGTTTTCTTGCCCATAACTTCTTTGATCCGGGCTGCGCGCTGGGAGGACTTGATGTTGTCGATATTACCCACATGCGGGCGGCGGCACTGGATCGGATTTCCCGGGCCCTGCCCAGCCTTAAAATGCTGATTGCCCATTTCGGCAACCCCTGGTGGGAAGAATGCTGGAAAATGATTGCTTCCCTGAAGAATGTGTATGCCGACTTCTCCGGCGGTACGGCAATTACACGTTCAATGAAGATGTGGAAGGATATCTTTTGTCCGAACGGAAAACTGGATGCCAATGCTGTCAGCAAATTGTGTTTCGGCTCGGATGTTGATTACTTTCTGCCGGAAAATTGTTTCGGTTATACCAGATATATTGAGTTTTATCAGCGTTTTTTCGATGAACTTAATGTTCCGCGGGAATTGCAGGATAAAGTCAACAGTGAAAATATTCTTCGGCTCACAACGAAAAAATAGAGGATAATGATATGCGGAGAAAACTAATAGACAACAGATTATTGAGTGTATGCCTCGTTCTGTTTCTGGTAATGTCAGCAGGATATCTCACCGGGGCGGAGAAAAAGTTCATCGTCAAAAACGGTCAGGCCAATGCGGAAATTATTATCGCGGACCAACCGGTGCGATCAGTGAAATTCGCGGCGAAGGAACTGCAGGAATTTATCAAAAAAATAAGCGGTGCGGAACTGCCGGTTAAAACCGCTCCATCTGAGGGCGGCAAAGTAAAACTTTACATTGGCGAAAGCAAATACACGGAACAACTCGGACTCAGCGCGAAAGGACTTGAATACGGGGCGTTCCGCCTGGTGTCCGGCAATGACTGGCTGGCGTTCATCGGCAATAATGAAAACTTCAAACCCCGTGAACCCTACATGCACAATTATAAAAAATCTGAACAAGAACGGGTGCTGAAAGAGTGGGACGAACTCACCGGTGAAAAATGGGGAATGCCTATGCAGGGAATCCATCGCCGCTACAGCCCGGCTCTCAATCTCTGGCAGGAAGACCAGTGCGGCTCGCTGAACGCCGTCTACGCCCTCCTGCGCGGCCTGGGAGTGAAATGGTATTATCCCGGCAGACTCGGGGAAATGATCCCGGAAAAAAAAGATATCGCCCTGCCGGTTATTGATGAAACAGTCAAGCCCGACTTCCCGGTTCGGCATCTGCTGATGTATTATAATGAGTTCTGGATGGCGAGAAAGGGACTCCCCGAAAAAATTGAAAATGTCAAGTGGCAGCTCAGTCTCGGTCTCTCTTCCTACCGGCCGATTCTCGGACCGGGACTCGGACACGGCACCATGGCGGTTCACAGCCGGGAAGAGGTAAAAAAAGCCCACCCCGAATATTACGCCTTGTGGAATGGTAAACGCGCGACCAAACATCAGGGAAACTACGGTGCGCCTTGCCTTTCTTCGGAAGGACTGTTCAAAGCCAACGTCAAATACGTCCGGGCACTCTTTGACATTTATGATGTGCCGATGGTCAGCGTCGCGCCCGCCGATGGATATTCCAGTATCTGTGAATGCGGGTTGTGCAGGGGCAAAGACGCCCCGGAACGCGGCTGGAACGGAGAGCTTTCAGACTATGTCTGGGCTTACACCAACCGGGTTGCCA
>JAJRVZ010000053.1 GCA_024277055.1 Calditrichota bacterium
ATCTGGAAATGAACTGGCAACACTTTCGCCTGGAAGACTACGCACCGCTGTTTGGCAAATCGGGAAACCTGGAAGGTGAACTATCCGGTTCCCTGAAAATCGGGGGTACCCTGCTGCAGCCAACCGGAAGGTTGAACCTGAATGCGGCCGGACTGCGGTACCACAAATTTTACAGCGACAACCTGCAACTGCAGGGCCACTTCAACCGTGATTCACTGATAATTGACAGCCTGGTTACCGATATAAACGGTACCAGTTTTTCCGGACACGGCTGGCAGCTGATCGATCTGAATCTTACCGAGACGGATACTCTGCTCCTGCAACGCCCGATGAAATTATTTCTGTCAAGCACCGATGACCGCATTGAAATCCTTGGTTTGGTCAATGACCAGATAGAAAGACTCGAAGGGCCGTACGAAGCCATCCTGACCATTGGCGGCTCTCCCGCCGCACCTTCGATTGAGAACGGCAGTTTCCGCCTGACGGACGGTACTTTGTTGCTGACCCGGGTGAAGAATCCGATTACAAAAATCAATATCGATGCAACTATCCGCGATTCGGTGATGACGCTCCATTCCCTAAGCGGTTATGCGGAAAAAGAAAAAGATTTCTGGGAACAATCCTGGTCTTATATTCAGCGTTTGTTCCGTTTTCTCCGTGGTGAAACCAGCCCTCCGGGGCTGCTGGAGGGCAGCGGTACTATTGATCTGACGGACATAAAACATCCTGTTCTTGACCTTACGATTGACATGAACGAATTGCATATTAATTATTTTGTGGAAAACACGGATCTGGTTCTGTCGGCAGACGACCTGCGGATTACCGGCCGCGATACTTTGCGGATTGATGGCGCTCTGGTGATCAATTCCGGTGATTACGAAGTCGATATTCAGAAACTGCAAAAGAATATTTACCTGTCATCCACCGAAATAGATCAGAAACGCACCGTCGCATGGAACCTGGATATCTCCATGCCGGGTAATTTCAATATCCGCAGTTCCAAACTGGATTTGACAAATAATTTTTCCTTTAAAATTTCCGGTGAACTGCGCTCCATTCAGGAACCCTTTGCGTCCAATATGGAACTTTCGGGACACATGGAAATCACTTCCGGAAAGTACGGTTCCTGGGGTCAGGATTTCGAGATAAAATCCGGTACTATCGATTTTACCAATCCGAAAGTGATCAATCCTGATATAAACATCCGCGCCGAGCAGCGCAGCGGCAGAAACATATTTATTTTATCTCTTGTCGGAAACCTGGAAAACCAGCAGCTGAACCTGGAAGTGCTGGATGAAGAAGGTATGCCCCTTACCAACCTCTCCTTCGCTGATAAACTGGCTATGCTGACGGTCGGAAGCAGCGCCGGGCAGGTTTCGGGTTCCGGACTGATCTCCGCGGGAGAGGACGTACTGAACACATCGGTAAAAACAGCAATTGAACGGGGAGCGGAATCAATAACCGGTTTGGACAAGGTTCAAATCGGAGAAACAAAAGGTATTGTCGATTTGCGCTCACTGAAACTGAATAACGGTTTGAAAGACGCTTCGATTTCACTGGGCAAATATCTGACGAGCAATCTGTATCTTGAATATAAAAGTTCGTTTGCAGGTGGAACCATCCCCGCTCCGCGACTCAGCTGGCAGCCCGGTAACCAGATCGGCCTGCAGTACCGCATCAATAAATACTGGACGGTGGACAGTTATTTTTCACAAACCCTGCGTGGCAATAACCGATTCGAAGTATCACTCGCATGGAAAGTGACTTTTTAATGAGCAACCGTTCAATTATAAATGTGATGCGTTCCGAATGTTTCAGCCCGGACGGAATAAACAATCGATTCTCTTATTTTTTAGTCAAAACCGTATTGGTGGTTTTTATCCTGGCATCTCATCTGGCAGCCGAAACAGAAGTTTCAAAAATAAATTTCCATGGTACGGCGAAATTTACTGCGGACCGGCTGATGGAACTGATCCATTCGCAGGTAGGGGATGAATTCGACCCACGCCTGGTAAAGCTGGACAAAATCCTGCTGACCAATTTTTTTCGCAAACAGGGTTATTTAACCGTTACTATTGACGACAGCCTGGTACGCGATAAAAAAGCAGACCGGATCGAGATTAACTATCTGATTGAAACCGGAAGACGGTATTTTCTGAGTGGTTTTCGTTTTTCCGGAACGAGTAGAAATTATGAAAAGGCCGTACGTCGCATAACGGGAAATATGCAACCGAACCAACCGTTTGATGAAGGTTTGATAAACACTAAAAGACAGGAACTTGAAGATTTTTATTACAATACCGGTAAACCTTTTGTTGAAGTATCGTTGGATTACGAATTTCAGCAGGACTCTCTGGTAATTGTGAAAATGGACCTGAAAGAAGGGCCGACCGTCTATTTTCGCGATGTCCGGTTTCGTGGTTTAAAACTGGTAAAAAAATTCATTTTACGACGAGAACTGGAATTCAAAAAGGGGGAGCGCTTTTCCCGTAAAAAACTGGATGATTCGCAACGCAATATCTACGGCACCGGTTTGTTCGATTACGTTCGCATGGAAATCGTTCCGCTGGAGAATGACAGTGTGAATGTTGATGTACGCATCCTCGTACAGGAGCGGGACCCGCGCTGGATCGGCCTGCGGATTGGTTTTGCCTATGAACAGCAGGAATCTTACGGCAACAAACTGGAACTGACTGCCGAAGGCGGCCACAGAAACCTGTTCGGCACTGCCCGAAGCCTCAGCCTGCACCTGATTCCATCATTTTTATATGATATTGATAACAGTAAAATCGTAAATCCGGAAAACCAGTTAACGCTCGTTTATGTCGAACCATGGATCGGCTATACAAGAACCCCCGGCGTATTTCAGGCGGGTTATCACCAATACCGTCCTTTAAATTCTGCCGATTTTAATGTACTGAGCACTTCTTTCCGGGTCAGTCATAAATATCAGAACCGGTATGAATTAAGCGGTGAACTGGAGGCCAAATTTGTCGATCTGATTTCGCAGGGAAAAGTGGACACCACACTCGACGTCGATGCGGGTAAGGACCAGGTCTATTCCCTTTCCGGATTGCTGCGTAAAGATACCCGGAACAATTTCTTTAATCCAACGGACGGGTCTCTGGTAAATTACAGTGTTACATTTTCGAACAGCTTTGGGGAAACGCGGCAGGGAGAAAGAGATATCAAACAATACTTTACTTTCATTTCTTCATGGCAACGATATCAACCCCTGTTCCTGCGCCTGCTCGGAAAAAAGCGTCATTTTACGCTGGCAACACGCCTGAAAGGCGGCGCGATTTATGAATTGGGAGAAACAAAAAGCATTCCGATTTCGGACTTGTTTTTTGCCGGTGGGGCAACTACCGTACGTGGATACAGTGAACAATTGCTGGGTCCGGGCCTGTTGGACGCAAACGGTAAAAAAACCAGCGGACTTGGCGGTAAACTGCTGTTTCTTGCCAATGCGGAAATTCGCTTTCCGTTATTCTGGTTAATCATGGGTGAAATTTTTGTCGATGCCGGGAATGTCTGGAGCGAGCTGGTCGATTTTCGCCCGACCGATATTCGCTTCACGACCGGCGTCGGGCTGGCACTGTTAACACCAATCGGCCCCATTCGACTGGACTACGGCCATAAGCTGCAACGCGAGCCTGCCGATGAGTCTGCCGGGACGTTTCATCTCGGGATTTATTTTGCATTCTAAGTCTTTTGACGAAAGCCGAATATCCTACTCGAACCGTTTGGTCGATGACGCCCTCCCGGCGGATTGGCAAGTTAAACCTTGCGCGAACGGTTGTTTTAAATGAACCTGTGTTTTAATTTTGAATTCATTTTTTGAATAGCGGAATCCGATTTCATGAAAATTGCACTGCTCTCTACTTTTTATCCCTTTCGCGGCGGCATTGCCCAGTTCAATGCCCGGCTGTTCAGGGTACTTGAAAAGGACCACGACGTCAAAGCATTTACTTTCACACGGCAGTATCCGCAATTATTATTTCCCGGAACAACGCAGCTGGTGACCGGCGATGACAACGCAGACCCTGTACCGGCTGTTCGCCTGCTGGACACCATCAATCCCCTCAGTTTCCCCGGGACAATTCACAGCATCCGCGCCTTCCAACCGGAAATGCTGGTCACGAGGCTGGTCATGCCGTTTTTCGCCCCTTCGCTTGGTTTTGTTGCCGCCGGAATTCGTAAAAGCGGCACCAGGGTGGTATCAATACTCGATAATGTTATCCCGCATGAGCCACGCCCCGGCGATAAGGCCTTAACCAGTTATTTTCTGAAACGAAATGATGCGTTCCTGGCCATGTCCAGAACGGTGGAAAACGATCTGCGCAGATTCGTGCCTGATGCGGTTTGTAAAATACAGCCTCATCCGCTTTACGATCATTTCGGTGAAAAAACGGACATGAAAAGAGCAAGGGCAAAACTCAATCTTCCCATTGATAAAAAGATTCTGCTGTTCTTTGGATTTATACGGGATTATAAAGGATTGGATGTTCTGCTCGAATCAATGAATTTTTTAGACGATTCCTATCACCTGCTGGTTGGCGGCGAAGTTTACGGTTCTTTCGAAAAATATCAGCACATCATCGAAAAAAACAGGTTGAAAAACAAAGTAACCCTTCGGATACGCTATATAAAGGACACTGAGGTTGCTGATTTTTTCTCCGCCGCCGATGTCGCCGTCCTTCCCTACCGAACGGCGACCCAGAGCGGCATTACCCAGATCGCTTTCAGTTTCAATTTGCCGGTGATCGTCACCGATGTCGGCGGACTCTCGGAAATGGTAACCCATTAAGAAACCGGATTGGTGGTACCTGACTGCGAAGCGGAACCTGTGGCAAAAATGGTGAGCTACTATTTTAAGAGAAAACTGAAACAAAAACTGTCGGGGACTATCGCCACCCGAAAAAATAAATTTTCATGGCAGGGATTCGCCGACGCTCTGCTGAAATTATATGAGACCAGTCACTGAATTATTGATTTATTCAGGAATGTAGGTTATCTTTTTATTGAATAAAGATTAGTCTGATATCCGAAGCAATATCCACTATAAATTAATCTTAAAATTCAATGGAAGGAGTGTGGGATGAAAAGATTTATTCAGCATTTTTCACTCGTCTCCCTGATCATCGGAACACTGATCCTCTGTGTGCAACCGGTATCCGCACAGTACACCGTTGGTGATACGGTTTCCGATTTCACTCTGAATGATCTGAATGGAAACCCCGTTTCACTTTCCGATTTCAGCGGGCAGTATTTACTACTCAATTTTTTTGCAACATGGTGAAGTGGCTGCAATGCGGAGGCTCCGCATCTGGAAAATGACATCTGGAAGGTCTTTGCTCCCCGCAATCTCCAGGTCATTGCTATCGATCTTGCCGAATCGGCTACTACCGTCCGTAACTGGGCAGCTGCCAAAGGATTGACTTACCTGTTTTTACTTGATCCTGTTTATACCGTCTGGCCTGACTACGGAATGGGCTACATTCCTCATAATGTGGTACTTGACCGCGACTGGGTTGTTCGATATACCAACTACGGATACGAACCGACCCCGATCATGAATCTGATGAACCTTTATGCTGCTGAATCCTATTGCGACAATGTGACGCTCAGTTCGCAATTCATGCAGCCGGGTGTTGATTCGCTGGTTATTAATGCGGAAATGGTGAATCCACTCAATCATAATTGCAATGTTTCCGCTGTAGTCAGTGGTATGAATTCCGCAACCACGGTAACGGTTCCTCTATATGATGACGGTCAGCACTCGGATGGCGCTGCGGATGACGGCATTATGGGCGGATTTATCGAACCGATCGCCAACGGTGATATTTTCTCCGTTCGCATGAAAACGGAGAATCTGACCGACGGTTCAACCTGTTTCTATAATGATGCCGCCCGTTTTACGACCAACGGACCGCTGGTTTATGAAAGTTTCAATATCAGCAATATTGTCAATAACATTATTTTCATGAAACTCAGTCTGCGAAATGACGGTAGTTCAACCGTACCCAATGTTCGAGCCGAAATATCATCCCAGGACCCGGCCGTTACGAATATTGTCGGTAATAATCAGACCTTCGGAGACATCGGTGCGGGACAGGTGAGTGAAAGCAGCGGTATGTATTTCATTTATGTTACCGATGTCAGTCAGTTGACTTCTTTAAACCTGGATATTGCCATCTCCAGTGACGGCTTCAATTTCTGGAATGACAATACCGATATGCCGCTGGGTATCGAACCGGTTGCTGGCGAAATACCGCATCAGTTTGCTCTCAACCAGAATTATCCCAATCCTTTCAACCCGGAAACCACCATCGAGTTTTCCTTACCCAAAAGCGAAAGAGTGAATCTGTCCGTATTCAACCAGAACGGTGAACTGGTTTCCACGCTGGTTTCAGAAGAATTGCAGGCCGGAAATTATAAATACCGCTGGAATGCACGCGAACTCGCCAGCGGGATATATTATTATTCTATCAGCGCCGGAAGATTCAGACAAACGCGAAAACTTGTTTTGATGAAATAATTCAGAAAAGGCTGTCCAAATCCGACAGCCTTTTTTTTTGACGGAATTTTACCCGGATTTCCTGTTTTCCGATACCCTGTTTTCATAATCGGCGACAGCCTGATCGAGCATTTCCTGCGTTAAGCCCGGCATCGCAGTATTTGAGTATCTGTAATAAACATATTGCCCGCCGAAAAAACTCAATCGCAACCAGGTTTTTGCCAGCATATATAGTTGGGTCAGCACAAAAAACACCAGTACCGTAAATGCTGAAGAAACCTGCAACCGGCTTTCAAGGAACCAGTATACAGCCAGTAACAGCAACCCGGTAATAAAAAACAGGAAATATAACCCGGCCGTTTTTCGCATACTCATCACTACAAACATCATGGCAATTTTAATCGTCGACCAGGCGCCATAAAAATCGTTCACGGCCATGATTATTTTTGCATAATCAAACAGCATATTTATCATCAGTATTAAAAAAATAAAAACACCGATTTCGATAAAAGTAAATACGACATGCAGCCTTTCCGTCACCGCACCTTCCGCCAACCAATCGAAAATACCGTCAATAAATATCATAAAAATCAGTGCGATGAAAACAAACGATAAACTGAAAAGCATCAGTTTCAGATAGCGGTGGAAAAAATCTGCGCAACCGGCCCAGAATTCACGCCGGTTAAATCCCTCTTCTCTTATAAACGTTTGCATGATTCCGCCGGCCAGAAACGTGTTAATCACCAGATAAAACAGGCTGAAAGTAAGCAGTATACGTCCCAGACTCAATCCTTTTCCGTATTCCCTGATAAGCGAAACGAACAGAGTGTAGTCCCAGCTCCGCAGCAGTTCAGCGGCGGCGGTCGTATTAGCCAGACCTTTGCTGAGCATCATTGAAAGCGGAATCACGGCGAAATAGGCGAGTACAAAATTGATCAGATATATCGTAAACAACAGGGGTCGGTGATTCCAGGCTGAGCGCAGGCCGGCTTTATAAGCGTCTGTAATCGGGATCATATTTTTAACTCCGGTATTTTTTAACTGAATACTGTAACGAGTTGCAGCAAATTCTGCATCCAGAAAAACCAGCGCAGCGAGTATTTGAAAATTCCCGCTTTGGAGGTTTTTAAAGTTTTCCAGTTGTTGAGAAAATCAACATCGAGGTATACTTTCCGGTCCGGATCAATCTGTGCCGATTTCAGCCTGGATTCCCGTTCATACAGAAATATTTTATAGCGATCCTTACCATCCCACTGCTCGCGGACCACCTCTCCGCCATTGAATTCCACCTTCAGTTCCACCGGAAAGATAAATTCTCCGAGTCGCTCCAGGATCACCTTATTCTCATAGAATATCCGGTCCGTTGAGATTTGCATTTCACTCGAATCATGCCCATCGCCGGAATCCGCGGTGCTTAACTCAGGCAAACTGTCCCCGGAACCGACAAAACCGCTGTCTGTTTTTGTCGTATCATTTTCAACCGGAAAACGGGATGATTTTCGTTTGCTTGATATTTTGTCGACAGCATAATCCAGCACGGCCGTACTGTACAGCGCCTGCCCGAAAAACCAATTCATATCCTCGCCGCCGACTTTATTCACGGTTTGAATAAAATCCCGCGATGTCGGATGTTTGTATCTGAAGCGATCGTAATAGCTGCGCATGATCATTTTCCACTTTTCGACCCCAAAGTAGTTTTCCAGGGTCAGCAGCATCATCGCCGGTTTGTTGTAACTCGCAGCGCCGTAACCGCCGCGGTCATATTCCCAGGCATTTTTAACCACTATATCACGATCGGCATAGGCGGAATACCCTCTCCATTCAAACTGCCAGCCGGCGATGTTTAAGCCGAACAGATTTATCAGGGAGCCGCCACCACTGCCGTAATATTTTTCCAAAACTTTAATGGTGGCATACGTGGTCATGCCCTCGTCCAGCCAGGCCTCTTCAAATTCATTACTGGCAATTATTCCGTAAAAATAATTATGTGCGAATTCATGAACGACGATTTCCTCCGGCAACCGGATGCCTTCAGGTACCAGCCAGTACATACCCGCGGTAATTAATGTCGGGTATTCCATTCCGGCAGCACCGGTTGCGCCGTATTTCGGGTCGACTATTGTAAGCGTTGGATAGGGATATTCGCCAAACCGGTCCTGACAGTATTCCAGCGCATTTTTTGCCGCCTGTATTTGCCGCCACGCATTGGCCCGACGCGCCGGCTGTACAAGATAGGTAATTTTCACATGTTTCCATTGTGCCTCCACAATTTCAAAATGGGGATCGGCCGCCCAGGCAAAATCGTGGACATCCTCGCAATAGAAGTTCATTGTTTTGGTGCCGTCATCGTTTTGCTGTTCATCAACAAGCACACCGGTGGCACCGACCACAAATTCCCGCGGCAAAGTAATATAGACATCATACACACCGAAATCCGCGAAAAACTCACTGTTGCTGTGAAACTGATGCGTGTTCCATTGCCCATTCGTTGCATAGCGTTCACCGGCTTCTTCATATACACCGATCTTCGGGAACCATTGTCCTATCATAAAAAAATCATCTTTATAACCGGTACGGGCAAATGATTTCGGTAATTTTGCCTCCCATTCGATTTCCATTACGGATGTCCGGCCGGGAAGAATACGCTGTGCCAGCGGAATTCGAATAACGGTCTGATCCAGCGAATCATCGTTGTCGGGATGGATAAACTCGATGGCGTCGGTCAGGTCCGTTCCGTCTTCCATTTTGAATGAGGTAATATCGGTCCATCCCCATCCGTTTTTTCTGTCCATTCGATCAATTCGATGCCGGCCGCCGGATTCCCGCATAAAAGTAGAACGTTCATTTTTAAACGCATTCAGGTACAAGTGAAACTGCAGTTCTTCGATGCTGTCACCGGAATCGTTTTTCCAGTTCAGGATTTCTTTTCCATACAGCATTTTTTCTTCGGGATCGAGTTTAACATGAATTTCGTAATTGGCAATTCTGGGACTCAGCGGCTGTTCAAACATCATTTTCTGCGCAAAAACCGATACAATACTTGCAAAAATGAAAACCACTACGAGATGCAATTTATGCATGCAAAGCTCCTTTATTGTCTTCAGTCCGTTTTGTCCCCCGCCCGAAAGCGCCGGCAGGCAAATTGAATTTATTGCTCAGGATGAATAAATGCAATCGAGCTATAAATTGAACGTTTGAGAGTATTTGGCGATGATGGTCTGGTTATCGATTGAAGGCTTAGCCGACTCGTACCGGTAACGATCGAGATTCATTCCCTGATTGTAGACCAGGAAAAAGTCGGTTCCCTCGCGTGGATTGTATCTCAGGCGAATATTTGAATCGATCCTGTCATCTTCGCTTTCATACTGAAACAGCATCTTTAAAGACCAGCGCGAAGAAAAATTAATAACCGGTTTGAGGCGTAATAAATAGGATCGGAATTCACTGCTGCCCTTCCCGACGACATATCGATCCGGAAAAGAAAGATTGTTGAATTCATAGGACCCGGAAATTTTAAAAACCGAGGAAAATATATAACGATAATCAAATTTTGCTTCTATTCGTTTTCCTCCGTAAAACCCGGCGATGCCGATCGCCAGCGAACCGTTATGGTTGGATGATCGTCCCGTGGCATACTTGATTTTGCTTTCATACATTTCATATTCGCCGAACGGGATAACAATACCATCGTTAATCTGCCAGTTCTGCGGCAGGTAATCCCGTTTGTAGTTCAAAGGCTCCAATTCGAGTTCTTTTCCATCCATGAATTTCAATCTGGCGCGCATACCGGTTCGAAATGTTTCCAGCCGGCCGCTGCTCCGTGTCCAGATATTTTCCTGGAAATGGCTTAACGTCAGGCGGGCAAATAGTTTACTTCCCTCGAACACCCATTTATAGGCATTGCGGATAAATGCATTCCGGATATTATTATAGCGAAGAAATCCTGTGGCTGCATGAAAATTCGGAGCTATTTCACTGTAAAAGGCCATATGCTCAAAACCGCTGGTAGTTTCTTTACGCAGAAAAAAATTCAGTACATAATTTTTATTGACGGGTAAATCGTCATCGAATGAGATCGCTGTTTTTGCTGAAACATACCATTGCGGATCAAAACGGTATTTAATATCAATACCCCCGAGGCGATTATATTGCGACGTATTGGTCGAGACCGTGTTCGTAAACAGCCCCCCGATATACGAACCGTCGTTTCCGAATTCCTTTGTTAACCGAAATACCGTAAAATTATGTGCATTGATGTTTTCATCGGGAACTCTTTTAGTCTGCATATTCAGCAAGCCGATCTGATATCCGTTCGTTTTTCCGGTGAGACGCATTCCGGCAAGAATGGGAACATTAATACCGTTTTCGATTCCGATGCGCCGCGAATAGAATATTTGAGTAGAGCCGAAGCGAAAACTGAACAGGTCGTTGCTTTCCAGAAAGAAATCGCGTTTTTCGGGAAAAGATACGGAATAGCGTGTAAGATTGATGATTCGGTCGTCCGCCTCTGCCTGGGCAAAGTCGGTGTTCAGTGTGACATCGAGGGTAATATTCTTGCTGATCCCATATTTCAGATCCATACCAACATTGCTCGCCAGTCTGTCCAGAGCGGGATTTGAAAACAGGTTCTTCCGTGACAGGATATCACTGCTGCGCTTGTAAGCACTTTGTTCGTCATTCAGGCGATATTGATTGTAATAATCTGCAATCATGTACGGTGTAACATAGAGCGGACTTTTACTGTTTAATCCTTCAAGAATAATTTTTTTTGTATACTGCAGCCGGTATTGCGGACGATTCAATTTTGGATCGACAGGAGGAAACATAACCGTTTCACTTTTACGGCGAATGGTGCGCACCACCTTAAAACCCATCTCCGTTCTTGCCTTTTCCTCAAAACGAAGCGAAGTGAAAGGAATTCGGAATTCCGCATTCCAACCGGAATCGGTTACGGCCGTTTCAACATCCCAGAAGGTATCCCAGGCTCTGTTAACTCGACGATTACCGTCCGTGATCTCGAAATCCTGCCGGGCGCCAAGCGGGTTTGTCTTGAAGGCGACGGCATTGGTGCCGCCATTGTAGCTGTCTATAATCAGCTCTATGGCATCATCCGAACCGATATCGCCTTCCCGCTCCAGTTGCGACGCCATAATTTTCTGCGGTTCCCGGTCATATGCCGTTACGGCCACATACAGATAGTCGTCATCATACAAAATGCGTACTCGCGTTTCCTCGCTTGGTTTTTCACCGGGTGTCGGTTCAATTTGCATGAACTGAGAAAACTCCCGTGAGTGCAACCAGGCCTTATCCCGCACAAAACCATCCAGCTGAATCGCCTGCGATACCCGGGCGATATCCGTCGCACGTGCTCCGGCAAAGGCCGAAGCGCTTATTATAAGTAATGTAATAAGCAAACGCCGCACAGTTTTCTCCTGTAATCAATTTTCTAATTTACAAAAAATTTTAACCTGAAAATATATCAAACGGACATTACCGAAGTTTTCCGGAATGAGCCCGGCGCTTCCTGAGATCGTCTTAAATACTGCACAACCCATCGATTCTGCAAACGCCGGGATGAGTCCCCGAATCAAATACTTCCTACATTCCATCAAATTCCGTTAAACCCGTTCGATTAACTTCGTATGTTAAAAAGCTTCCGATTTATCTTCCACCACATTAGATGAACGAGGTTGGTTTGGTATAACAACTCCGCCATCATTCGCAGCGATACCCTGGGGCGGGCACAGATAAAAACATTTTCCCACCGCGGCTGAAATTTATTTTTAAACTGAAACAATCCTTTGTAATTATAGGCGAAATTCAACGTACGGCCGGCCAGGTTAACCAATGACTGTTTTGTCCGGCGGCCTCCTCCGCTCGCTGCTGTAAACGGAACTTCACCAAGACTCCAGTATGCATGCCCCTCTTTTTGCAGAACTTCGAATACGGAAACAACCAGGGCTTCCATGACTCCGACCGGAGCTGAGGATGCCCGAAGCAACAGTTCGGTTTGCATTTTATTTTTATTCATTTGTGAAATGGTAACCGCCGCCAACCAGTTTCCATTACCGTCTTCAAAAACAAAGGCACGGTTTCCGGGCGTGAAGTGATTGCGGAACAGGTGCTGCAGTTGCGGCTCCGGGCCATGACGGCTTATTTTTTTAAGACGCCCGATGCGCATCCGGTTGGCATCGGAATAGGGAATTTCCACAGTCCTTCCGTGACGGTTGCCCCGTCGCACCAGTTCGCGCAGCGATTTTTTCTGCAGCAGGTTCCTGTTCAGCTCCAGCACCGCTTCTTTACCGATGCAAATGGATTGGAAACCGTGTTTTGAAAGAGTTTTCCTCACTCTTTCACTGCACCCGCGGATGAGCATTCGCTCGCCATATCTGCGTGTGTAGCGTCCCAGAACTTCTTCCAGTGTGTCTTCCCGTCCGAGGTTTATCAGCGCCAGCCAGTGAACTTTCCTGGTGTGCAGATCGACCCTGTCGACGATGCGCGTACTGGCGGAGCGTATCCAGCTGAGGGGAATGTCTTCATCAATCGATATATGTTGCATGGTTATCATATTTGAGCCGCCCGACATTCAAATCACAGTACTCCGACAAATTATTTTCAACGAGATCCCCGATAAAATTCTTTCATGGTTTCGTACAAAATTATTCATCTCTTTAGCGCTATTTGTATTTCTGCCGGTATTTATAATACATCTGTTTGTGGCGGTTATCCAGATTAACTTTTCGGCCGCGGATGAATTCGTATTCAATATCATTGCCGAGCACATCCAGAATATCACCACTCGAAACGACAAGAGTGGCGTCCTTGCCCGCGTTCAGCGAACCGATACGATCCGCCACACCCAGTATTTCGGCCGCGGACAGTGTAACCGAACGCAGGGCTGTTTCTTTTTCCAGACCGAAAGCCGCCGCGGTTCCGGCCAGGAAAGGAATATTGCGCTCATCCCAGTTGCCGAAAAAACCGCTGTTGGACAGACAGAATTTTACACCCGCCGCCGCCAGTTCGGCCGGCAAATGAAAAAAGTGGTCGAACCCCTGGTATTCGTGTGCAGGCAGACTGTGAATGCGGCCCAGAATCACCGGAATATTATGCTTCTTCAGCAACGGCAGCACCTGCAGCACATCCGTCGCTTCCACCAGCACCATTCGCAGGTTGCGGCGATTGCAAAAATCCACAGCGGCTTCTATTTGACGCGCATGGGCGGCATGTACAAAAAGCGGTGTTTTTCCATCCAGAACCGGAATCAGCGCTTCCCAGCGCAGGTCTATTTTAATATTTTTATCCGCTTTTTTAGCCCGCCGATACATTTCGGCGTCTTCCATCGCCTTTTCGATCTTTTGCAATTTGTTTTTTATTTTCTCTTTTGCTTCTTTTTCTTTTTTCGGATCCTTTAAATTACGCGGCGGATTCATATCGGGCCAGTTCAAATGCACCCCTACGCTGTTTTTTACCGTTGCATCCTCAATGGTCCAGCCGTCCAGTTCGACCAGCGAGGAAGTGCCTGAAAAAATTCCGCCGACCGGTGTGATCAGGGCGGTGGTGATACCGTTACTGCGCACGGTAGGGATAATCTCGGAATCCGGATTGTACGCTACCGCAGCTTTCACATGCGGATTGATATCATCCACTTCGGCAACATCCCGTGTCGAGCGCACGGCGCCGATCTCGACCAGCCCCAGCTGGCTGAAAGGTGAAATAATGCCCGGGTAAACATGTTTGCCGCGAATCTCGATTACCTGTGCATCCTGCGGCACGGCAGTATCCGCATCACCGACGG
>JAJRVZ010000054.1 GCA_024277055.1 Calditrichota bacterium
AATTTTACGCTTACTTTTGATAAGTCCACCAACACCACCTTTCAGAAGCAATTCGGCCAGGCCAGTTTTCAGGAAACCCAAAACAACAGTTCCTGGAAACTGAGGCCGTCAGCCACTTACCGTTTCAATACCCGCGTATCGGGAAGCCTGTTCTATGAAATGGGTACAACGGAGAATAAAATCAGCGGAAAATACAGTTACAACGAATTCGGAATTACCGTGAATATTGCAATTCGCGATTAGCAGACCAAATACTCAGGATAAATTAACGATGAAAAACAAAACAACTCTGGTACCGTTGGCATTGACTTTTATTTTTTTATTTTGTGCAAAGGCTGTTCCGCAGTTTAACGGACAGCGTGCCTTTAAAGATCTGGAAAAACAAGTTTCTTTCGGACCGCGCGTACCGGGCAGTGATGCTGCCGGAAAGTGTCTCAACTGGCTTGAGGGTGAATTAAACAAAACTGCCGAAAAGGTCGTCAAACAGCCGTTCAGTCATTACGATAAACGTAATAAAAAAACAATCTATATGAACAATCTGATCGCATCCTTCAATACCGGCGCGGGGCAACGGGTTTTTCTTGCCGCCCACTGGGATTCACGTCCCTTTTCCGATCAGGACAGCGGCGAAAACGCAAAAAAAGCGGTTCCGGGGGCCAACGACGGAGCGTCGGGGGTCGCAGTGCTGCTGGAAATAGCCCGCAATCTGAAGCGGCAGACGCCGGAAATCGGTGTGGACCTGATTTTTTTTGACGGGGAAGATTTCGGACCGGAAGGCAAACTGGATGAGTATTTTCTGGGTTCACGTTATTTTGCCCGCAATGCCGGAAACTATCGTCCCCGGTACGGGATTTTGCTGGATATGGTTGGTGATGCTCAGCTGAATATTCCCATCGAAGGTTACTCGATGGAATATCTGCCGCATGTGGTTGAAAAGGTCTGGTCTACAGCCGAAAGCCTGGGCATGTACCAGTTTGAACGCAGAATGGGTGGATATATTAATGACGATCACAAAATGCTTATTGAAGAAGGGATTCCGTGCATTGATATCATCGATTTTGCCTACCCCGACGAATCGAACCGGTACTGGCATACCCGGCAGGATACCCCTGATAAATGCAGCGCGGAAAGTCTGGAAGCGGTCGGGACGGTATTGCTGAATGTTATTTATAATGAAGAACTGAATTAAAGCGGAAGATTTTTGCATGTCGTGGGTTGAGCTAAGATTACATATACCACAGCAGGTACTGGAAGACGTATCGTCCTATTTGTTCGCCTTGGGGTGCGAAGGTATAAACGTGCGTGAAAATGATGTACAGGTGTATTTCAACAAACGCCACTGGACACCGGAGACCCGAAACGCCGTTATCGGTTACATAGGTCATTTTATTCCGGAATTCAGCCGCAGAGACATCAAAATCGTCGCGATTGCCGACAAAGACTGGCTGGATGACTGGAAATCGTTTTTCAAGCCGTTACATGTCACCGGCCGTGTCATAATTCGTCCGCCCTGGGAGCCCGCCGCTGAGAACAGCGATGAGATAGAAGTCGTGATCGATCCCAAAATGGCTTTCGGAACCGGTCACCACGAAAGCACACAACTGGCAATCGAGTTTATGGATCAACTGATCAGGCCGGGCATGAACGTACTTGATGTCGGCTGCGGCAGCGGAATTCTTTCCATTCTGGCGGTCAAACTAGGCGCCACGTTTGTTGTCGGAATCGACACGGATCCGCCGGCCTGTAAAAATGCCCTGGAAAACACCCTGCTGAACGGTACCGCCGACCGGACTCAGTTCTTCTGCACCGCCCTTTCCCGTTTACAGCCGTTTGATTATGATGTGGTTGTCGCAAATATCAACCGTAATGCTTTGCTGGACCTTGCACAGGATTTTTCACAATACCTGCACCCGCAGGGTAAACTGATTCTTTCCGGACTGCTGAGCAGCGATGAGGCTATGGTTGTTAAACGATATGAGGGCCAGGGATTTTCGGTGATAGATAAAAAAACGCGTAAAGAATGGCTTTCACTGGTATTCAGGCATACGGAAGAGGATACGAATGATTCAGGCGGTAATTGATATCGGAACCAATTCCACGCTGCTGCTGATCGGGGAATTGGGAACGGACGGACATATTAACAGTCTGCACCAGGAATTCACCGTTACCCGGCTCGGCGAAAATGTTCACGGCTGCGGGCTGATTAACGAAAAGGCCATGCAGCGCACGCTTGATGTTTTGTTCCGTTATGAGGCTCGAAGCAAACGGCTGGGCGCTGAAAAAGTCCACGTTATCGGGACGCAGGCGCTGCGCCACGCACAAAACAGCCTGGTTTTTTCCGGTATACTGGAACGTGAACTGGGCTGGCAATTGCGTATTATCAGCGGGGAAGAAGAAGCCCGGTACAGTTTCAGCGGAGCGATGGACGCGATTTCACTTTCCGGTGAACATGTTGTGGTGATGGATGTCGGCGGCGGCAGCAGCGAGGTGATTTTCGGTAATAAAGAAAAAGGAATTGTCGCCCACGAAAGCCTGCCGGTCGGCGTGGTTCGTCTGGCGGAAAAAATGGGTATGAAGCCCAACCTTTCCAGAGTGAATCGTAATTGTATTGAAAAAGAGGCGGCAAAATTGTTCTGTGGTTTGTCGTTTATTGACGGCTGCTTAACCGCCGAAAAGTTTATCGGCGTCGGCGGAACGGTTACCACACTGGCCGCCGTTCGCGAACAGATGTCTGCCTACGAGCCTTCCGTTATCAACGGCTATGAACTGACGCTTAACGATATTGAATCCCTGTACAATCGGCTGAACGCCCTGTCGCCGGAAGAAAGAAGAAAACTGCCGGGACTGGTTCCCGGACGGGAAGATGTGATCTTGTTCGGTACCCTTATATTTGCGACATTTATGAATTGTTGCGGATTTGAAAAAGTGATTGCCAGCGACCGCGGGTTGCGGTTCGGTTATTTGAAAGAGCAGTTGAAGCAAATTGAAATTCAAAAGGAAAACTGAAATGAAAAAAATCGGAGTCGTAGCGTTGTTCGGTCTGTTGCTGCTGGCGGCCTGCGACAATAACGGAAATAAACCGCTTGAACCGGGGTCAAAGCCTGAAATTATAAAAACGGTACTGCCGGAAATCTGGAATATCCAGGGCAACCGTAAATACGAAATCAGAGTTGAAGTCAACGACCCGCAGGGTGCTTCAAATCTGGCTTCCGTTACTTTTGAGGTACGTACCACGGGCGGCAGCACGGTTTTGTACGGTGATTCGCTGTTTGACGATGCCGGCTGGTTTCACCCGGATGACGGCGATGTGGTTGCCGGAGACGGAGTATTCAGCAATCGGTTTACGGCAAAGCAATTTCAGAATCCGCCGCAAACCGGAAATTTAACCCTCACCTTTTACGCGCTCGATAAAAACGGAAATGCCGCCCGGTCGCAGGAGAGGGAAATCATTTTTGCCGTCAACGCCGCCCCCCAAATCACAGCCGTCTCCCTGCCCGATTCGTTTCCCAGCGGCAGCAATGAAGTCATCTTTACGGCTACGGTCGGCGACAGTGACGGAATCGAAGATGTGGCTGTGGTGCGCTACGAAAGCCGCAGGGCAGGCGAGCAAAGTTTTCTGGCCGAGGGCGTTCTTTTTAACGACGGCGATTTCACATTGCACGGCGACCTTTTTGACGGTGATTCGGTGTTCAGTGTTCGACCGGGCCCACAGTTTGCGGCGGGTAAAAAAGGGTCCTACGAATTAAGATTCACGGTTGAAGACCTGTTTGGGGAAAGCAGCACACAGCTGGCTCTGACTTCTATCCTGGTTGAAAATCTGCCGGGACGGATCATCGCAACCGCCGTTCCGGATACGATGCACCGTCCTTCAACGGCAAATACATTTAATCGCCGCCTGCTGACAGCTACGGTAAGCGACCCGCAGACGCTGGCGGATGTAGATTCGGTATATTTCTTTTCCTTAAAACCCGACAGTACTTTCGCCAACAGCGGCAATCCGATTGTGCTGGTCGACAACGGCAAACCGTTCAACGTGCAGAACCCGGCGGAGGAATCGGGGGATGAAACAGCCGGTGACGGAATATATTCATTCTCATTGCTGGTATTCAACGATACGCAGCCGGGAACCTATCAATTCACATTTTATATGCGTGACCGCGCCGGGCAACGTACCGAAGCCGTGCACGATTCAATTACGATTTATTGATGGAATTAAAAATGAAAAAACTGATTGTTTTATTAATGTTTCCCCTGTTCATTCATGCACAATTGTATCGACCGCAGGGATTTTCACTGACCGTCGGGGCGGAAGACAGCCTGACACGGCCACGCGGCAACGGTATTGTCGATATGCTGGTGCAGCGGGATTCAATTCTGTGGACGGCCAGCGGTTTCGGATTGAGTGTAACTTCCAATGGCGGCAACGGCTGGAAGGTTTTCACTTCAAGGGAGTACGGGGGGAAAGGCGGTCCTTCCGCGCTGGCGCTGATGGGTGACAGCACGATTTGGATCGCAACCGCATTCGATACCCTTGCCCGTGAGGAAGAATTACCTGCAGGCGGAGGGTTACGTTTCAGCAGCGATCTCGGACAAACCTGGACACGTATTCCCCAGCCAATCGATTCGAAGGATGAACAGGAATACAGTCCGACAACCACGGTTATTCAGAACATTACATTCGATATCGCCGTACTGGATACAACGGTGTGGATTGCCAGTTTCGGCGGCGGTTTACGTCGCTCGGACGATAGGGGCGCCAGCTGGCAGGTTGTCACGACCGACGGTTTACCTTTCTCCGCTTTGCAGCATCTGAACCATCGTGCTTTTTCCGTGATCAGCGAAAACGGGAACCTGTGGGTGGGAACGGCGCAGGGTATCAGTAAAAGCAGTGACGGCGGACAGACCTGGCGGCGGTTTACGCATCAGAACCAGGATTTCCCGATTTCCGGGAATTTTGTAGTCGCCCTCGCCTGGCAGGAATATACCAACACGATCTGGGCGGCAACCATCGAAGCGGTGGATACTTCCGAAGTCCGGGCAGTGAGCAAATCGGTAAACGGCGGCGAAACCTGGGAGGTTATGCTCGAAGGTACCTTTCCGCATAATTTTGCTTTTGACGATTCGCTGGTATATGTAGCTGCGGATGAAGGACTGTTCGTCTCGGCCGACGGGGGGGAGAACTGGTTCGAACTCCCGCCCGTGATCGACGGGCAGACCGGAGAAGAGATTCTTACAAAAATACACTACTCGGCAGCCGTAACCCGGTCTTCAAACGGAAAAAGACTATGGGTCGGAAGTGCCGACGGGCTGGCCTCAACGGCCGATAACGGAAACAGCTGGACGGTATATCGTTCATTTATTTCCACCCGCAAAGCGGGCGTACCTGCGGCTTATGCGTATCCAAGCCCGTTCTCCCCGTCACGGCATGATTATATCCGCTTCCAGTTTGATATTAAAAAGGCCGGAGACGTTGTGGTGGATATTTACGATTTCGCGCTGGATAAAGTGGCCACGGTGCGCGAAAAGGAACAGGTGCCATCCGGCGGAAGTTTCGATCGCAGCGTCAAGTGGGACGGCCGTCGCGAAGACGGCTCAACGGTGGCCAGCGGTGTGTATTTTTTCAGACTGAAAGTGAACGGGAAAGTGCACTGGGGTAAACTTGTGATAATCAATTGAGGTTGAGATTTTGAAAAAGAATATTCTGATAATTGTTTTACTGATCTCGGTAACATCGGTATACGCCGGCAGCAACGGCGGTTATGCAGGAGCGTATTTGCGGATGGGACTTGGGGCAAAATCCATTGCCCTGGGCAACACCGGTGTTGCCGCACCGGCCAATGCCTACAGCACGTTTTATAATCCGGCGGCTGTCGGGAATATGGAAGGGCGGCAGGCAGGTCTTTCTTACAGCTTTCTTTCGCTGGACCGGCATGTCAGCTACCTGAGTTTTTCGATGAAGGTGCCGCCCGGTGCGGGATTTACCCTGGGATGGATCGAAAGCGGAGTCGGCGATTTGTACTCTTACAATTCGATCGGTGAAAACACCGGCGAAATCAACCATTCGGCAAATACGATATATTTTTCCTTCGGACGTACATTTTCGGAGAAATTTTCTCTCGGCGTATCGATAAAGATCCTGTTCGAATCGATCAACGACGGCACTGATCAGTTCGATTACAATTCCAAGGGTGTTGGTTTCGACTTCGGTTTGCAGTATAAAATCCTGCCGCAACTGACGCTTGGATATCAGCTGCGTGATATAAACTCAAAACTCGAAGCCAATACGGAAAAAATATTCGAACGGGGCGGAACGACCGTTGACCGGTTTCCGGTAATCCATAAAATCGGGCTGTATTATGATTCGCCCCTGCCATGGTTGCGGGTTTATTACGATTACGAACGCAGCAACAAATCAGCTGATAAACACCATATCGGTGTGGAAGCACTGCAGGGGAATAACCTGGCTCTGCGTGCCGGTCTGAACGACGGAATTCTGACCTTCGGCGCGGGGATGGATTTTCAGTTTATGGGTACTCGTTCTTTCCTGGATTATGCATTTCTGTCATCCGTCGTGGATGAAGGCAGCAGTCATATTTTTTCCTGGCAGATCGGATTTTAGTAAATAATGAAAAAGGATGCTTGGCATGCTTAAAAAAGCAGTATTCAATGTTTTAATGATGGCCGTAATAGCGGTGGCGGCAGAGGGCGGCAGAACGGGCATGTCCTTTTTGAAGATCGCCCCCGATGCACGTTCGGCTGCGATGGCAGGCACCGGAACGGCATTGTGCACCGATGCCAGTGCGGGCTACTGGAACCCGGCCGGGCTGG
>JAJRVZ010000055.1 GCA_024277055.1 Calditrichota bacterium
CATATCGTTACCCCGCTGCAGTGGTCCGGTGAAAAAGGCATCTCGATGATGCTCAAACCGCATCTGGCTTACTGGGGTACGAAATTCGACTGGCGCGGAGACATCACCTTCCAAACCGAAGCACAATGGCGGCGGTTTTTTACGGATTACAAGGCTTGGATGCTGGTACAGGCGCGGATCGCCGAAACCTACAATGCACCGGTTCTGTGCATCGGAACGGAATTGAGACACAGCGTCGGTCATGAAGCGGAATGGCGGGACATCATTTCCGCCGTGCGGGAAGTCTACAGCGGCAACCTGACTTACGCCGCCAACTGGGACGATTACATGAACCTGCCCTTCTGGGACGCGCTGGATTTCATTGGAGTACAGGCTTATTTCCCGCTGACGGATGCCACCAGTCCGAGTGATGAGGATATTCGTTCCGGCTGGCGACGGGTGTTATCGCAATTGCATACTTTCTCCCTGCAAAACGGGAAACCGATCATTTTCACCGAACTGGGTTATAACACCTCGGTGCGCGCCGCCGCCGAACCATGGTCCCATTTGAAATCTTCCAGCACAAAAGCACACGACCTGCAGCAGCGATGCCTGCGCATCGCCCTGGAAATGACCGCTAAAGAACCGGCCATCGCCGGTGTTTTTCTGTGGAAATGGTTTCCGGAAACAATGAGCATTCACCACGAAAATTTCAATCTGCAATCCGATGAAATTAAAAATCTAATTTCCCGCGCCTGGCAGGACTCCAGGCAACCGCATCCTGCAAAATAAATTTCTGATCACGGAAAAACACGGATTTACACGGATTATTATTTTTCTTAAAAACATCATTTTTTAATACCCACCGATCGAATTGTCTGCACGCCGCGATCTATCCGAACCAACCCAACCCCAGCCCCATAGGGGCGAAATGTTTATAGCAACCCCACCCTCAACAAGAAATAGAAGCCCCTTAGGGACGAAATGTTTACAGCACCATGCAGCCAAAAAATAAATGACAAGCCCCATCGGGGCGACATATTTTTTTGATCACGGAAAAACATGGATTTACACGGATATTTTAAATATTATTTTCCGACTGCTGTATCTACCAACCGCATTTCAATCGCACCGATTGAATTCATTGCGCCGCGGGCGCCAAATAAAAATCTTGACAAAGAGCGCTGTTTTGACTACATTGCCTTATTAATAACAGGAATGATTACTATTTATAATGCGCAAACAAGAACCATTAAAACTCAGACAAAGCAAACAACGGAATCGTATTCTGGAATTGTTACGTTCAACCGGAAGCCATCCGACGGCAGACTGGCTTTATGATCAACTAAAAAAAGAATTTCCGCGTCTCAGTCTTGGCACCGTATATCGAAACCTTTCTACGCTCATTGATCAGGGGCTGGTGAAAAAAATACATTTCGGAAGTACGTTTGATCGATTCGAGGCGAATATTCAACCGCATTACCATCTTATTTGTGAGTCCTGCGGCACAATTCTTGATTTTGAAATGCCCATTTATGATGATCTCAACCAACAGGCGAAACAACTTACAAATTTTAATATCCGCCATCACAAGCTAGAGTTCTTTGGTATGTGTGAAAGCTGCAATGGTAAAGGATAGCTGAGATAAACATGAAATCCACTATCCGTCATACACAAATGCTCAAAACTAATAATCGTTACGATTTGCACTTTAACAACCATTTACTTCAGGAGGTTTGAAAATGAAAAAGAAAAAACTCACCACCAATGCGGGCGCGCCGGTCGCTGACAATCAGAATGTTCAGACCGCAGGCCCTAGAGGTCCAATGCTTCTGCAGGACGTCTGGTACCTTGAAAAACTCGCCCATTTCGATCGCGAAGTCATTCCCGAAAGACGGATGCACGCAAAGGGCTCCGGCGCATTCGGTACCTTTACGGTCACTCATGATATCTCAAAATTCACCAAAGCCGGAATATTCTCGGAAGTTGGAAAAAAGACCGACGTTTTCGTACGTTTTTCCACCGTCGCGGGTGAAAGGGGCGCAGCAGATGCAGAACGGGATATTCGCGGTTTCGCCATAAAATTTTATACGGAGGAAGGTAACTGGGACCTGGTCGGCAATAATACCCCTGTTTTTTTTATCAGGGATCCCCTGAAATTCCCTGATCTGAACCGCGCCGTCAAGCGGGACCCCCGCACCAATCTGCGCAGTGCCGGGAACAACTGGGATTTCTGGACGTTGTTGCCGGAAGCGCTCCACCAGATAACCATCACCATGAGCGAACGCGGCATTCCCCTCTCCTATCGTCACATGAACGGCTACGGCAGCCATACCTTCAGCTTGATCAATGCAAATAATGAGCGGGTCTGGGTGAAATTTCATTTCAAAACCCGGCAGGGAATCAAATGTCTGACGGACCGGGAAGCGGAAGCCCTTATCGCCAAAGACAGAGAAAGTCACCAGCGCGATTTGCTGGACAGCATCGATCACGGTGAGTTTCCGAAATGGAATATGAAAATTCAGATAATGACCGAAGAACAGGCCGCACGATTGGAATTCAATCCCTTTGATCTTACAAAAGTATGGCCCCACAGGGATTACCCGCTGATCGACGTCGGCGTTCTGGAGCTGAACAAAAATCCTGATAATTATTTTGTCGATGTTGAGCAGGCGGCGTTCAATCCCGCCAATATCGTACCGGGAATCGGGTTCTCACCGGATAAAATGCTACAGGGACGCCTGTTCGCCTACGGTGACGCCCAACGGTATCGTCTGGGAGTGAATCACCATCTGATTCCCGTGAACAAATCCCGGTGTCCCTTTGCCCATTCCTCTCACCGTGACGGCCAGATGCGGGTAGATGATAATCACGGCTCCCTTCCCGGTTACGAACCGAACAGTTACGGCGAGTGGCAGGACCAACCGGAATACAAGGAACCGCCGCTGGAACTGGAAGGCGCGGCAGGACATTGGGACCACAGAGAAGATGACGACGATTATTATTCCCAGCCGGGGGCCCTGTTCAACCTGATGAACAGGGAACAACAGCAACTCCTGTTCCAAAACACGGCCCGTGCCATGGGCGATGCATCGAAGGAAATTAAAATCCGACACATTGCCAACTGCCTTAAAGCGGACAGGGCTTACGGTGAAGGTGTCGCCGGAGCGCTCGGAATCGCCATGACGGAAGTCGGTTGATCTCATTTTCCCGGTCACAACTTTCGGTTTGATCGGGTGAATAATCCGAAGAATCAATCGGGCGGCCCGGCGCCGCCTCAGGTGCCGGCCGCCTTCTTCCGATGATTAACAATGAAGAAGCCCCATCGAGGCGACATGTTTATCAACCACGGACGAACATGGAATAACACGGTTTTTTTTAATCATTTTACGACTGCTGCATCGACCAACCCGCGATCTATCCGAACCAACCCAACCCCAGCCCCGTAGGGGCGGAATGTTTATAGCACCATGCAGCCAAAAAATAAATGACAAGCCCCATCGGGGCGACATGTTTTTTTGATCACGGATAAACACGGAATCATTAAATAATTTTGGGAAAATTGTAATCTTTCAACCGTAAAAAAATAACCGCGATTTATCCGAACCGATTCAACTCTTTGCGC
>JAJRVZ010000056.1 GCA_024277055.1 Calditrichota bacterium
TCATCCAGACGCACACGATAATAGCCGGGTTCGGCCTGTTCCGTTTCGCGCCGGAACCGTGACCGGTAACCGCTGTCGGGATTTGCCTTTCCGCCTGCCCGCCATTTCAGCGGGCCGGTAAACGGCATCACCAGAATATCGCCGTAATCTGCGGCGCCGGTACCGCTGAGATGGGTATGACTGAAACCGATAATAGAACTGTCGCTGCTGTGATACCCGCTGCACCAGTCCCAGCCCTCGGTGCCGGTATCGGGACTGAGCTGCACCATACCGAAAGGAACCGTGGCGCCGGGAAAGGTGTGACCGTGCCCTCCGGTGCCGATGAACGGATCCACCAATTCAGTCCGGGCGACGGCGATTTTTAACATCAAAACAGCGAAAAATAATAATTGCAGCAACCGCATCATCTTCTGCATATATGATTTTCCGATATTGGTATAATTCAGAATTTTGATCTCTCCAACTACAATAAAATAACGATTGCACTGTTGACATGCTAATAGTCGTAAACCGGCTTTCGCTGCCGCGTATGAAATCGTTGATTCCAGGTAAAATCGGAAAATTTCTGCAGCATCGTATTTCGGAAAACAGTGTCGTGGTACGGTGCTGGACGGAAACGGTAAATCACATTGCCCGAAACGATGTGGACGACGGCAAAGAAATCACGCGATCCGGCAGAATCATGCTGATTCTATTTTTCGTTCCATATTAAACCGTCCTGCCGAATATACCAAACCGATTGATCCGAATCATTCGCAATTCGGGCTTCGAACATCGAAGGGGTTAAAAAAATCTGCAAATTTTCGAAAAATTCCGATTGTTTCAGCGACCCCGGAAGTTCAGTCCCGGATGCATATTTCCCGTGCTCCCGAAAGTATTCTTTTTGTGCATAGTATACTTGCCGCAGTTTCCATTTCACACGATCTTCTTCGGTAATTTGTACCTGCGGCACCTGCGATCCGGCCGGTTGTTCGGAAAACTGCACGATGCCCCACATCTCCGGATAGTGCATGGCAACCAGCCCCTGCGGCGACCAGACCCAGTTATCTTCGCGGAGGACATTTCCCGACGCATCGGTTCGTTTTACATAATTGCCGTTCTCTACCCGCGTCTGCCATTGTACGCGGGAAAAATTGAGCCGCCATTGATCCCCGTTCTGTGGTGGAGTCGCCTTGTTCGCGCATTCTTTCAACACTTCCCATGGGATGGCCATTTCCACCGTCCAGCCGCTGTCGGTATCGGCCGGATTATTCAGCGTACCCTGCACCTGCACCGCTGTCTGCAGCCCGCGGATGTCCCAGAAAAACAGCGGGTGGGCGCCGTCGCGGTAGGGTTTGTCCAGGAACAGGTCCCACACGGTGTTCAGCGCGTTGATTTCCAGTTCGTAATAATTATGCGTATCGCCGTCGGGATCGATAAAAATCTCAAAATCGTTATCATGATAGATTACGGCGTCGCGTTTCGTCAGGGTAGCCCAGACATGCGGCTCCTCCAATTCTGCTGCAAAGTAGAAGCAGCGGTCATCCCACAGCATTTTTACGCGGGTTCGAAAGCGCGGTTGCGGCCCCGCCTTTCCGCGGATATCGACGAACGGTTCGCTCCATTTTGCCGTTTGCCAGCTGAACTCAACCAATCGCCCGTCAATCTTTAACGGCTGCAAAATTCGGGCCGCCACGTAAGTACGCGGATCGAATCCTGCTTTCGGTACCGGGAATTTTTTTACCTGGGCCGATAGCGAAACATAAAAAAACAGCATTAATATCGAAAAACGAATCATTTTTTAACTCCGGTCAACAGATCGTTATCCACATGAAAATGACGATACATGTGCCAGATCCAGACACCGGTAAGAAACAGGTAGATTCCAAGCGGCCACCAGATGGAAACGTACCTGCCCGATAAATTAAATTCGATCACACCCTGATATACGACCAGCATGAATAGCAGCGTAAGATCGGCAAACCACAACAGGTAGCGAAGAACGTCATTCAATGTCTTTTGCCTGCGTTCCGGTGCAAGCCAGTAATCACGGTTGGGTATGTTGATCAGATCATACGGCACCCTGGGAACAATCCAGTTAATTCCCAGAAACAATGCGGCGATGATGACGGTAATGAGTAAATTGATCGAAACGGCTGTTTCCGGCGAGGCCCAGCCATCCGGCCGACCGGATGGTCCGAAATGAATGGCTGTTTTCTCCGGCAGTAAATCGAAATAATACCATTGCTGCAGGGCGGTTAACAAAAGGAGTGCGGCCATGATCAGCTTTGGCGGATGTAAATGATGGTTCAGCATATTCATACCCCGGAATTATGGATATATCCCATGGTACACATTAATTCCGTATTTATTTGATGATTTGCAATACCCACCCCGGATTTCACGGTTGAACGCGGTTTTCATGAAATTCCCATCACTTTTTCGCCGACAAGAATACAGCTATCAACTTTTCAGGAGTAATTAATCCGACTTAATCCGTGGCAGTGATCCTTCAATCAGCCCTCTGCGAACGGCTTCGCGTTTTACGGGGCCCCAGAAACCTATGGGACGGGACATTACATAATAGGCTACCAGATGGTCCATATTTTCCGGTTCGGTCAGAAAGGTCACCGGCAGATAGATGGCGGCGTTTAAAACGATCAGCAGCCAGAACTGCAGATAATCCGGCAATGCCGGTATAATACCGAAATGCGGCAGAATCCATACCACCAGCCAGCTGAGTCCGAGGTTGGCTACCCAGGCGCTCAGATAACCCCAGCCGTTAAAACGCCACCAGATAACCTGCAAAATGTTCGGCAGCCATACCCCGGCGGCCATGATCCACAGCGCAAAAATCAACCAGGTAGTGATCTCTTCACCGATAATCGTCCCGAAGATAAACGAACCGATCAGGATTACAAAGGTTGAATAGCGACCGAACCGCACCAGTTTGTGTTCATCCGCCTGCGGATTTACGTAATGGTGATAGAAATCTCGTGTGGCGTACATGGCTCCCAGGTTCAAATGGGTTGAAACCGTGGAAAGATGGATAGCCAGAATTCCAGCAAAAAGAAAACCGACCATACCGACAGGCAGGTACTGAAAGCCAACGATGTACCAGCCCATTTCATATTCACTGCTTTGGCCAAGATAAGGAAACAAAACAAAAAAGCCCATGATGGCCCCGGCCCAAATCGAATTTCGTACCAGCACAAGTGCCGATCCGGCCCAGATGCTGTAGGCAGCGTCCCGAACGGTTTTTGCCGACTGAATGCGCTGCGCTTCGGGATACCAGTCGATGCTGGTTCCCATTCCGAAACCGCCTATCAGGGCAATGATCAACATGGTAATAAACCAGGCTATTGGAAACTGCCCTTCGGTCCAACCGGTGAAACTGAACAGATCAATGCGCCAGTGCTGTCCGTCCGGATGATTCACGGCAATACTATTCCAGGAACGCCCGCCGTCAGTCGAGTAATCGACATTCACCAGTCTCCCCGTTTTGCCGGCAGTCCATACCAGCTGGTAGCCGTGTCCGGCCAGCAGCGTGTCTCCGCTTGAAGGAAACAGCACATGCACCATATCCGACTTCTGCACATGACGATTGTTTATCTGTTCGTCAACCTTTTTCTCGGCACGATCGAACAGCCGGTCGTTTTCTCCCTGTATGATTGCAAAAGGTACGCCGCGAACGAAAACCCTGCCGGTTTCCGGATCGGTAAGCCGAATCATCGCCCGGCCGGTGTTTTGTGTGTCCACCGGGATTTTCCATTCGCAGGTGCTGTTGTAGGTTTTTAGTTTACTGATGATTTCCTGAGGCCCGCCTGCCGCGATCACTCCCCAGATGGATACAATAATAATTACAAGCAATGCAATAATGCCCTGCTGAAAATCGGCCATTACCACGCCCCAGTAGCCAGAGGCCAGAACATAAACGGCACCGATGGCGGTAAAAACAATCAAACCGACCCATAATTCCCAGCCGAACAGCAGGCTGCATAGTTTGCCCATGGCTATGCCCACCCAGCCGAGGATGAACATATTCATGAAAACCTGCCAGCCGGCAAGCCAGCCGCGCAGCATTTCGGCACTGAGCCCGCCGAACCGCAACCCCTGCCACTCGGCCTGACTGTAGGCCAGCGAACGGCGAAAGATGCGGGTGGAAACAAATGCACTGATCGCACACCAGGCGGAAAAAAAAGCATACCATAATCCGGCAAACCCATATTTATAGATAACCCCCGCAACCCAGATCGGCGTATCGGTGGCGGTGTGGGTGGCATATACCGATGATGCGGGCAGCCACCAGGGCAGTCCCCGTCCGGCCAGAAAAAAATCCGATTGTGAACGTTTCCCCAGCCGGTAAAAATAGGCGCCGAAAAAAACCATCAGCAGTACGAAAAGTGTCAGCCAAAGCCAGTCAAGAAATGCGAAGGTGATCATTTTTTCATCCGTTATTGGTGTCTGGTTGTCAGTTTGTCCGGTTACCGGTTAATTGGCGTTTCAGCATACTCGATAAAAGCGGAAGCGGGAAAAAGCGGATATGCGAATTTAGTTCATTAAAATGCGGTCCCACCCCTCTGCCCCGGTACCCTGTTTCCTGCTTTCCTCATTGTTTCCATTATTTCTCACCCTGCCGGCTGAAGTAGCGGATCAGCAGAAATGTGACTGCAAAAGAAATCAGCAGAATAATTGCCGGTAAAATTATGCCCAGTATGGGTGGGCCGATACGGGTGGCACTCAGTAAAAGATTAAGCATCCCTGTGCTCCCTGTTTACCTTCTCATTTCTGCGGTAATAAATCCATGCGAAAATCATTCCGGCGAGTGAAGCCGCATAGGCAATGGTCATACCGATCACAACAGCCAGTCCGTGATTCATTTTGTCGCCTCCCAGCGTTGGATTTCATCGAGTTGATGAAGGTATTCTTTCTGTTTTTTTTCATATTCTGAAGAGATGGTGCGCAGTTTCGGATCAATGACATAATACATCAGCAGAGTTGACAGGATTCCCAAACCAAGGATCACAAACCCCGCAGGGATGAGTAAAAATGAAAGTGCACTGCCGATGGTAAGAAAAGTATAGGCCAGAACGGAAAATAAAATGGCAATCCAGTCTTCTTTTCGCCACTCATCCGCTTCAGCCGCGGTCCATTTTCTTTTAATCAGGTTCATATTATTTCCCGGGTTGGTTACATTTTCAATGCCTGAACGATTTCATCGATTACTGGCTCATTATACTCGATCGTTAATGTTTTGCTTAATTCGCGCGACTTTTCTTTTATCAGTTTTGCCAATAATTGGCGACGCATCTGATTGCGGATGTGTTCTTTCAATAAATTGAAATCACCCTTTTTGTATAAATTACGGTTATCCTCGTAAAACCGGCGAACATTTTTATCGGAAAGATCAAGATATTGCTCGGCCAGTTTGTCCTTGGCGATGCGCAATAACTCCTGATCGCAGTGGTATTTATACGTTTTCAGAAATTCAGGGCTCCTGTCCAGCCCTTTTTTCAACGCATCCCGGTACATAAGTTCACGTACAATATTTCGTTTGATAAATTCATGAAAATTGGCTTCGAGCGGAAGTCCCTTTCTCAGTTCCGGTGCGGCTTTTTTATAGAACTGAACAAAAAACGAAACCGGCCATTGTCCTCCATCATATTCCGCCAGCGGTTCATTTCGCAGCGACTCAGGCAGACTTTCCAGTGACAATACCGGTGATACATCGGGGGAATTTAGAATTTTACGCAATGCCAGACACTGATTCTCATCGATGGTAAAATGCAAATCCGTGAACAGCGTGTTGATATAATTACTGATTATTTTGCCCTTTTCTATGCGTTTGGCAAGCCGGATAAAAAGGTCACGGTTTTCCACCAGCGGTTTGGTTTCATGTCTCTTGAAATCCAGTAACCTGATAATATGGTAGCCGCGGTTGCTCCTTACCGGCGGAGATATTTCACCTCGTTTCAGTTCAAATGCCGCCTGTTCGAAAGGATCGCCGACTTTTCCCAGAAAAATCGTTTCCTGTAATTCGCCACCATTTTCCCGGGTCGCTGCATCGATGGAATATTGTCCGGCCAGCGCTGCAAAGTCCGCACCGTTCTGCAGCAATAAATAAAGGGAATCGGCAAGGGCTTCGTTGTATACAAGAATATGGGCAACCTTCAGTTCAAACTTGGATTGCTTGTATAATTTCTTTATCTGTTCATCCGTAACCCGGATCTCTTCGGGTACGACCGACTTGAAAAGGACGCCGTTGGTTCCGGTCAGCAGTCGCTTTTTCCCCGCTCTGACCCGTGAAACATAGGGTTCCTGCTTATCATACCCCTTACGTCGTGCATCGGCCACGAGAATCAGGTTATCGAGGTACAAGGCATCAATAAACTCGCGCACCTTTCGCCTGTCGAAGTTTTCATGATTTTTGTATTGCCTCGATTGTTTCAACCTTCCGAGCAGTACTTTTTTCGAAAGTATTTCATCATTAACTCGCAGAACATATACGCTTTCGGTAGTTTTATCACTTGTGCATCCGATAATCAGCATCAGAACCAAAGTGCTTATCAGGAATTTCATTTTCATAATTTATTCGGAATTTTCGTTTACACCGGGTTAATAAAATCGAATGGATAAAGGCAGGCCGGGTCGGCCTCGGCCCGCCTGAAAAACATTACATGGTTTTTTGCAATTTCATTCCCTGAAGATCCATATTACATTCAGGACATTTACCGGGTTTATCCATACGGACATGAGAGTGTTCCGGCATTGCGCAGCCGTAATACTCTACCGCATCTCCGGTGGCAGCTACGGCCGGGACCAAATCCATATTGCATTCGGGACATTTACCTTCGGCATCAGCATGGATATGTTTGTGCTCTTCCATGGGACAGGTATAGTAATACGGTTTTGAGGCATCCATTGCCATTTCCTTTTTCTCCTCCAATGCGGGTTTTTCGGTTTTCGCTGCTTCCTGTTTCTCGCTACCGCAGCCAACCACCAACAGGACCACAGCAAAGAGTAAAGATAATAATAAACGCATGATTTCCTCCTGCTTATTGAATTGTAAGTGGGAATTTAACGGAAGCAAAACGAATAATTCCAGTTTTTTTTATAAATGAAAACGCCCTGCGAACAGGGCGCCTTCGGATTAGGGAGTGTTTTCTAAATTATTTTATTATTCCGGTCGGGAAAAACCAAACTATTTGCCGCTCATTTTCGAGCTGAAGAGATTGGATCATCAAAAACGCTTTGCCAGTCAATTGACTCTGAAATATGAACGGAGTCGGTTCCGGAACCGGTTGCTGTATCACCCGGTTCGGTTTTCCACCGTTGCATGAAACCGTAATAATCCACACCACTGCGCATTTTTTTTTCGATAAATCCATTAAACAGTGAATTGTCTTTCTGCCTGTTTACCAGTGGTCCGGCGCTCAGCCAGGTCATTTTTTGAATCAATAACAAATTTTCATTTTTAGGACTATCGATATTTTCGGGAGGTTTTTCCTTGTCTTTGGTTACACCGGCCACGAGAGTAGATAGAAATAAAAGAAAAGTAAGGCTCCATGAAAAATTCCCTTTTCTCACGACAGCTCCTTGTATTTATCTGTCAATTAAATTTCCCGCCTACATCCCGCAAACAAGTAATTTATCTTTGTTAATACTATTGTCGATGGAAACCGTCAAATAATGAATACGGCTGAATCTGTGGCAATTAACTGTACAAAAAGAAAAATAATACCCTCGTAAAATACTATTACTTGTTATTGGTAAAAAAACGACCGGCGGTTATATTTTCAGGATCAAGAATCAGAATATCCGCGAAGGTTTTTGCAGCTTGATCAATTTCACCCATAGCCTGCTTGATCAGCGCATATTCCGTAAGAAAGCTGACATCGATCGGGTACACGGTCAGCATTTTTATGGCTATTTTTTCCGCGACATCATATTTCTGTTGCAAGCGCAAAGCAACCAGTAATCGCAGGTTTGCATAATAATTATAATAATCGACGTTCATAATATTGAAGGCTTCTTCTTCAACCTGATCATATTTGCCCTGGGCCAGGAGTGGAAGCAGTCGGCCGACTTTTGCTTCGAGTGAATATGGAGTGGATTCAAGGGCGGTTTCGTAGTGCTCAATTGAATTGGCATAATTTGCATTCAGATAGTAGAGCCAGGCAAGGCGGATGTTTACGGTGTAGCCCTTCGGAAATTGCTCATAAACCGGCAAAAGTGCTTTGATAGCATCGGGGTAGTTTTGCATCTTTTCATAATTATATGATTTCAGATAGGCAGCTTTAATTACAGAATCGTTCGATTGCGCGGAAACAGCCAATCCGCTTAAAAGAAATATAACGAAAACCATTCGTTTCATTTTTTATTTTCCTGAATTATTAACGAAGCAACGTCAGTTTTTGGGATAACATTAAATCGCCTGAGAGCATTTGCAGTATATAGGTTCCACTGGATAACAACGCCCCGTTCTGATCCAAACCGTCCCATTTTATCGTGTGCCAGCCGGCAGCCATTTCACGGTTTATCAGTGAACGCACCAGCCGACCGGTAATATCAAATACATGCATTTCAACGCGGTCCGTTTTGGGAATAAAAAAATGGATATTTGTCTGTGGATTAAACGGATTCGGAAAGCTGGGATAAAGACGGGCCTCTCCCGGAATTGCCGCTCCGGGATCATCCAGCGAGCTCACCGCACCGTGCTCCAAAACCTGCACATGGGGTTTTATACGATTCAAACTGAAAGAGCTGAGTACCAGTTCTCCCCGGCCGTCATTATCCAGATCGGCGCTTGCAATTTTGGCAACACCGAACAGGGCATCATTCTGTCCGGTATCTTCATAAATCACCGATTCCTGATAGCTCTGCTTTTGTGAAACGTCTCCACCCTGGTATTCCCAGTCGAATACCCTGCTTACGGTACCGGCTGTATCAACCGCAGCCAGATAAAGGTCTGCACCATCCGGTATTTGCCCTTCCGGCGAATCGGCATTGGATGAAATGACCTGTGTGAATACAAATCCGCCATTTGTGAATTTATCATCCAGCAAGTGCGCACTGTCGGTAAAATTCATAGCTTCGATATCACCGTTATTTGTCAACACCCAGAATTTTCCCTCAATACTCGTCACATACAACTCCTGCAGACCATCGGCGTCAAAGTCCTTTGCCACCAATCCTTCATTGCTGAAGGCGAGCGGCTGTTCGGAAAGATAAAAATCGTTAGCCAGGCGATAATTATCCTCCGCCTGGTTTTCATACATCAACAGACGATTGTAATTCCACTCAACGGCATGCACTTCTTTTTGTCCGTCTCCGTCCAGGTCGCCCGTGCAAAGGGCATAACAATAGAATGACATACTGCTGTCATCGTTCATCTCCACGTTCCACTGCGGCGAGGACAAATCACTTCCGTTTGCCAGTTCGGCGATGATCAGATGACTGGCCAGCGGATCGCGCCCATAGACGGCCATAATCAGTTCGGATTGAGGATCACTATCAATGTTGTCGATTTGTATTGCGGACGATTCCAGAACCCCGCCGGATAATCCCAAATCCCAGGTTGCGGTAGCTGTGGCCGGGAATCTTCCGGCCAGTTGATCATATTCAAATATATGCAGCGCGTCCTGTCCTGCCAGGCAATCGTTCAAAACGATAATTTCAGGATTACCGTCACCGTCGAGATCGCCAAAATTAACAACGGAATAATTGTCATTTTCGGCATCAAGGTCCGGAAACCATGCATACCAGTCGATTTTAAAGGAATCTGTCCCGGTTGATTCGTAAAGTACCGCATCGTTTCCGAAACTGCCGCTCCAGGAACTGCTGTAGAGAAATTCTCCCCGCCCGTCCTGATCAAGGTCGAACCCGCTTCTCAGCGACCATATCGAGCCAGTGGGCGTGAGACCGCCTTCAGACCATGGCAGATCATGCCAGGTGGGCTGGAATACATTATCCCAGGTTTGCCCGGATGCAGTCAGGGCGGCAACGAGTAATATGATTACTGTATATTTCATTTCTAACCTCTTTTCGGATCAGTCATGCTTTCTATCGAGTGACCTATTTATCGTTAAAACGTGTATCCAAAAACCATCGTATAATTCATGGCCTTTACAATTTCACCGCGGAAAGGTTCTTTGAACAATTCCCTGCTCCATTTGAATTCGGCCGAAATTTTTGCGTTCCATACCCGACGCAATGAAAGCGAAAAAGCATTCAGATGTTTTTCCGCCAGGTTGTACACGACAAATCCTTTCCCGGTAACAGCAAAAATCCGGTAGCCCGTCCACCACTCCGCCTTTGCCGTCCAGTTTCCCGAAAAATAGCTGAGACTGTACTGAACCGACGGCAACTGCGTTTGAGCGAATCCTATTTCCTCGGAAAGCCGGATATAGGTTCCTCTCAGCTCCGAGTAGAACCAGGGACCGGTAAAATAATTACCAAGATAAAAACCGAACCAGGCATCCGTCTGTATTACGTTCAGTGAGGGTACGTAATTTTCATAAAGCGAGTAATAGACATTAACGCCGGTTTCGTAATACTGGTCCCTGTACCTGTTAATACCTGCGAACAGAACGTAACTTTTATCCGTCAGGGCATCATCGGTAAAGATACCATGCATGCCAAGGTTCAAGCGCAGATCCGTCAGCTGGTAATTGGTATAATTGAATGAAATATCCGTCTGGTTCAGGCTCGAACCGGGCTGCCTGTACTCCACTCCGTCGTACAAGTAGGAAAATCCACGGTAATTTATTTTCGTGTAAGCCGCATCCATCTCAAAGGAATGTTCCGGGCCATAGCCGTAGAAAGCGTATACCCCGCCGACAATCGTTCTGTTTTTTGACAATGCACCATCATAACTCGAGAAAAGAGTATAGGGCAATATATCCAGCCGGGATTTTGTCTGGGCGGTTGACACAGTTACCAAAGCGAACAGTATTATCCACAGATACCTCATTGTTTTCTCCTCAATTCAAGGTTACGCACCCTGATATATTCAAAACCGGCGAATTCATCCAGCTTTACGGTGCAGGTTTCATCAATCCCCAGGTATCCTGATTTGATTTCCCCTTCAACGGTCAGATCATCCTTCCATTTTCCGGAATAGGTAATCCGGTTCAGATCATGGTAAAAAGAACTTAAAAACAACGTTGCCCCTCTTTTGAAACCACTGACAACGGAACCTACGGGGATGGTATCCTCCCAGGACATTTCTTCTTTAAACGCCAGCGGCAAGCGGGGCAAGGCCATAAACATTTTATTTAAATAGTTATCTTTTCCTTCCACGCGATAAAAATAAAACGTTCCTTCATGTTTTCCGAAATACAGCCGGCCCTTTCCGGAATCAAAGTAAAACAAACCATCCGGTGCCATTTTCACTTCCAGTTCCAGTTCATCCGTTTTACTGCCATTTTGATAAACCGCAAATGAATGGTGCTGATCGAGGATAAAGGTCAGAGAATTATCCAGTCTTTTATTCACGGCAACCGGCTCAATGTCCTTTCCCTCGAGGGGAACCCGGTTTGAATAAAACTGATCACCGCACAAAAAATTTACAAAACTGAAAGGCAAAGTGTGGTCACCAATCTGATCCGTCGCCTGCACCTGAACATGAATATGCGGTTGCGGCGAATATCCTGAATTTCCGCATAATCCCAGCATGCTGCCACGTTCTACCCAGTCTCCCTCTTTAACCCGAAGTGACTTTTGTTTCAGGTGAGATATTTCGACATAAAAACCACGGGTATCATAGATGATAACCAGGTTGCCCCAGTTGTTGCTTTTATCCGCCTGGTCAACGGGATTATCCGGTAAATCTTCCACAATTCGAACAACTCTTCCGCGAACAGGCGAAAGAACCGGTTTCCCAAATGCGTAATAATCATTCAGTTCCGTTCCATGATTCCCGAATGTCTGTCCGGCTTCATCCGCAATAACAAAATCATAGGCATATTTCCACGAGCCCTGGTGGGTCCATTTTCCGTCAAACCCCTGCCACACCCGCCATTTTCCGGCAAAGGGCAGTACCAGTGTTCGCTCATGTCCTTTGAAGCGCTGCTGGTCGGTCAGATAATGATCGAGCGTTTCCTCGGGAATCTGTTTAATAAATGTCGCCAGCAGTGGATAGCGAACTATTCCGAGCACATAAATGAACGACAAAGAAATAAGATTGAAGGGTAACGTAAATGCCGGTATCCCATAGCGTGCCCAGAAAACCTCGACCGATTTCAGGAGAATGGTTGATGAGCTGACGGCAATCAGGGCCAGCACATAGCTGCGCGGTGACGGCACGAAAAACACCCCACCCAACGCAATTGAAATCAGGATAAAATTAAAACTGTTCAGGTCCTGAAACGCAATCGGGAAAGAACCGATCATGAGTGCGTTGATAATTGTACCGCTGTAATAGCCGACGATGACCAGCAGGAAGAGGATTCGTGATGAGAATAGAATCGCCAGCAGCAACAGCAGCCCGGTCGAGGGGTACGGCATGAACAGAATGGCCCCGAGAGATTTGAGCAGCCCGCTGAACCATAACGGTAAATAAAGATCCAGCGAGGAAGCAACCGTTGGATACAGGCCGGATACAAACAGGTTTGAAAACTGCGATGATGCCAGGTAGGCAATGGAACTGATTATTACAAACGGAATGCTGAGAATCGGTAATTTGAAATAATAGCTGAATACATTGTGCAGCATCATCGTAACTACAAATGTGAATACTCCGGCGGTTACAACAAAAAAGATCGTCAGCGGAGTCATTCGAAACAGATAGCCGATTGAAAGCCCGACCAGCAACGGATTATAGGTATAAAAACCATCTTTCAAGAACTGCCTGTCGACGTTTATGAAATTAGCGAATATATAAGCTGAAACGACTGCGATTATACCGGCAGACGCGATATTGGGATTGACAACTGTAAGCAGCAGAAACAATGCTCCGAGAACGTAGCCGTTCAAAAAAAATATTTCGGAATAACTGCTCAGAATTGCGTTGGTATGTTCACGAACCGCCGTTTTCACCCTTCACCCTGTATTGGTTTTTGAATCATTTCGTGAAAAAGTTACATCTTTTTCCTTAACACCGTATTAATCATTTTTCTCCGGTTTTTTAACCTCAATTATTAATCGTCCGGGCAAGCGTTCGTTTCTTTCAATATCTTCCAGTGATTCGGAAACCCGGATCAGATCAACGGTTCCGTTTTCACTGATCAAAACCACGTTGGGACGATATTCGATGAATTGCATCCATTGTGTGTTATTGTAAGCCCCGATGGGTGAAATGATCAGTCGGGTTCCGCGCTCCAGGGGCGGTAGTAAACTGCCCTCATCGATCACATCGATATTCATGCACAGCGGCCCGTAAATTATTGACGGCTCATTCAGTCCTGACAGTTCCCGGTCCACTTCGATATTAAATTTGTACCAGAAGGAAGTAAACAGATTATTTACACCGGCATCGGTAATGTACGCACGGCGCCCGTCCGGCAGCCTTTTTGAGGCGAACAGGGTGGTAATCATGGACCCGGCTTCATCGACAATCGCCCTGCCGTTTTCGAGGATCAGTTCCGGGAAATCTCCGGGTTTTAAATTGCGGTACAAGGCATCGGTTATTTTTTCCGCGTAACTGTCCAGGGAAGGGATCGCCACTTCCGGCGGCAGGTAGGTACCTTTCAGTTTGCTTTGTGACGGCAAGCCGCCACCGATATCGATATACTCGATATTGAAACCAAACTGCTCTTCCACTTCATTGGCAAATTGTACCATTTTTTCTACTTCCACCGCATAGGCATCAGGTTCAAGAATATAGGTACCGATATGGCAGTGAAGTCCGTTCAGAACGATTTTGCCCGCCCCGGCCATTCGTTTTACGGCATCCAGGGCCTGACCCGATTCCAGGTTGAATCCGAAGCGCGACCATTGCGGATGAATACCGGTATCCATGTTCAGGCGCATGCCGGCTTTAATTTTTTTCTTAAGTTTATCGCTGACCTTTTCCAGATCAAAAATTTCATCCATGTGATCAATATTTATTTTGGCGCCCTCTTTTGCCGCCTTTTCCAGGGCCGGCATCGATTTATGCGGTCCGTTGAATATGATTTGATTACCGGGGATACCCAGTTTCCTGGCCTTATCGTATTCCATTTCGGAAACCACTTCCGCGATCGCCCCTTCCTGGTGCAGAACAGCGCAGATGGCCTGCAGATAGTTGGTTTTGTACGACCAGCCGAATGTTACCTGCGGGTAGCGATTCTGAAACAAACCGTACAATTCACGATAGCGGTTGCGAAGTTTTTGTTCCGAAAATACATACAACGGTGAACCGAATTTACCGACCAGTTCGGCTATTGGTACCGAATCAATCTCCGTGCGTATTTTACGGGCATATAATGGACTGCTGCCGAATTTATTCATCATTCCGGATTGCAGCTTGGTAATTACTGGTTTTTCGTATTTCATTTGGGATTTTCTCCTCTGGTAGTCATATTTTGAAAAGCCGTCATTTCCGTGATCGTCTCCCAGGTATAACGCACATACAGTTTACCTGCATCGTAGTCATCCGGGATATCGGGTTCTCGACCCTGCAGACAGCGGATGATATTTGCCGGCAGATTAATCCCGACCCCGGTCGCAAAATAAGACCAGGCAGGAAGCCGGGGATTGATCTCTATTAAATAAACGGTATCCCCCTCTACTATGCACTCAAGTTCGAAACCGCCTTTCCATTTGTATTCCGTCAGAAACTTTTCGGCGGCGTCAGACATTGCCCGATGCTTTATTGTCACTCCCGTCCAGATTTTGCCGAGTGAAGTAATCCACATTTTTTTTATCCCGACCATTCCAAGAGAACGGCCGCTGCCGTCTCCCGCACCGACGACATTCAGCTCTTCGCCGGAAACACTTTTCTGAACAATGACCGGATACCCCCACTCGGCAACTATTTTATTATAATAGCCCGCCGCTTCCTGGCTTGTGTAAGCGCGATAGGCTTTGTAAAACGCACCTTTTACCATTAACGGCAGACCCAGCTTTTCAATCGCTTCATTTAAATCTTCATAGGAAGTTACGACCCTGGATGGCGGTGTTTTAACACCGATAGTTTTCGCCACTTCCTCCAGTCGGTCTTTACCCCGCAACCGGAATTGTTCGGCATCGGGTACAAACGTATGAATGCCATTCTCTTTCAACTCATCCTGATATTTAATAATCAACGGCAATTCCGCATCCAGATTGGAGATTACGGCATCCAATCCGTAGTTTTGTTTGATATAGTATAAACGTTTTAAAAATGCCTCCTGTCCGCCTGAAGGATACGGCAACAGAAACGAACGCTCAAACAGATCATTCAAGTATATTCCGGGATCCATGGCGTCATACGCCAAACCATATAGTTTCAAATCCAGGTCTTCCGCCTCCAGCAGGCTGCGTGCCACGCCGACACCCGGTCCGGGATTATCAACCGCATTGATTCCCGTAATACCAACACACCATTTTGACACACGCTATCCTTTCAATAAAAATGTCATAGAATTTATACAATGCCCATGCTCTTAAGTTGTTGCAAAAAATCACTCATGTCCCGTTGCAATTCCTCCGGAACCTCATCGAAAGTTTCAGTTAATTGCTTTTCAATTTCAGTTTCGGTTAATCCTTCTTTCAGTTTATTCAATATGAACAATCCGGTTGAGTTCACCGTAAAGCTCTCTCCCGTTGTCGGGTCAAAAACAAAACCTTCATCGTTAACCGCCAGGTGCTGGATTCTGCTCATTTGCATCCTTTCTTTTTGTTCGCATTTTTTTCATAATCTATTAATTTACACGAATATCATCAAAATTCAATTCCCGTGATGCATCCGTTTAAAGAGATCACGGATTAACAGCTCAATGATTATACTTCGTCGCCTTCTGTTCGACAGGTGCGCAGTGGCTGCAACCCTCTGATTCACTTCCATGACACCCTCCGGCAGCACCGCGGATTGATTTCACAAAACTTCTCAAACTCCAGTAGCCGATCATGATTGCCGTTAAAACCGCGAGTGTGGTTAAAATGGTTTCCAGGAAAACCTGCATTTTTTTGCCCTTTCATATTTAAAAAGGCCTGCCTCCCTTTTCGGAAAGCAGACCCTGGGGGAGAGGAGATATGTTATGCGCCTTCTTTTCCTTTAAAAAAATTGTAAATCGGTACGTATACCAATCCTATGTACAAACCCCATATCATGCTTTCAATTAATCCCAGGAAGAAACTTCCCCAGGATAACCAGGTAAAGCCGGGCAGAACATTCTGAAGAAATCCGCTCATATGAAATTCGTTCGGTGTAAGCAAACCAAACAATACACATACCACAAAACTGATTGCCAGGAAAAGACTTAACTAAACGGCGACGGTTTTTATATTAAGCATTTTGTGCTCCTTTCTTTGATTTTCAAAGAGTTCATAATCGGTTCTTAATAAAGAAAATGCTATCTGTTATGTCGGCTGCCATGCTGATGATGACCATGATTATGACCGAATTTGTGAAACAGCACGATGACAAAAACAATCATAATCAACGACCAGTTTTCTGCTAACCATTCCATTTCAATTTCCTTTCCATAGATTCATTGAATTATTAATCAATTACTATGCCAGGATATATCAATTATGATAATCTATTGTTTATTAAGGTGTTAACGGATTTCCACAGCAATATTTTTGATGAACCAAAAACCGTTGTGTAGAATATTCTGCAAAGATATGTAGAATATTCTGCAAATCACCATGGATAATTGAAGCTAGCGCAGTCTTTCTTATTCACCGTTTTTTACCGAAGGATTCCGGTATGCTCAGCCGGAAGTGATTATTCTCGTACCGCGCTTATGCGTAAAATAATTCCACGCCCATTGAATCATTACGATCATTTTATTGTCAAACTCGACGAGGTACATGATATGAACAAAAATCCAAACAAGCCATGCAAAGAAACCGCTTACTCTCAAAACGCCGAAATCGGCGATGGCAGCATTTCGTCCGATTACGGCCAGCATTCCTTTATTGCGATATCTGAATACCGGTATTTTTTTTCCTTTTATGCGTGCTTTAATTATTCGTGCCAGAAAACGCCCTTCCTGCATCGCGACCGGGGCAATACCGGGCAGCGGCTGACCGGTCTGATGTGAATAGTTTGCCAGATCCCCGGCAACAAAGATATTTGAACAGGTGGCTACCGAAAAATCCCTGTTAACCATTACTCTTCCCGCCCTGTCCAGGTCGGCGCCGGTTTTTGCTGATAGTATGTCCGCTATTTTAGTTCCTTTTATTCCGGCCGTCCAGATAATATTTTTTGAATGTTTCGTAATTTTCTCACCGTTCCGTGAAATGGTAATATCGCTTTCACTTACATCCGTGACCATGGAATTGGTCATGACCGTTACTCCCAGGCGATTGAGAGATTTCCCGGCTTTCAGTGCCAGTGTATCCGGATAGGCCGACAAAATACGAGGTGCCGCTTCCAGCAGAATGATTTCAATCTCTTCGGGATCAATGCGGTGATATTCCCTCCGTAATGTTTTGAATGCCAGTTCTGCTATGGCACCGGATAATTCAACACCCGTTGGACCGCCACCGATTACAACAAAAGTAAGCCATGCCTTTCGCACGGCCTGATTCTTTTCAATTTCGGCTGCTTCAAAGGCATAAAGAATCTTATTCCGGATTGCCAGTGCATCTTCAATTGTTTTCAGACCGGGTGCATTTTCCTGCCAGGATTCATTTCCGAAATAATTTTTGTCGACCCCGGTGGCAACGATCAGATAATCATACCCGACCAGACCCTTTTTCAGTGCGATCTCCTGCTTATCCGGATCAATATCTGTTACTTCATCATTAATGATATCGATTTCATTATTACCGGAAAATACGTATCGTAACGGGGAGGCGATATCACCCGGCGACAATTCTCCGGTTGCCACCTGGTACAGCAACGGTTGAAAAAGGTGAAAATTACGTTTATCTATCAGCGTAATCTTTACGCCGCTTTTTCGCAGCGACTTTACAGCATATAAGCCACAGAATCCACCACCGATCACCACAACGTGATTTTCACCTTTAATTGGCTCCGACATAGGACCAGATATCCTCTTTTCAGTTTTGGTATTCGGCTTCTCAAATCATTACAGCATCAGGATTAACTGATGATCAAACCGAATAATTTCACTCCGGATTCTATTTTTTATCTTCGTTCTGTAAATATTTTTGTGGATTCCGGTCAAATTCCTTTTTGCAGCCGGGAGAACAAAAATAATATGTTTCCCCTTTATATTCGCTTACTCCCGCAGGTGACTTTTTGTCGACCTGCATTCCGCATACCCTATCTTTTGCCATGATAAAACCTCCTGATTACAGTTAGTTATGTTTGACTTTGTTAATATACTTTTGTGAATCCTTTTCGAATTCCGCCTGACAGCGCGGACAGCAAAGGTAGTATTCCTCCTGATCCAGGTGAATTACAACATAGGCTTTGTTCTTGTTCATTTTTCTGCCGCACACCGGGTCCCTGGTCACATTATTTTTTCCCATGACAAACCTCACTTGTTTAGATTAAGATGAAACGCTTTTGAGTGAATAGATATTTTGAAGAAGCCAAGCGAAATCAGAATATAAAAGACGGCTGCCGTCCACAATGCAAAGGTAAATCCAAATAGAATACCGATAATCATGGCAAGAACAGAGCCGGTAATTGCTGCGATTCCGTTGATACCCCAGCACAGGTAAATATACTCTGATAAATTCATGGCCGAGAGTTTATTCATCGCCGCCGGAAACGGTATCCCCAGCAAAATCCCCAAAGGCAAAATTGTTACCATCGATGTTATGAATATACTATCGTTTGCCTGGTAAACCGCAGGGATCAGTTTTGAAAGCGCAACCGATACCACTGCAATTGCCAGCGACACCAGGGAAATTGTCTTAAATTTATTTTCTTTTATAAAATTACTCAGGAAACTGCCTGTTCCGGTTCCAAGCAGTAAAGAAAACAAGAGGACACTAATCGCTTCCAGGGGATTATCCGTGAATATATTCAGTTTTTGCAGGGAAGCGATTTCCAGTAACATGAATCCCGCACCGCTGGAAAAAAATATAAGGTAAAACCACTTTAATTCCGGATGAAGCGCAACGGATTTAAACAGCGAGAACGAATACTTTTCCGGATTACCCTTAATCGCCGTCATATACAAAAGCAGGAAGAATACCAGAACGATAATCAGAAAAAAAACTCCGAAAGGCGCCGGTAAACCCTTTTGAAATTTGTAAAAAAACGGTTTATCATCATGAACGGCGCCGATGTCGAAAGAGGCCGCCTGTCTGACTTCCTCCGGAGTAACCTGACCATTGTATAGAGCGACCAGAACCTGATCAAACATCCGCCAGGGCAAATCCAGCCCTAAAAGACTTGCCGGACGAATTTCCGGTGCCTGCCGGTAAGGAAGAAAGAAATTTCCGTTCACAAAACCCAGTTTATGCATCAGCTGGTGTCTGGCCTGCGTTTCTTCCACCCGAAAGGGTGTTTTTTTTATCACCAGGGTTGGCATCATGCCCGATGCAATGGTATAAATATGATTCATTGATAGTGAAGGATCAATGCCTTTTTCATTGAAGTACTCAATTACCATCATAATAAGACGATAGATTTCAGCATCATTGTGCGCAACGATGACAATTCTGCCTTCTGAAGTCAGATGGTCAACATATTCCGAAATCGCCTCGACGGTAAACAGGAAGTTTTCAGTCAAACTGTAACCTTCAATGCTTCTGCTGCTTTTGGTAATCGGAATTGAAGCCATAATAAGGTCATATTTCAAATTGGATTTTCTTAAATAATTTCGGGCATCGGCAACAACTACATTTACATTCGGGTAATCGCGATATAATCCGCCGTTATATTCAGCGTAATCATTCATGATTTGAACAATTTGCGGATTTACCTCCACGGCAGTTATGTGTTTTACCCCTCCGAGCAGTGCAACCACCACATCTCTTCCACCACCCGGTCCGATAATAAATGCGGAGTCCTTTTCGGATTCCGTCAGAAAGTAGAAAGGAAAAAATTCACCGAAATGATACCTCAGATGAACGGATTTCAGAGAATCGGCCTGTATTTCCCGCCAATTATACATTGCCGATCCGGCTGCTCCGTCAACGAACATGCTCAAGTATCCGCTGCCCTGTTTTCCCCTCACCAAATCTGTGCGCCCGAAGGCACTCCATCGGCTGTCTATTATTTTTCCCTTTTCGTAAGGGTTGTTGATGAAGCGCAGCAAGTCCTTATTAGCGTTCTCCGCGACCTGTAACACAGGTTTTTCCATAAATATATTTACACCGATTGCCGCGATCAGGACCAGTACAATGCTGAATCCCGATGATATTTTCCAGTCTCTTGCGGGAACGGAAAACAGAAGGGACGCCAAAGCCAGAATAATAGAAGCAAGGAAGGCCACATTCACCACACTGAACTGATTCAGTATCGGAATTGTTACCAATGTAGCAATTGCCGCACCGAAAATATCAAAGGCATAAACCATGCTGCTTTTATGCGGGAATTTTTGAAAAACACCAGCCATTACCAGGCCGAAGAAGAAGAAGGGTACCGCAGCTGCGGCAATATAAATCCATTCGCTGAATGTCCCGCCGAAACCAAGGGCCTTAACCGGGTCGAAGATCAACACCAGTATCAAAATCAAAGAAGTGAAAGATGTCATGGCAACATTTACCGGCAAATCATTCATCGGAAATATCTGATACCATTTCTTCAGCGCCATTCCGCCAAGTCCGATGCTCATCACCGAAAGGGACAGAATCAAATAGACAAAGTGATAGTCAAATTTAACCGAGAACAGCCTTGTCAATACCAGTTCGAACATCATCAAACTAAAACTGGTTAGAAATATTGCCGAATAATTATACTTGCCCTGCCCTGACATCATTCACTCCATGGTTGACCGACGTTTGGGATTCATCACTGGACAATCAGTTTGCCGCGTAACATTCCCATGGCACATTGAAACTCATAGGTACCGGGTTTATCCGGAGTAAACTCCACCGGAACATTTTTAAACGGCGTCAATGTGGCCTGTTTTCCAAAATCGGGAAACAGAACCTGCTCCGAACAGGCGGCCGTTTCTTCACGAAGAAAATTCAAGCGCACCGGCCGGCCGGCATCCACAAGTATTACATCCGGCGAATAACCGCCTTTTACTTTGATCAGAGCTTCCTGTACACCACCTTCCACCGTGGCCAGGCGGGTCACCTTTTTCTCGGAGAACCAGAAATACCATCCTACGATTACGGCGAGTGTAATCCCACTCAGCGTAACAATTATTTGATCTGTTGCCATGATTTTGTCTCCTCGTTATTTATTGAGTTTTAAACGACGTAAACGATTGGCGTTCGTTACAACCGTAACCGAGCTGAATGCCATCGCTGCTCCTGCAAGCATCGGTGAAAGCAATACACCGAAAAACGGGTAAAGTACGCCGGCTGCAATGGGCAGCCCCAAACCGTTGTAAAAGAATGCGCCGAACAGGTTCTGGCGAATGTTCCGCATGGTTGCGCGGGATATCTGGATTGCCGTAACCACGCCGTTCAGACTTCCCTTGATCAGGGTAATATCAGAAGCTTCAATCGCCACGTCTGTGCCGGATCCTATCGCAAATCCGATGTCCGCCTGGGCCAGGGCCGGAGCATCATTGATGCCATCCCCAACCATCGCCACGCGTTTTCCTTCCAATTGCAGCTTTTGTACGTTGAAGGCTTTATCTTCAGGCAGAACTTCCGCAAGCACACGATCAACATTCACCTCGCGGGCGATGGCATCTGCCGTACGTTTATTATCACCGGTGAGCATGACGACTTCCAGCCCCAGTTTCTTTAAGCGGGCAATCGCTTCCTTCGAGTCCTCTTTCACCGTGTCGGCTACAGCAATAATTCCGGCCACTTTTTTATCAATTGCAACAAACATGGGGGTTTTGCCGTTGTCCGCCAGCTTAGAACCCTTCTGAATCAGTTCGCCAGGATCAAGATTTTGCTGCAGCATGAATTTTATATTGCCCAGCAGAATTCTGTGTCCGTCAACGTCTGCTTCCACACCATGACCGGGAACAGCATTAAAATCCTGAGTTTCCATTAACTTGAGTTTCTTGTTCTTTGCTTCTTCAAGGATCGCCTCACCCAGCGGATGCTCCGAACCCCTTTCGACACTTGCGGCAAAGGTGAGGATTGTTCTAACATCCAGGCCGTCGGCCGTCACTACATCGGTTACTACCGGCTTTCCCGCCGTAATCGTTCCGGTTTTGTCGAGAACCACCACATCCAGTTTCTGCGCACTTTCCAGCGCTTCCCCGCTGCGGATCAATATTCCGTTCTCAGCCCCTTTTCCAACGCCAACCATCAAACTGATCGGTGTTGCCAGACCAAGTGCACAGGGACAGGCTATAATCAGCACCGTTACAAAGACAATTAAGGAATAAATAAGATTAGGTTGTGGACCGAAATCGTACCAGGTTACAAACGAAAGTATGGCTATAATGATCACCGCCGGTACAAAATATCCTGCAACTTTGTCTACGATTCGTTGAATAGGCGCTTTCGAACTCTGCGCCTGCTGTACCATTTTAATGATCTGGGCCAGTGCCGTATCTTTTCCGACTTTCGTTGCCTTGAATTTAAAGGAACCGGTTTTGTTGATCGTTGCACCGATAACTTCATCATTTTCGTGCTTTTCGATCGGGATCGGTTCACCGGTTATCATCGATTCGTCAACGGAAGAACTACCCTCAACGATCACCCCGTCAACCGGTATCTTTTCGCCGGGCCGAACGACAATGACATCATCCAGAACGACTTCTTCAACCGGCAAATCCATTTCTTCTCCATTGCGAACCACCCGTGCGGTTTTCGGTTGCAGGCCGATCAGTTTTTTAATTGCCTCGGAACTTTTACCCTTGGCCCTGATTTCCAGCGCCATTCCCAATACCACCAACGCCACGACCACCGAAATGACATCAAAGAATTGATCAGCCAGTTCCTGACTTGGAAATATCTGCGGAAAAAACGCCGCCGTGCTGGAATAAAGCCAAGCGGCACTAATACCGGTTGCGATTAAAGTATGCATATTTGCGGAATGGTTCTTGAAAGCAGCCCACGCGCCCGTAAAAAACTGAGAACCGGACCAGAACATTACCGGCAGAGAAATAACAGACATGGCTACCCATATCCATTGCAGTGTTTCGCTTCCCCGCTGGAATTGCCGTGGCAGGCCCCATAACTCCGGATAACTGAAAAACATTACCGGAAGTGAAATAATACCGGCAAATATGAATTTTCGCAATAAAGTTTTATATTCCCGTTCGCGTGCCAGCTGGTTTTCATCCTGCTGATCCTTTCCGTCATCGGTGCCGGGCGATACCGAATCGGTAACTTCATATCCCAGGTCGGTGATGACTTTCTTGATCTGATCAATCTGCACCGCGGATGGAATATAAGTGACATGCGCGCTTTCACCGGCCAGGTCTACACTGGCCGAAAGAATGCCGGAACTGGTAAACAATTCCGATTCTATTTCGGTTACGCATGAAGCACAGTGCATTCCGTGAATACCCAGGTCCAGTTCAGCACGTCCGACTTTATATCCACTCTGCTTTACGGCTTCCACCACATGCTCTACAGCCAGAAGGTTCGGATCATAATCAAGGTATAATTTTTCCGAACCGTAATTAACATTTGCCGCTACCACACCGTCAAGCAGATTGACGTTTTTTTCTATGGTAGTGGCGCAACTCGCGCAATCCATTCCCAGTATTGGGATTTCCACCCTTTCAATCCCGCTTTTATTTACCCGGTAAGTTGCGGATTGGCTTCGTGGTTTGATATATTTATCAGGCTCAGCATCAAATTTTTCTTTGCATGTTGCCGAGCAAAACTCGTATCGGCTCCCTCCGAATTCTGTTATAAAGGTTCCTGTGGATTCCAGCTCCATACCACAAACCTTGTCAACAACTTTCATTTTATCCTCCAAAAGTAGATATTTGAGGGAGTATAGTTCACAAATCATGCCAAAACCATAACTATCTGTTTTTATAAACTTTATAAACACAACCGGCAATTGATTCAAATAAAATGAAGAATATTCCACAGGCAACTGCAGAATATTCTTCAACCGCAAACAAGGCAGGGTTTTGAGGTGGGAAATTCAGATGGGTCAGGTTATTCTTGATACAAATATTTTTTCTTCCTTTACATGCACTTCATACGGGTCCAGCGGCCGTGGCGGCGGACCGGAAATATTCCTTCCCTGCAAATCATAATGTCCGTTATGGCAGGCGCACCATATGTGCTCAAAATCTTCCCGGTACTGAACGATACACGCCAGGTGCGTGCAGATCGCCGTGTAGGCCTTGAAATCTCCTTCGGGAGTTCTGAGCAGAATGACCGGTTTCGACCCGTATTTAATAATTTTGCCGCTGTTGGGTTTCATTTCGCTGATTGTACCCGCCAGTACGCTGGAAGGATTTGATTCCACACCTTTCGGAGGTTGCAAATATTTCCACACCGGGTAAAAAACAGCTGTAGCCAGCCCCCCGAAAGTGGTCCCCAGCATCCAATTCAGGAATCCTCTTCTTCCTTTATTTTCAGGATTATTCATTTTTGACTCCTTCTTTCTTTGTCACACTAATTCAATTGATCGATTCTACCATCTTTCATGCTGATGGTTCTGGATGCATACTTCAGGTTTTCCTGGTTATGGGTAACCATGATGATCGTCTGGCCTTCCCGGTGCAAATCAGCGAACAATTGCATAATTCCGGCACTGGTAACACTATCCAGATTACCGGTCGGTTCATCCGCCAGAATAATCGGCGGTTCGTTTACGAGGGCCCTGGCAATCGCCACTCGCTCCTGCTCTCCACCGCTGAGCTCATCCGGCAATCGATCGGCTTTGTCCGCCATTCCGACCTTTTCAAGTATTTGCATCGCGCGTGAATTACGTTTTGCCGCGCTCAGATCGGAGATGGCAAACGGGATCAGAACATTCTCGAGCACCGTCAGATAGGGAATCAGATAAAATGCCTGAAAAACAAATCCGATATATTCCTTCCGAAAATCCGCCCGCTGTTCCGGGTTCAACGCGTAAATATCCAGATCGTCTACCCGTATATTTCCCCGCGTCGGGTGATTTAATCCGCCAATCATCGTAAGCAGAGTGCTTTTTCCCGACCCCGAATGTCCAAGGACGGCGATAAATTCACCAAAAGTTATTTCAGTACTGATTCCGCTCACGGCTTTAACATTGGTACCGTTTTTACCGTAATGTTTTTCAATATTTTCTATTTCAATTAAAGCCATTGTTCACATCCTTTATAATGTTCTGATCGCTTCCGTAGGGTCCAGGTTCGCTGCTTTTATCGCCGGATACAGACTGGCAGCACCCGATAATACTATTGACAGTAAAAGAGATGACAACAGCATATTGATATCAACGGTTATTGAAGTGCTGTTTACGGCCAGGTAACCCGCAATGTTTTTCGCCAGAACAAGGCCCGAAACGTATCCCAGTATCCCCGCAAACAGGCTGATGATAACAGCCTCGGTAATGATGATCTGCAGAATATTTTTTTTCCGGAATCCGATCGACCGGAAGATACCGATCTCCTTCTTTCTCTCATTCACCGAGGCACTGAACGTCGTGAATACGATCAATCCCCCGACCAGCAGCATGACCAGTGATATTCCGTAGCTGAAATTCTCAAATTGACTGATCGCCGCCATTTTGGACTGTATCGTTTCCCTGATGGCCATCACTTTGGCCGTCGGCATCTGATTTCCGATCTGGGCTACAATCTCTTCAATAGGGCAATCGTAACACAGAGCTGAAATCTCAACGAGTGAAAGCTGTTCTTTCCTGTCGAACAGATTTTGTACGATTTTCAAATCGGCAAATATAATTTCATCATCCTGTGACCCGGTTTCCGCCAATACCCCGACAACCTTCATTCTCATATTTTTAATATTCAGTTCATCGCCGGAAATTATGTTCAGCTTTTTTGCCACTTCATTGCCAACAACAAGCTCTGAATCGAGCCGCGGCTTCTTTCCCGAAAGCTTCCACCATTTTTTTAATTTCAACTCCGAGTCGAAATCAATTCCCGCAATCAGAACATTCCTTTCTTTTATTCTGGTAGTTTCAAGCAATTTCGGTGCTATCGCGGCAATGTTCTTGTAGTTTTTAATATGAGTGATCTTTTTCAATTGCGCTTCCGTGAGTGGTTTCGTTTCTACCGATACCCCCGACAACGAAATCCCTCCATAGGATAATGAAAGTTCATCCCTTTGCGGTACGACCAGAATGTTGGCCCCGAATTCATCCAGCTTTGTGGCAATATCCTTATTCATCGCGTCTGAAATCTGGATCAGAATAATGACAGTGCTGATTGCAATCGTCAACCCGATCAAAAGAAACAACAGCCGGCTTTTTCTTCTCTTTATGCTGCTTAGAGATATTTGATATAGTTTCATAATCTTCCCGCTATACCCTCGGTTTCCAGTTTATCACAGGGGCTATTTCTATCTGGATTTCATTTCCCACGACAATGCTGGGAATGGCATCCGGAGGATACCCCTGGCAGGCTCCGCTGAGGCCGTCAAGTGAGTTGAGTTCCCATGTTGTTCCACAGGAGTTACAAACCAGTTGCTCCCCTTTTATGTGAAATCGGGTTGAATTGCATGGCTCGCACATGCTTATCGCGGTGATCACTTTACCCTCTCCTGACACATAAGCCAGCAATGGAATTACCCGTCCATTGTTATTAAATTCGAACGCTACAAATTTCTTTTGCAAGACTACATCAAGGGGTAATATTATCTTATTTTCGCGGACCCGGGTTTCAATCGTTTTCATTTGTCTCGGAACAGGCGGGTACGTTACCGATTCAGCCACCAACGGTTGTTCATCAATAATGGGATTACTCAGGGCTGGAAGATTTTCAAAAAATATCAGTATCCCGAGCGCCAGCGGTACAATGATCACTGCGATGAAAAGACTCACATTACTCTTTGATTTGTTGCTGCCGAGAACTCTTTCCCGTTTGCCGGATAATACACTCTGTCCGACCGCCGCGGATTGCTCAACCGGCGTCCCGCATTCTACACAAAACTTTCCGGACTCCTCTATCTGCGTGCCACATTGCGTACAGTACTTTGCCATGATGTCTCTCCTATCTTATCCTGTGCCCGTACTTCTTATCAACCATATCTACAATTTCATCCCTGCTGAATTTTGCAAGTGCTATCTGATTGGAAATAAATCCTTTTACTTCCTGTGCTCCCCGGGGATGCCCGCAGTTACATTCCGCCAGTTCATCAATCGAACATTGGCCGCAGGGACATGAAAATCTTGTTTCGATATAATTTTGATCAGCGAGTTTCGCCACGGCGAGCGTTCCGGCAACTTCGTCCGGTATCGCTTTAATCGGTTTATTTTTTACCAGCGATTGTAAATCTGCAGGACTGCTGTTTTTTGCGGCGTATTCCGGTTTCATCCACCCGTATTTAACCGAAACCGCCTGTATTACCTGTTCCGCCGTCTGCCCGGCACGCAGTGCATCCCGTATAAAATTTCTTTCCTGCTGGGCCGTAGGGCAGGTACAGGTTTCCAACGGTTCGGCATTACAGTTGCCGCAGGAGCAGCTGAACCTGGAGGCGATTGCTTTCACATTTCCCTCCAGCTGTAAATTGCCGCTCACATTTTCGATACCGGCCTGAAAGTTCTGACTGCGGACGACCGTCTCGGTTCCGCTGTCTTTCACAAACAGATAGCCGATAACTACTACAATTACAGCGGCCGCAATCCAGATTTTATTTTTATCCTGCCCGGTCTTCACCGGCGCCTTTTTTCTGTTTACCTGTTTTTTGCTTTGAACCGCTTTTTTCTTCTGTCCCATGGCACTGCCGCATTCACTGCAAAACCTGGCGTCGTTTTTATTTTCAGCGCCGCAGTTTTTGCATACTTTTGTACTTCCCCAGTCGGAATTACCGCACTCCGAACAGAATTTTGCAGTGGTTTTATTTTTCGCTCCGCATTGATTACAGGTTTTATAAGAATCCATTGCCAACTCCCAGGTTAATTACTTAATTCCAAAAAACGATTGCGCATGGCCCACAGCGTTCCTATGCTCAACAAGATACTGCCGAGCCAGAGTAACCCGATAAACGGTTTTATACTTACTTCAACCAGCAGCTGTGGTGGGGCAGGTACCGGGCTGTCCAGCTCCAGTCCGGTTACCTCCAGTAGCGCCTTTCCATTGTCCGCATCAATTTTCTTTACATGAAATTTCAAATTCCTTTGCGAATCATTCAGTTCTGCCGGTACGTCTTCCTGGCCATTTTTCGTTAATAACAGTGCTGGTGTTATCTGGTATTTTTTATCGCCGTTCATAACATCCAGTTTCACACCAACCGTAAACAATTCACTCTGATGATCCTTTGACATGGCAAATTCAGCAAAGGTTATTGAATATTCGGAAAGCTCATACTTTTCCCCTTTGGACAAAACAAACTCATTCCTAGGCTGAGATTCCGTCTGCCTGATTTCCAAAGGTGAAACATACAGGTCCTTCGTTAATCCGCTGAGAATATCCGGTTCGCGCATCATTCCCCTGTTGACCTTGTTGAAATACAACCGTGGTTCAACCGTTTTAACCGTATTATTTTCGTTAACAGACAAAACCACCTTATTCTTGCCATCCGCCGAAGGAACGACCCCGTCAAAAGTGAACTTATAGCCGAGAATCGATTTTTCGCTGCCAAGCGATAATATGGCCCTTTCTTCCCGGTCAAGTCCGCTGGATAAAACTACGCCGGCGAAAAGTAAAGCCAGCCCTAGATGCGCCAATGGTGCGACCAGTTTATCCCGGCTTGTTCTCCACCTGTCAACCAGTAAAATAATATTAACGGAAATTGCCAGAACACTGGCGAACAGGAAAATCAATAATAGAAACTGCTGAATTCCATATGCAAACCCCGCCAGCGAGGCAACCAATGCGACAACCATTGCCGGTAAAAGGGTCTTCCATGCCCCGTGGCTCAATCCGTCTTTCCACCTGAAAAACGGAGCGAAAGCTATAATCAAAGCCATAATAATAGCAACCGGCAGGTTTACTTTATCGTAAAATGAAATGTCTACCTGGGCAGGCTTGCCGAATAATTCCGTAATCAGCGGAGAAGATGTTCCGAGAATAGTCAGAAATCCCGAACCAAGAAATAGAAATATGCCGAAAACCATAAGACTTTGACGATTTATCGTATCGAGGCGAAGGCTGCCGCCCTGCACGCTTTTAAATCTTGATGCAAGCAGTCCGAATCCGCCTGCCAGGACCAGCAGGATGAAAAGCACCAGAATTCCGTTGATACCAAGATCCTGAAATGAATGAACGGAAAAGTCGGCCAACACACCACTGCGGGTCAGAAAAGTGGCATACATGACAAGAGCAAATGAAATTACGCCGAGCACCATATTTATTTTCGGCAGGGCGTTAAAGCGTCGGGTAATAATCAAACCGTGAAAAAAGGCCAGAGCACTCAACCAGGCTATCAGCGAGGAATTTTCAACAGGGTCCCATCCCCAGTAGCCTCCCCAGCCGAGCACACCGTATGCCCAGTAACCGCCAATGATAATTCCGGCACCGAGTGTCAGGGATGAAAACAAGGCCCAGGGAAATACTCTTTGAACCCAGGACGAGTAGTCCCTTTGATGAAGGGCTGCCAGAATTATCACGAATGGAAGAGTAACCGCGGCATAACCTATAAACAAAATCGGCGGATGAATTACCATCCAGGGATTTTGCAGTAATGGATTCAGGCCGGCACCTTCTGGAGGAACCTGCGGAAGCAGTTTAAACGGACTGGCGATGAACAGTATTATAAAAAAGAAAACCTGAACCAGATTCAAATAGATCATTGATCGGGCTTCATAGGTTCCCGCGCTTTTTTGCATGAAATATCCCATCCAGGTTAAACTGAGCAACCAGAATAAAAAGGAACCTTCCTGCCCCGCCCAGAATACGGAAATAAGATAGCCGAGCGGCAAATCACTGGAAGAGTACCGGTAAATATAATCTACCTGAAATTTGTGTGACAGAATCAGGAACAGTAAATACACCGATGCCAGACTGATAGCCGCAACACTTGCATAAAAGCTGATTCTTGCCTTTTGTAAATTGACGGTGATCAGAGCTCCGTGTTCACGACGCTGTGATCTTGATATATTGCCATTTCCAGCGGCAAGATTGTAAAAATATATGGAGATCAGAGAGGCGATTAAGCCCGCAGCGATTAAAAAATATCCCAGTTGCATTTTCCATCCTCGCTTTAATTGTGTTTACCAGATTGAATGCCCGCCATACATCATTATTACCATCACCGCGGTCATGGCAATACCGCCCATGTATAAATAATTCGAATTATTGTAAAAGCTCTGTTGCTGCTCCTCTCCTGCAACGTCTTGTACGGCATCGACCAGCGAATACCTTTCATTTCCGTTAACTTTTTCCACAAGAAAGTATATTGTTCCTTTCGCATCCGGCTTTATATTCACCGGATAGCTGCCGTCCGAATTGAATTGTACGGATTTGATGCGGGCGGAATCCGGCCCGGTGTTTTCTATTGTGTAGGCGGTTAATTGAATTACGGTGCTACCTGTCGTATCAGCGTTCATAGTTTCAATCGACAGATTGACCGTTGATGAAATTCCTTCATGAAGAGGCGGTATTATCAATTCAATTCGCAAATCATCACTTACATAGCTGCGCTCAATGATTTTTCCGGATTTTTGCATGGTATGCATCTTCCCGTTGCCCATATGAGGAACCATCACGCCATGCATACAACCGGCAAAAAAGACAACTGCGCCAAGTAAAAATATCTTCAACATCATACCTGTACCTTATTATTATGAATAAATTTTTGAACGGTGCAATATTCCCGACTAGACTCCGCATTATTGTTCATTCAATAATTCCGGATTTTCAATTGGATGCTCCATTATAATTCCCCATCAGGACCGTAACTCCGCTTTCTTTATTTTGTGCAATTATTATCAAAAACAGTGCCAACAAATTCTAACCGCCTTATCTGCCTGATTTTACATGTGTTACAAAAACATCCGTTTTGGGTACTTCCACAACAATTATAGAATATTCTACACCTCCCTGTAGAATATTCTACAAGAGAATCCTGGTTTTGAATTTGATCCCGGTTGGATTGAATAAAAAAAGGCTACGGGGAGTTTAATGCCCGTAGCCCTGTCCTCGAGAGAGGTAAATTCACCTTGCCGAAAGGCAGGTGTCGAGGAGCTGATAATTGGTGTCAGAGAGATTGAATTACAGATTCCAGTTTTTGACGTATTTCCGAGGCAATTCCTTCAAGATCGGGATTGCCGACGGCCTGCATGGAAGCAACCGGGTCGATCGCCGCCACTTCAATTTTATCCGATTCCAATTCCTGTACGATTACATTGCAGGGTAACATCGTTCCGATTTTGTCTTCCGCCTGCAGCGCCTTGTATGCATAAGGTGGATTGCAGGCACCCAGAATACGATATTTCTTGAAATCCACATCCAGTTTGCTTTTAAGTGTTTCTTTCACATCAATATCGGTAAGCACGCCGAAGCCCTGCTCTTTCAAACGGGCGGTTACGACATCAACAACAGCATCGAAATCACCCTTGACGGTTTTTTGAAAATAATAAGCCATTTTTTTAACCTCTTTAATTCTTAATGATTATGATCATCTTTTGCCTCTTTTGTTTCCTTTCGCAAAGATGTTACGATTAAGTCTGAAATAACTGCTGTCCCCGTGCCATTTACATATAATCCTACCGGGCCCGCCGGTAATTCCGAATCATGGCCATGAGCCACCAGTTTCGTGTTCACGTAGCCTCTGAAATGCCGGCCGTCGCCGACCACTCTCATCGTTATCCAGCCGTTTACGGCTTTTTTACCTGAATCGTATATTTTGTTCCGGCCGTTTTCAATCCTTCCCAGAACGAATGAATTTCCGGCGATTCCGAAGTAATCGAAAGTCCCGTTACTCTGGTAATGATGGATCAGATAAATGGTTCCTTCAAAATGATCAGGATCGATGCGCAGGTCGGCCTGAACGGATGAAAGAGCAGGACCCGAGAATAATACCAGCTCCTGTCCATCGGCGCCGACGGCTATTCCGCCGCTTTCATCTGTATGAATCACCAGACCGGGAACATCTGCCGGTACCATTTTGAAATCGTTAAGAACGCTGCGGGCATCATCTCCCGCTTTCCAGCGCCAGGAACCATCCGGCTGTAAGCTGAGACCGCTTTCAACCTTTTCATCAACCGGTTGATTCTTAAAAGATTGTTCCAGTGCCTTCACGCCGACGCCGTGTTCATAAACCAGCTGTCCGCCATGTTCTGCGGTTTCAAATAACAGAAACATTCCACCACCGCCGATTAGAAGCAGGATAACGGACACCCAGGTGTTACGGTCCAGCTGCTTGAAGAACAGAAATAAACGCAACACGGAATAAACACCGAAATACCACATGGTCATCAGGGCCAGGTCGGCATGCTCGGAAAGAACCGGATTCGCCATAGCCGGAATGATTACGGAATCCGCAGCATTTTTACCACTGATGAATGTAACTACCGCGGCAAATGCGCTGAGCGTGTAAAAGTAAACGCTGCTCCAGCGCAACCAGCGCTGCTCTTTCAGAAATTGTGAAATCAGATCAAAGAAAATCGCACCGATATAAATCACTATCGGAAAATGTACCAGTAAAGGATGAATATTCGGTGCCCATTCCGGTGTGAAATTCATTTTCTTCCCCCTAAATTATTTACAGACTTAGTTTCTTTCCGCAACCCGGACATCAATTCACTATAGATCGCTCTGATCACCTCCGGTTCTTCCTTACAGTTTTGTTGAATCAATTCAAAAATCAGATCCGGCGGAAAATCCCGTTTCAAGTAATGGATCATTAAAACCAGCGTGCAGGTGCTTTCGTATCTCCTTTCACTTGAGCGATCACAAATCTTGCCCTGTGCATCGACATAAAATTCCGTCAATCGCTGCATGTCAATCGGTTCCGACACATTATTCTTTATCATATATTTCCTATAATGCAGTTTCAATCCCGATGGAAAAGGACAGGTCCGGAGTTGTATCGCTTAAACCGATTCCACCTTCTGCGGAAAAGGTCTTCCCTCCCCATGTATAATAGGCCCCTGCCGATAATTCTTTGAATCCTTCAAATCCTTTAATGATCTCCGTGCTTTGCGAATAGTAGATCGATAACCCGTACCGGCCGGAGCCCAGGAATTTCCCGGCGCCTACTCCCCAGTAGACGGGATTATCATAGTTTACCAGGTCCGGGTCACCCAGATTCAGCCAGGTAACATCACCGAAAAGTGCATAGGTTCCGTATTGTTTACGCAGCAACAGTCCCGCCCCGAAGTCCAATTGTCCGGTACCAAAATTCGATATCCTGCTCGCCGTCGGGAATTTAACCTGTCCGCTGACGGAAACCGCAGGCATGTTTTCACCTTCATCAAAAAGCCGGTATTCGGAGTATAAATTGATATCGCCGATACCGGTTTGCAAATGCCCCGTACTTGTCGACACCAGGTTTCCTCCATGCCGGTTGCCGGTATGTGCATTTTCACCGGAACTGTGATTTGCCGGTAGAAGCATTCCCGCACTTTGGGTCATAAGATCCGTATTTTGAAAAACCACCGGTATTGAAAAAAGAAAACTGAGGCGGCCGTTGTTGTATCGTCCGCCGAATTTCCAGTTATACCGGAAAGAGGTTTTATCATAAATAAACTTGCCCTTACCCATTCCGATTGAGGAATTGACATACCAGTTTCCCCGGGCGGATAATTGCTCTGAAAAAAGAGCAACCAAAATCAGTAAAAGAACGGTGGAGAGCCGCCCCGCTCTCCACCGCAGGCCATGTATGGGAGAATCGGCCATTAATTTTTATCCGGCATTTTGTTAATCGTTTCCATCATCTGATTCATTTTTTCAATCATCGCGGACATATTCTCATGCATGCTTTTCATATCTGTCATCATCTGCTCATCGGACATTTTTTTATTGCCGCTGTTCATCCCATCCATTTGTACTATCATTCCCTTCAGGTTTTTTACCATTGCCCACATGGTATGCTGCAACGACATTTTCGGGGTCATTCCGCCGGACATATCCATATCCTTCATCATGGCGTTGGATTTTTCGACAAGCACATCAACCTGTTTCTTAATGCCCTGCATCTGCTCCTTATGATTCATATGCTGTCCCATCTGGTGCATCCCTTTTTGCATGTGCGGCATATTCTTGTTTTGCTGATGCCCTTCCATATGCTGTGCCGTCGCCGGTATACTGAACATCACTACGGCTGCCGGAATCAGTAAATATTGAATGAATTTCTTCATGACTATCTCCTTTTGGTTTATTTGTTATAATGCTTCTTCACCAACTGCGCCGGTTCGTATTTTTACGGCCATTTCCACCGGCATCACATAAATCATTCCATCGCCTTTCATCCCCGTATAGGCCGTTGCGCGGATTGCCTCCACCGCCTGATGCACCATCTCGTCGCGGCAAACAATCTCCAGTTTGGCAACCTGCGAGTATTTTTCCACGCAGGAAACGGAATATTTTGCTTTATCCTTATCGGTAAGGTGCTGCCCGACCCCCATCACATCGATCAGGGTGATATCGGTCAGCCCGATTTCTTCCAGTTTTGCGATTACCTCCTCCGCTTTGCGGCAACGGATAAATGCCTTGACTGCCTTCATAGTACCACCTCTTTTCTGAATTCAGGCTGCCCGGAAACAGGCAGCCTGTTATATATTCTAACTTTCAACAGTTACCGTTGTATTATCCTCATCTGCTTCAATATCTTCCGCCAATCGTTTTACTTCATGACTTTTCCACAGATAGTAAATTGCCGGAATAACAATCAGCGTAAGCAGTGTAGAGGAAACCATACCGCCGATCATCGGGGCGGCGATGCGTTTCATAACCTGTGAACCGGTACCGTGGCCCCACATAATCGGGATAAGACCGGCCATGATTGCCATAACCGTCATCATTTTCGGGCGGACACGTTCAACGGCGCCCTCAATGATGGCTTCATAAAGGTCCTTCAGGCTGCGCATGGCCCCTTTGTATTTGCGGTCATCATACGCATGATCAAGGTAGATCAGCATAACCACTCCCGTTTCCGCAGCCACACCGGCCAGGGCTATAAACCCTACTCCGACGGCAACACTGAAGTTGTACCCCAAAAGATACATGAACCAGATACCGCCCACCAGCGAAAAGGGCAGCGATAACATCACGATTATCGATTCCTGCACATTTTTGAAATTAAAGAACAGCAACAGGAAGATAACCACCAGGGTGATCGGAATAACTATTTTAAGTCGTTCCTGTGCCCTTTCCATGTATTCATATTGCCCGCTCCAGACAATGCTGTAGCCTTCCGGAAATTCGATCTGTTCGGCAACCGCTTTTTTGGCATTCTGGACATAAGTGCCGACATCGATGTCACGAATATCAACATACAGCCAGGCCGTAGTACGGGCATTTTCACTTTTAATGACCGGCGGGCCTTTCACCACGCCAATATCCGCAACATAATTCAGCGGAATCTGCGCACCGGTCGGTGTCGGGATCAACACCCGTCGCAGAGCCGCAAGATTGTCCCGCAATTCGCGACTATATCGAACATTTACGGGGTAGCGTTCCAGCCCTTCGACCGTATACGTAACATTCATTCCGCCGATAGCCGACATGATTACATCCTGAACGTCACCGACCGTCAATCCGTAACGGGCGGCCTCCTTGCGCTTAATGGTAAAATCGAAAAAGTTTCCGCCGACTGTTTTATCCGGAAAAACGCTCAGCGTACCGGGTACATCCTGTATAACCAGCGCAATATCCTGTCCGAGGTCGGATAGTTTTTGCAGATCGTCACCCATCAGTTTTATACCGATTGGCGTTTTAATGCCGGTTGAAAGCATGTCAATCCGGGTTTTGATGGGCATGGTCCAGGCATTGGTTAATCCGGGAAATTGAATAGCATCATTCAGTTCACGAATCAGTTTGTCCATTGTCATTCCCGGCCGCCATTCTTCTTCGGGCTTCAGCGTTATCGTGGTTTCGATCATCGACAACGGCGCCGGATCGGTGGCGGTTTCCGCCCTTCCTATCTTGCCGAAAACATGGTGCACCTCCGGAAAACTTTTGATAATTTTATCCGTCTGTTGCAAAATCTCCTTCGCTTTTGTAATGCTGATTCCCGGATCGGTAGTCGGCATGTACAAAAGGTCCCCTTCGTTCAGCGGAGGCATGAATTCGGAGCCGATATGCTCCAGGGGAAAAATTGAAACAACCAGAATTACCAGAGCGATACCGATGGTTGTCCATTTAAACCGCAGTACTGCATGGATGACCGGACGATATATTTTGATCAAAAATCGGTTAATCGGGTTTTTTTCTTCCGGAAGTATTTTTCCGCGGATCAGATACCCCATTAAAACCGGCACAAGGGTCAGAGAAAGGATCGCTGCGGCAGCCATGGAATAGGTTTTCGTGAAGGCCAGAGGTTTGAACAGGCGACCTTCCTGTGCCTGCAGCGTAAAAATGGGCAGAAAGGACAAGGTTATGATCAACAGAGAATAAAACAGCGCAGGGCCGACCTCCTTCGACGAGTCGATAATGATCTGCCAGTGATCTTTTTTACCTCCGTCGCGCTCAATGTGCTTATGCGCGTTTTCTATCATCACAATTGCCGCATCAACCATAGCTCCTATGGCGATGGCGATGCCGCCGAGGGACATGATGTTGGCGTTTAATCCCTGATAATGCATGACCATAAAAGCCATTAAGATTCCGATCGGCAAGGTAAATATAGCCACGAAGGCACTCTGAAAGTGAAGCAGGAATATGATACTTACCAGGGCAACAACAATGCTTTCCTCGATCAGTTTCTCTTTCAGATTGTCGATGGCACGTTCAATCAGGCCGGATCGATCATAAGCGGTTTTGATGGTGACACCTTCCGGAAGTCCCTTTTCAAGTTCTTTCAGCTTCTCTTTGACAAGCTCAATCGTTTTGAGTGCGTTTTCGCCGAACCGCATAACGATAACACCACCAACCGTTTCACCTTCACCGTTCCAGTCGGCAAGCCCGCGGCGCAATTCCGGCCCGAGATGGACATTGGCAATATTTTTAACCAGTATCGGTGTTCCGGTAACATCGACGCCGACAGGAATATTTTCAACATCTTCTATCGATTTGATGTACCCGAGTCCGCGAACCATGAATTCGGTTTCACCCATTTCAACCAGCTTGCCGCCGACATCATTGTTGCTGCGTTTGATAGCCATGCGTACTTTGTTGATGGGGATTTTATACGCCAGCAATTTATTAGGGTCCACTTCCACCTGGTACTGCTTGACGTAGCCCCCGATACTGGCTACTTCCGCTACACCCGGCACACTTGTAAGTTCATAGCGAAGGTACCAATCCTGTATGGAACGCAACTGCTGCAGATCATATTTATCGCCTCCATCCAGCACATATTCATAAACCCAACCGACTCCGGTCGCATCGGGTCCCAGGGTCGGTGTAACCCCCTGGGGCAGACGATTGGAAACGTAATTCAGATATTCCAGCACCCTGCTTCGCGCCCAGTATAAATCCGTATTATCTTCGAAAATTATATAAACAAAGGACAATCCGAAAAATGAATATCCCCGCACAACTTTTGCATAAGGTACCGCCAGCATGGCTGTCGTCAGCGGATAGGTTACCTGATCTTCCACCACCTGCGGCGCCTGTCCCGGATATTCGGTAAAAATGATTACCTGTACATCACTCAAATCCGGAATAGCGTCTACCGGCGTGTTGAGTAAAGCATACACTCCTCCCAGGGTAAGCATGGCGGTAAACAGAATCACCAGAAAGCGGTTATTCACAGACCATTCTATTATTTTTTCTAACATTTATCTTTACTCCGATTTTTCAACTTTTGTATTATTTCTGGATTGAACCATTCATTTCCCGTATTTCAGTTCCCGTCGCCGCCCTGATTATGATCCATGTTCATTTTCATGTCTTTGTCATGGTTCATTTTCTGATCATCATCATGATTCATTTTCATTTCAGGGTTGTGTTCATGATCCATTTTTTCATTACCGTCCTGATCCATTTTCATATCACCAGTCTGTCCATTCTGCATGTCGCTTTGCATTTCCTTCTTCTTCGTGGAAGTACCTTTGCGTTTATTCTGTTTTTCCTGCAGCATCTTTTGAATGGCTTCCTGCAGACGACTTTCACTATCCATCAGGAATTGGGCTGAAATCACCACATTCTCACCTTCAAGAAGGCCGCTGATAATTCTTATGTTACCGTCCTCTCCTTCCTCGCCGATAGTAACTTCCCGCGGTTCAAAGCGTCCGCCTTCTCTGGCTATAAATACCAGATTGCGCTGACCGGAACGAATTACCGCTTCGACCGGAACGACCAGAGCATCTTTTATGGTATGCGCTTCAAGTGTTACGTTGGCATACATTCCGGGACGCAGCTTAAGATCGGGATTGGGAAATTCGAGACGCAGCCGCACATCTCTTGCCTTTTCATTCAGATATGGATAAATATAAGCTACACGGCCTGTCAATAATTCGCCGGGATTGTAAGACAATTCCATAATCGCTTTCTGCCCTTCATGCACCCAGGGTACCTCATTATCATATACACTTGCATAAACCCATACGGTGGAAAGATCGGCGATTTTATAAAGCTGCATGCCGGCTTTGATCTTCATACCTTCAACGGCATTCTTATGGGTAACCACCCCATTGGCGGGAGCAACCAGGTTTATCGTTTTTTTCACTTCACCGGTTTTTTCCAGACGTTCAATTGCCGCATCCGGAATATCCCAGTATTCAAGTCTTTTGCGTGAAGATTTCAACAGAGATTCCGCCCCTTCTCTGATGGAAGCAAACTTGGACCCCGACACCAGTTTCAGGTTTTTAAGTGCCAGAAGATATTCTTCCTGCGTAGTCACCAGTTCCGGTGAATAAATCTCCAGCAACGGTTGACCTTTTTTCACTTCCTGGCCGGTGTAATTCACGTAAAGTTTTTCTATCCAGCCGGATATTTTCGTAGTTACGATATATAATTTTGTTTCATTATAATCCACATTACCGACCGTCCGTACTTTGGCTGAAAAGTCCATTCGTTCGACCGGTGCAATGCGTACTCCCATATTCTGCACGGTTACCGGGTCGATCGTAATTCCGCCCCCGGAAGTCTTAACTTCATTCTCATAAACCGGAACCAGATCCATGCCCATCGCCGATTTACCGGGATGATCATATATCTCGGAAGGATTCATCGGCGCCTGCCAGTATAGGATTTTTCCTTTTTCACCGGTTTCCGTTACCTTTTCCCCACCCGTCTGTGCGGCAGTTGTTTTCACGGGGGTCAGATTCATTCCGCATTTGGGACATTGACCCGGTTCTTCCATTATCACTTCAGGATGCATTCCGCATGTCCATAATTGTGTTTCCTCGGATGCTGTTTTTTCGGTTTTATCTTTTTCATCGGAACTGCACGAACTTAACAGTGCACTGCCTGTAGCCAGCAAAATCCCCAACATCAAAAAAGGTATTAGTTTCTTCATCTCAAACTCCACTTCTATCTTTAATCTTTATTTTTTCCGTGTTTCCGTCAATTATCCAGGCGGATACCGATCAAATATTCCAGGTCGGCTACCGTTTTATTATAGGCACTTAAAATGCGAAAATAATCCAGTTCAAAATTGAACAAGGTCATCTGATTATTAATCAACGTCAGAAAATCGACTTTATCCGTTTGATAACCGGTCATTGCAGATTGTAATGATTGCGATGCCTGCGGAATGATACCGGTACGGTACAGATCCAGCTGTTCAATGTTTTTGCGAATATTGCTCAAGCCCTGGTCCAGCCTGGAATTTACTTTATTAACAACATCATAATATCTTTCTTCGATTGCCTTTTGCGTAAGCCGGGTTTCTTCCACCTTTTTACTTTGCTTGGTTCCGGAATAGATCGGCAGGTTTAAACTGATCCCCCCGGAAAAAAAATCGGCGCCACCCATACCGGATTGTAACTCGTCCCGCTGCGTATAGGCCATGGCGATACTGAAATCCGGCCAATAATCTTTCCTGGCCAGTTCAACCGTTTTTTCGCTTTTGCGGCGCATGGCTTCCCAGGCCTGTATCAGGGGCCTGCTCTGCAACGCTTTTTGCTTGACACTTTCAAGATCATCAGCTACCGGCACAATACCCGGTTCAGCCGCTCTTCCAAGTGCGGTTCCGGCCGGTCGGTTCAGCAGGGCGTTCATTCTGGCCTCAACGGCCTCCCGTTGTTCCCGCAGACTTATCAGTTTATCAGTCATTTTTGATAATTCAACCTGCGCTTTTAAAACATCCTGCTGCAACCCCTTGCCCACAGTGTATTTCGTTTCAGCGATTTTGACGAATTCCGTCAGCAGCGATTGATTTTTACGAACGGTTTTTATTGCTTCTTCCGTGAAAAAGAGGTCAAAATAGGTTTTCTTTACGTCTCTTATTAATTGATTCATCAATTCCCGGTACCGGGCTTCTGTCACGGCTGCCGCCTCACTGGCGATATCTTCCCGCAACCCCAGTTTCCCGAAAAACGGAAATTTTTGCATCAAGGCTATTTGTTTTCCGGTCATCGCCTCCTGGTCGAATGCCCAGCTCTCAACCGGCAGATTCATCAGATTCAGTGATAAAATCGGATCCGGTAAAGAACCCGCCTGTGGAATCCTGGCTTCGTCGGATTTGACCGCATGCCCCAACGCCTTCAGCTGAGGATTGTTTTCAACCGCTTCGGCCAGTAAATCCTTCAGGTTCTCCACCCGTGTCGTGTCTCCCGCA
>JAJRVZ010000057.1 GCA_024277055.1 Calditrichota bacterium
ACTTCCACAATCTCACCCTGCTGGTAATAAGATTCCAGACGGAGTATCTCAGGAAATTCAAGCATTTTTTTAAGGGACTCGATCTGCCATTCGGGTATCATGGCCGGCTCACCGCTGAAATTGACAATCTTTACCAGCCCCCTTGTTTTAAGCAGATTAAAACGATTTTTATAGTCAAAGCGCGCGAAAACATACCCGCTGAATAACGGCATGGCTACCTTTTTTTTACGATCCTTCCATTGCCGCATTCGCTCGACCAGCGGCAAAAATACCTCGATTTTCTTCTCCGCCAGCGCTTCGTAAACTTTCTTTTCATGGCGGGGTTTTGTGTACAATGCATACCAATTCACGCTTTTATTGTCCTTTTGGGCACCGCTCCGCCCCGTCAATTACAGTCCGCCAAAAAAAAGCGAACTGCAGCAAGGCATATTCAATAAATCCGTTCCGTTCGTTTCCTCATCCAATGACGAAACTACGTATTTCCCGTTCAATAAAACGAATAAAATTCGGGCAGGAATTTACTCAATTTGCAAGCTTGATTATCTTTCCATGATCCTTTGGTCAGATAGAAGTTTATCGGCTTTTTTTCAGATTTCTTAATACTTCCATCCACCAAATTGTTCATTATTGTCCCCTGCGAAAAATCCATATAAATAAGTAATTTTTAAGACAATAAGCAAATAAATAATAAACCGGATTCAGTGTATTTTACCGTTAATTTTTCTTCGAGCGGCGATCCGCGTCCCCTGAAAAGAAATCCAGGATTGCCGCCATGCAATCGGTAATTTCAGGATCGCTTTTCCCTGTGATTCCCCTGCGTGAACAGACAAAAGCATCGTCCGGCGTATGCATACCCGTAACCGGACTTTCTTCACAGAGGTTTTCGCGCCACAGGTTTCCTTTGAAATCATAGCCGGGCTGATTCACCACCAGTAAATCCGGCGCAAGATAGGCCGGGTCGGAAGTATTTACGGTCCACTCACGCCCCAGCGAATTGTGTGAACCGTATGCTTCTTCGCGGGTCAACACTTCTCGAACGATCGGACGACCATCGGCAGGGTCTTTCATTTCCAAAAGATCTGCCCTGAGACGTGAACGTAAACTTTCATATTCCAGTCCCGGCTCCACGGTCCCCTGCTTCTCACGGCCCTTTAAATTAATATATACACGTCCGGGTATCAAACTGTAAGCCGTCGACTGCGGATGGATATCCTGCAATGATTCCGGCGCATGCTGCCCGGTGAATTTCAGATACCCTTTGTCGAAAAGGTATTTGTTCAGAAAAACTTCTTTTCGCAGCCGTTCAAAGCCGTGATCGGACAGGATCAGCAATTCGTATTTATTACCCGTCTCCTGCACGATTTCACCGATCAGTTTATCAACACGGTCGTAAATACCGTAAAAAAAATCCGACCACACGGGATGGCCGTCTTCCATCTGTGCCCATACGAAGTGGTGCAGCCGGTCCGTTTCCATGATGTGCGCCATGAAAAAGTCCCAGTTCTCCCGGCGATAAAAGCGCCACATCGTATCGATGCGTTTCTCCAGCGCCACGGGCAGGGTACGGCGAAAGGTTTCCAGTTCCCTGCGCGCCTGCACCGTATCCACATCGATAATGTAGCCGGACTGTTTTAACCCGGCGGCGATTTGCGGCGGATAACAGGCCCGGTCGATATCCGGGGCGAGGAACCCGCTGATCATAATGCCGTTCAGCGGCTTCGGCGGAAAAGTAACCGGAACGTTCATCACAAATACCCGTTTGCCGGCATCGGAAAGCCTGTGCCACAGGGTTTCAGCCCTCAGGTCGTTGGCCGTGGGCACATGAACCTCCATCGTCTGCGGATCGCGTTCGATGAAGCCGTAAATATTGTGTCCGGCCGGCCCTTTTCCGGTCATGAACGACGCCCAGGCACAGGAGGAAATCGGCGGCAATACGGAACGCATGCGCTGCAGAACCCCTCCGGATTCAACCAGCCGCCGGAAATTGGGCATCTTGCCGTCCGCCATCAGGCGTTTCAGTAAAGAATACGGCACCCCGTCGAGCGCCAGCACGAACATGCGTTTACTCATCTTTTTGTATTAATTGGATTGATTCAATATCCGGAAATATCGTTTTCCCGATTACGGAATTTACCGTGTCCGTTGTACGGATAATTTTTCCCTGCGCATTCGGCATCATCTTTCAGCCCCTGTAAAAAAACCTCCGGCTGCTGCCGAAGGCTTTATTTCACATATATCCGAGAGACTTCATCTTTTTGATCAACGCCTCTTTTTCTTCATCGGAATAGGGGTTAAAGATACCCCATTTCTTCAAGCCTGGCTACGATTTTCGCCGTGCTTTCTTCCACCGTTTCCTCTTCCGTATTGCAAACCACTTCCGGGTTGTCCGGCGGCTCGTAGGGATCGGAAACGCCGGTGAATTCTTTAATCTCTCCCGAAAACGCCCTGGCATACAATCCCTTTACGTCGCGGCGGGCGCACTCGTCAACCGAAGCATTTACATAAACCTCAACAAAATCCTTGATCAGTTCGCGAATTTCATTTCGGATCGCTTTGTACGGTGAAATCGCCGCACAGATAACGGGCACGCCGTTACGTACCAGCAAATGGGCTACAAACCCGATGCGACGGATATTAATATCCCGGTCTTCTTTACTGAACCCTAGACCTTTGCTCAGGTTCGTACGTACCACATCGCCGTCCAGCACTTCCACGTTTCCGCGACGCTTTTTTATTTCTTCCACCAGCAGGTTACTGATGGTCGTTTTACCGGAACCGGACAATCCCGTGAACCAGACACAGAATCCTTTTTTTTCCATTATTCAGTTTTCCTTCATTTCAAGTTTATTCCCGAATGCTATTTCATTCCTTCTATCAATACCTGCGCCACTTCGGGCCGGGTGAATTCTTTCGGAGGTATTTCGCCGCGTATCAGCATTTCCCGCACCTTTGTTCCGCTTAAAAATACATGATTGCTTTTATCATGCGGGCAGGTTTTGGTCGAAGCCATATTGCCGCAGGCTTTGCAGTAAAATGCATGTTCAAAATACAACGGTGTTATTTCCAGTTCTTCGCGCGTAAATTCACGGAAAATATGCTGTGCGTCATAGGTGCCGTAGTAGCTGCCGACGCCGGCATGGTCGCGCCCGACGATAAAATGGGTACATCCGTAGTTTTTGCGTACCAGTGCGTGAAAGATGGCTTCCCTCGGACCTGCATAGCGCATGGCCGCCGGAAACACGGTAAGACTGACCCTGTCGGCGGGATAGTAGTTTTTCAAAATTACGTGGTAACTTTTCATTCTGACTTCCGCTGAAATATCATCGCTTTTGGTATCCCCCACCAGCGGATGAATCAGTAAACCGTCCACCATTTCCAGTGCGCACTTCTGCAGATACTCATGTGCCCGGTGGATCGGATTACGGGTCTGAAAAGCTACAACGGTTTCCCACCCTTTTTCCTCGAACAGGGCACGGGTTTCTTTCGGTTCTTTGCGGTAATCGGCAAAATCATCATGCTTCGGACGGTTGATCATCGTGATCTTTCCACCCAGCAGAAACTCGCCCTGTTTATAAACATACTGTACGCCGGGATGGGCTTCATCATCCGTACGGAAAACCTTCACGGCCTCTTCTTTTTTGTCATAACCGAATTTCTCTTCCAGGTGCAGGACTGCAAGGAACTGACCATCGTCCGTAACCAGCGCAATGTCCCGTCCCTCTTCTACCGAGTCGGCCTCTTCCTTCGAGGCGGACAGGGTGATCGGCAGGCTCCAGGCAATACCGTTGCTGAGATGCATATCGTTGACAACGCTTTTGTAATCAGCCGAATTCATAAATCCCTGCAACGGACTCATGGCCCCGCAGGCAATCATTTCAAGGTCGGAAATTTCTTTACTGTCCAGTTGGTGCCTGGGCATATCATTGAATTTGCCCAGGTAATTCTGCCGTGTGGCTTCATCGGCATAGCGGTCAATCAATGACCCTCCGTGTGGTTTAATCAAAACAGACTCCTACTGCAAAATTGCATTTTGATGGTATTTTTTAAGATTATCATAGATTTTGTTCGATATATCCAGGTTTCCTTTTCCGGTACGGATTTTAATATCCGGTTTGTTTTCACCGTGAAAATCCGAACCGCCGGAAATCAGAAAGTCGTGCTCCACGGCGAAATTTTCCAGCCAGGTGGTTATCTCCGGGGAATGCAGGGAATAATACGCCTCAAATCCATCCAGACCCAGTGGCCTTAATTCAAGGATTTTTCGGCCCATTTCCTCAAAACTGTCAAAATTCATCAGCATCGGATGGGCAAGAATCGCCAGCCCGCCGGCATTTTTTATCAGTTCCAGTCCCTGTTTTTCGTCCAGTTTTACTTTGTCCATGTAAGCCGGAGCACCTTTCTTCAGGTACCGATCGAAAGCTTCCTGGTAATCCTTCACATAACCGTGCTTTTGCATCAGCCGGGCAATGTGCGGACGTCCGACACTGCCCTCGCCGGCCTCTTCCAGCAGTTCTTCCATGGTCAGCGGCATATTCAGTTCTTTCAGGACGGCAAGAATTTTATGATTGCGCCGGTCGCGTTCGTTGCGCAGAAAATCCAGAGATTCGTTCAGTTCCCGGTTCTCATAATCGATGAACAGACCGAGGATATGCATGTGTCCGCTGTTCGGTAACTTGCAGTCTATGCTCAGTTCCACGCCGGGTACGACTTCCAGCCCATACTTTTTCCCGAATCGAATTGCCGCTGCGTTCCCGCGAGCGATGTCATGGTCCGTTACGGCGATGGCGTCGAGTCCGTTGGCAAGGGCGTGCTTCACCAGCGCTTCCGGCGAAAGCGTACCATCGGAAAAATTAGTGTGCATATGCAGATCAACGGCCATATTCCGTCTCATCTCATCTGTTTTTAATTCCGCTTAAAGGGCAGGATTTTACCGATATTTGCCCTAAATAGCAAATTCATTTGCCACCTAAAAATATTCCCGGACTTCCAAATGGAAGTTCCGGGAATGACAGATTTTATTTGTGATTATTAATCAGGCTTTGATTATTTTTGCCTTTGAATCCTTAACGCCAAGCGTCGCATTTCGTGTATCCACCAGCAGTCTGGCGTGCCGGCATATGAATTCCCAATCATAAGCCGAATGATCCGTTGAAACCAGTACGCAATCGTAGGAACCGAGACTGTCCGGCGTCAACTCCACGCTTTTTCCCTGCACATCGTACATGCGCATGCTCGGCAATTCCGGAATGAACGGATCGTTGTAATCCACTTTTGCACCCTTATCAATGAGAATCTCCATCAGTTTGAAGGAAGGGGATTCCCGCGGATCGTCGATATCCTTTTTGTAGGCGGCGCCAAGCACCAGAACCCTGGAGCCTTTCAGACTCTTGCCTTCATCATTCAGGGCGTCCATCACTTTGTTTATGACCCAGTAAGGCATCATGGTATTTATTTCCCCCGCCAGTTCGATGAAACGGGTGTTCATTTCGTACTCACGCGCTTTCCAGGTCAGGTAAAACGGATCGATGGGAATACAGTGGCCTCCCAGACCAGGCCCCGGATAAAAAGCCATATAACCGAAGGGTTTGGTTTTCGCGGCGTTGATAACTTCCCACACGTCGATACCCATGCGATCCAGGATCATTTTCATTTCGTTTACCAGCGCGATATTTACGCTGCGGAAGATGTTTTCCAGCAACTTTGTCGCCTCGGCCGCCTGGCTGCTGGAAACCGGTACCGTCTGCACAATAACCTGGTCGTACAGCGTTTTGGCCAATTCCAGCGCGTGCGGGTCGTTTGCGCCGACCACTTTGGGAATGGTCTTTGTGTTGAAATTCGGGTTGTTCGGGTCTTCCCTTTCGGGGGAAAAGGCGACCCAGAAATCCTTGTGTCCTTTCAGACCGGATTTTTCCAGTATCGGCAGCAACACTTCCTCCGTCGTACCCGGATAGGTGGAACTTTCCAGTATGATCAGCTGTCCGGCGCGAATGTGCTTTGACAGTGTTTCACCCGTATCGGTGATGTATTTCAGATCCGGTTCGCGGTACTTGTTCAGCGGCGTGGGTACACAGATCAAAATACAATCGGATTCTTTGATTCGGCCGAAATCGGCGGTTGCTTCGAACAGCTTTGTTTCGCGTACCTTTTTTATACGGTCGTCGGCAATATGCTTGATGTAAGATTCACCCCTGTTGAGTTTTTCCACCTTACGATCATCGATATCAAAACCAATGGTGGTGAATCCCTGTTCCACAAACTCCATCAACAGCGGCAATCCTACATAGCCGAGACCGACAACGCCGATCGTCGCTTCCCTGTTTTTTATTTTACCCAATAATTCCATGGCATTCCCCTGTGGTTTAATTGCCTGTTTTTACTATATTCTTTTATGCATCCGGAAATTCGCGCAGTGCAATCCCCACGGCATAATACTTAATTCCCATTTTCTGTAATCGCTCACAATCGTACAGATTGCGTCCGTCAAAAATTACCGGGTGTCGCAACGATTCTTTGATCAGGTTAAAATCCGGTTCCTTGAACTGATTCCATTCGGTCATGATCACCAGCGCATCGGCGCCATCAAGCACATCATAACGCTTGTCGCCTAATGTGATGCCCTTACCCACATGTTCTGCAAAAACCTTTTCCGCCTCCTGCAGCGCTTCCGGGTCGTGTGCCTGTATCGTCGCCCCCTCCGCAATCAGGCTCTTTACCATTTCAATGGACGGTGCTTCGCGCATGTCATTGGTGCGCGGTTTGAAGGAAAGCCCCCACATGGCGATTACTTTACCGGTCAGATTCCCGTTAAAATATTTCTTTATTTTCGGCAGCAGAATCGTTTTCTGTGCTTCGTTCACCTCTTCAACAGCCGACATCACTTTCATATCGTAGCCGTATTCGCTGGCGGTCTGGATGATGGCCTTCACATCTTTCGGGAAACAGGAACCGCCGTAACCGGTGCCCGGAAAAATAAAATACGGCCCGATTCGCTGGTCGGACCCGATGCCGAGACGGACCTGGTTGATATCCGCTCCCACGAGATCACACAGATTCGCTATTTCGTTTATAAATGAAATCTTTGCTGCCAAAATGGAATTGGCCGCATATTTTGTCAGCTCGGCGCTGCGTTCATCCATTATCAGGATCGGCTTTCCGGTACGCACGAACGGCTCGTACAGGTTATGCATCACTTCCGCCGCCCGCGGATCGGATGTACCGATGATCACCCGGTCGGGTTTCATAAAATCTTCAATGGCGGCGCCTTCTTTCAGAAATTCAGGATTGGAGACAACGGCGAATTCATGATTGCTGTATTTGCGGATCACCGTGGCGACTTTTTCCGCCGTGCCCACCGGAACGGTGCTTTTATTGACGATTATTTTATAGCCGTTCATGTTTTTCCCGATTTCCTGCGCAACATCCAGCACATGGCGCAGGTCGGCCGAACCGTCTTCATCCGGCGGTGTGCCCACCGCAATAAACAGCACATCGGACTGCTTAACCGTCGAAGCCATATCCATGGTGAATTGTAACCGCTCTTCGCGCAGGTTGCGGCG
>JAJRVZ010000005.1 GCA_024277055.1 Calditrichota bacterium
GGTGGTGTCCCCCTGCTGCGGAGGGTTATCTCCCCGGGGTTTGGTTGGTCCGCTTTTTTCCGCACAGGTTGCCAGCAACAGGCAAACCGCAAATAATACGACCGACTTTTTCATTCATCCATCGATTTTGTATTTAAAAATATCCATTCCTGTTCAGGCAAGTGATTAACTGTAGTATAATATCTTTGTAGGTTTTTTGCAAGTGAAAATATTGCCGGACAAAGATTATCGCAAGGAAAACCACGTCGTGCAGAGCACGGTTTTGCAAGGAGTGGATTCGGAGATTGGCCGTTAAGTCCGAATATTTTCCCGTGAAACATTATTGATCCATTTTAAGTAACGGCCGCGCCGCATCGGTCGGGGCGTTTATGCGCGCCGCCAGGCCGGCATGGGCTTTAATATCCCCGTCTGATATAAAATGAATGTCAAGCAATCCGTTCTTTTTTACGCCGGTGCGTGAAAAATTTATCTCGTCGAGGCACAGGCTCCAGCCCTCCAGCCAGGCCAGCAGTTCCTGCCGCTGTTCATCGGTGCCGCTGAAATGAACCAGCAGATCAATATCGCTGTCGGGACGTGCACTGGCATTTTTCGTGCTGCCCAGCAGGTACAGGGCGGTCACACCGAAACGCTTTGCATCCAGTGATGCAGCGATCTGTTCGGCCATGCGTATGCGCCAGCGCCAGTGGTCGTTGCTCGAGGCGCTGTGATAAACGATTTCTCTGCGGGAAGCTTCAAAGAATTCACCGGGTTTATCCAGCATTCCGACCGCTTCCGGCAATTCGGCATTCATGAGAACTTTAAGAATCAGGCCGCCTGTTTGTTTGCGAACATCAATCACATGGACTGTGGGCGCCAGAGAAGCATATTCCGGCAGTAATTCGGGCAGCATGTTTTCACTGCCGGTCAGAAATTCTTCGTTGAATACGATATGGTCTTCGTCCGGGTACAACGGTAAATAGCGAATGGAAGCTTCCACAAGATCCTGGAAAAAATGGGTGCCGAAAGACAGGTCCGGCTGATAATTACCGCTTTTTCGGGCAATTTCGATAAGCACCGCCGTATTGTTTATATCCGAATAGGAAACATTTACCCCCAGTTTGATGTCACCGCGACTGCCCCAGCGACCGGGACCCATGAGAATGAACTTTCGCTTGGGAAGTACTTTATTCAGCGCCCCGATGGCCCTTCCGATCGATTTGAGTTCATCCAGATTATTGATCTGCTGATAGGCCCCGGGATCTACGTAAACAATATGGGTAATTTCAGGGACATAGCCGTTCGAAATATAACGGCGCGCATTAAAAATCAGTCGCTCCGGTTCGATTTCGGGCGGTATATGTGCCGGTTTGCTCTCTTCGCTGTAGCTCTGCGGACGGCATTGCAGCAGGTAGAAATCATCACCGTCGCAGGCAAACTCGATATCCACAGGGGTATGCATTTTTAACTGCAGCAGGTCCAGAATATTTTTCACTTTTTTCAGAAAAGTCGTATCGGAGAAAAGGCTCTCGAATGTTGCGATATAATCGCCCTGCTGATAGTCCACCTGCAGGGCGTTCACTTTTAATAAACGGTTATGGTCGATTTTTGATACGATTCGATCCAGTTGCGGATATTCGTCACCGTACTCGCGGATTATCTCCGCCAGTTCGATGGTTTCAAAGGAATTTGTTTCCAGGTTAATGACGTCAATTTTTTGCGGTGAATATCGTATCATTTCAAGCGGGGTGGCGTTGACGCGCAAACCGGGTTGGCCCGGTGCAATAAGAATCGGGTAGTCATCGCCGAGGCGGTCGACGGCCCGGGTACCCAGGCCGGGTACCAGCCTCGCCAGCCCGTCGTTGCGTTTGATACGGGGTGACCAGCGGAATTCGTTATTGCTGAAGGCCACACCGGCAAAAGCCGGGAAAAAATATTTGCCCACCCGCGTACCGACGACTTCCTCGATCATGATGGCCATTTCCTCATGAAAATCCAGCAGGCCCCGTTCGGCGCGGTATTCAATCGGGTCCGGTCCGAAAGTGGATGAGTAAACTTCGGCAATGGCATCCATCAGGGCATTGAGCCGGTCTTCCTTGCGTCCCTGGTTCGCCAGGAAAAGCGATTTGTATTTTCCGGAGAAGGCGGAACCGAGACTGTCTTCGAGCAGACTCGAACTGCGGACGATCAGAGGCTGGTCTCCGAGATCATCAAGCGCCATGGACAGGCCTTTCACGACTTCCGGCGGGAAATGGGAATTCTTGAACAGTTGCAGAATATGATTGTATTCGCGGCGTACCTGGTCGATTTCCTTGTATTTCTGTTCGATTACTTCTTCCAGGTTGTTGTAATGGATGAAATTAAGCAGCGTATCCGAAACAAGGTACCAGGTTCGCGGCGTCTTCACTTTTCGAAGTTCTTCATCCGCTTCCGGGTCTTTATGCAGAATGTTTGAAGCCAGTATCAGTCCGGCGCTTTTACCGCCGAGTACCCCGTGACTTCCGGATGGAAAGACCATTGTTTTAAGCAGAATGTAAAAATCTTCGACATCCAGATAATTTTTGGCGACATTAATGAAATCCAGTTGTTCGGTCAGAAAACGCCTGATCAGCGAAACACGCAGCCCTTTGCGCAGCGGGGTCGAAAGTTCACTCTTTTCGAATTCAAGGTGATGGTAGCGGGTGAGTGCCGCCGCGATATCGGTGAGGGACTGATTGTAGTTTTCAACCGCCTGAACCAGGAAGTTGGATTTGTCCTCCTGAATCCACTTTTGCAGATTGGCCAGAATTTCGGTGTCCGTCAGATGCTTTTCGGCAATGGCAAAAGTTTTATCAATGGTTGTGTCTTTCTTCTGAATGACCTTTTTCTCCAGCGGCCGGTTGCTTTCCCCGATCAGGTCGTTTTCTTTGGTGCGGACGATACCGTAAAGCTGAAGCAGGTCGGTTACTTCATCAATGCCGATCCACATCAAATGGTTGATCAGCTTACGCGAAATCCGCCACAGCAGGCTGTGGTCGGTACGGCGGAGCAAGTTTACAATAATCCGCCACTCCTTCACATGCTGTTCACCCGGCATGTTTTTAAAGGTTTTCCAGTCGCTGAACAGAGTGCGCAGCCGGCGGTACAAAATGAAAAAACTAAGCCGCTCGGCTATGGTTCCGACCAGTTTTTTCTCTTCTTCCGAAAAGGGGCCGTCCGGGGTCTGGCTGCGATCCTTGGTGTAACAAACGATAAGTCTCCCGATCCTTCTTTCCTGAACGTAGATGGGTTCTTCAAGCAACCAGGGCGTTTCGGTGAAATTCTGCGACTGGTAAATTTCATTTTTATATTCAATGCGCACCGCACAAATATCCGGATACTGGAAAGCGGTCGGCAGCAGGGGTAACAATTCATTGAGCACTTCTTCCGTGCGAATACCGGGCCGCGAAAGAATGCCTTCCAGCTTGTAAACGCAGTTCAGTTCTTTGGCACGCTCTTTCAGCGCCTTTAAAACATCATCAAACGAATCGGGGTGGATGAAATTTTCCGCCAAATCATCTCCTTAACTTAAAATCCGCGCACAATATACAGTGCCCGAAGGCGAATGTAAATTATCGGCCGCCCGGCCATAAAAAAAACCGGCCGGGGAAAATTCACGCCGACCGGTTGAATTCAAAAGTTCTGTACGATTTACACCCAGCCGCGGTCTTTGCAGGCCTGGGCAACCCGGTTGATAGCGATTACATAGGCCGCGTCACGCATGAACAGTTTTCGTTTCGATGCCAGTTCCGAAACCGCTTTATAAGCGGAGGTCATTTTCACATCCAGTTTGCCGAGCACTTCGTCTTTTTCCCAGTAGTAGTTCATGTTGCTCTGCACCTGTTCGAAATAGCTGCAGGTTACGCCGCCGGCATTGGCCAGAAAATCGGGGATCAGAAAAATACCGCGTTCTTCGATAATCTTGTCCGCTTCAGGTGTTGTCGGACCGTTGGCTCCTTCGGCGATGATGCGTACCCTGTCGCTCACTTTCGTTACCGTTTCCGCCGTTATCTGGTTTTCAATAGCGGCCGGGATGAGAATATCGACTTCCTGTTCGATCCATGCCTCTCCGGGCAGGATTTCGTAACCGTCGGCTTTTGCCTTTTCTTTATCAATGCCGCCGAAACGGTCGGTAAAACCGCGCAATTTTTCCAGATCGATTCCGTCGTCTTTTTTGTACGTGAAGGAAGTTTGTGCTTCCTGATCCCAGCAGGATACGGCGATCACTTTTCCGCCGAGGTGCTGGAACAGCTCAATGGCGTATTGTGCAACGTTGCCGAAACCCTGAACGCTGGCAAGCGTGTCCTTCGGATCGATGCCCATTTCGGATAGCGCTTCGCGAACGGTGAATATTACCCCGTAACCGGTGGCTTCCGTTCTGCCCAGCGAACCGCCCATACCCACCGGCTTGCCGGTGATCAGTCCCGGGTATTTTCCCCCGGTGATGGTTTCATATTCATCCAGCATCCACAGCATGTGTTGTGCATTGGTCATGATATCCGGCGCCGGTACGTCGCGCAGCGGGCCTACATCCCGGGACAGCTGGCGTACCCAGCCGCGGCAGATCTGTTCCTGCTCGCGGGCGCTTAAATTATGCGGATCGCAAATTACGCCGCCTTTGCTGCCGCCGAGCGGAATATCCACTACCGCGCATTTCCAGGTCATCCACATGGCCAGCGCCCGAACCGTATCGACGGTTTCCTGGGGGTGGAAACGGATACCGCCTTTGCCGGGTCCGCGCGCATCGTTGTGCTGAACGCGAAAACCGCGAAATACTTTAACCGTACCGTCGTCCATTTTTACCGGAATGGAAAAATGATATTCTCGCAACGGATTTCTTAAAATTTCGCGGGAA
>JAJRVZ010000058.1 GCA_024277055.1 Calditrichota bacterium
GGCGGCAGCAGAATATCGAGCAGACGCTCGATGGCCACTTCGCGGGCTTTGGCCTCAACTTCACGTGTTTTTTCCTCACGTACCATCTGCACGCCCACTTCCATCAGATCGCGGATAATGGATTCGACATCCCGTCCCACGTATCCGACTTCGGTAAACTTGGAAGCTTCCACTTTTGTGAACGGTGCCTCGGCGAGTTTTGCCAGGCGACGTGAGATCTCTGTTTTTCCTACGCCCGTAGGGCCGATCAAAATGATATTATTCGGCATGATTTCGTCTTTTATTTTGCCTTTAACCATCTGCCTGCGCCAGCGGTTACGCAACGCGATGGCTACCGACTTTTTTGCCTGGTCCTGACCGATAATATATTTATCAAGTGTTTTTACGATTTCCTTTGGAGTCAATTCCTTCATTTTGCTTCGCCCTTCATAGCGTTTCGACTGCGATATTTTCGTTGGTGTAAATACAGATTTCAGCCGCAATTTTCAGCGACTCCCTTACAATGTCCTCCGCATCCAGATCGGAAAAGCGCGACAGGCTGCGAGCGGCGGCCAGGGCATAATTTCCGCCGGAGCCGATGGCGACAACCCCGTCATCCGGCTCTATCACTTCGCCCGTGCCGGAAACTACAAAGGAATATTTGTCGTCCATAATGGCCAGCAGCGCTTCAAGTCTGCGCAGGTATTTATCCGTGCGCCAGTCTTTTGCCAACTCGACAACGACCCGGGGCAGATTTCCGGAATAGCGTTCCAGTTTTTCCTCAAACCGTTCGAACAGGGTGAAGGCATCGGCGGCGGCGCCGGCGAACCCGGCGATTATCTGGTCGTTATGCAGTTTGCGAATCTTGCGTGAATTATGTTTCATTATGGTTTGTCCCAGCGTAACCTGACCATCACCGCCCATGGCGGATTTGCCCTTATGGCGCACACCGATTATAGTAGTGCCGTAAATTATGCCGGATTTGTGTTCAAACATGATATTATCCAATATGTTAAATATTACGTCTCAGTCGGGCAACCGGAATATCCAGTTGTTCACGATATTTGGCGACCGTGCGCCGGGCAATGGGAAACCCTTCCGATTTCAGTATCTGGGCGATCTTTTCATCGCTTAACGCTTTTTTCGGGTCTTCCGCTTCGGTCAATTCTCTGATGCGGGTTTTAACTTTGCGCGTGGAAATTTCCTCGCCGTCATCGGTTTCCATCTTTTCGTTAAAAAAGTACTTCAGTTCGAATACTCCGAAATCGGTTTGCACGTATTTGCCGTTTGCCACGCGGCTTACCGTCGAGATATCCATTTCAATTATGTCGGCGATTTCCTGCATGATCAGCGGTTTGATGTGCGCCGGTCCCTTTTCAAAAAAATCCTTCTGTTTTTCAAGTATGGCATGCATTACTTTGAGCATGGTGGCTTTTCGCTGGTAAATGGAACTGATGAACCATTTGGCCGATTCTATTTTCTTGCGGATATATTGCTTGGTATCCTTATCGGTGTTGTTTTTATCCCGAAGTAATTGTTTGTAGGTGTTACTGATGCGCAGAGGAGGGATATTCCAGTCGTTAAGATTTACAACGAATTCGTTATCAACCTTTTCAACGATAAAATCCGGGATGATATAATTGTTTTTCGAATCAAAAAGCCCTTCGCCCGGCTTCGGGTTCAACTTACCGATCTCATCAAGAACTTCCCTGAATTCCTCCTTGGTAATTGAAAGCGTATGAATCAGTTTTTCCCAACGTTTGTTTTTGAAATCCTCGAAATGATCGCGAACAATTTCAAGTGCCGTTTTCGAGGCGTCTTCCTTATCCTGCAATTGCACCAGCAGACATTCCTGAAGATTGCGGGAACCGACACCAACCGGATCAAATACCTGGATCATTTTCAGGATACGCTCCACCTTTTGTTCAGGAAATTCGAACATTTCAGCTACTTTTTCCACGGTAACCGACTGGTCCAGGTAGCCGTCGTCACGGATGTTCCATATCAGGTATTCACCGATCTCCCGTTCTTTCCCGGTCAGATCAAGATAATTCAATTGCTCGAGCAGGTGCTCGGTCATGGTGGTGACCACTACCTCCGGTCGCTCGTATTCATCTTCATTTTTATCTTTCGGAATGCGGATTTCAAATGATTCGTCGTCGTTCAGAAATTCTTCGAGTTCGGTATCTTTTTGCGCCTGTTCCAGTTCCTCCTTATCATAATCTTCAGAATTCGACTGGTCTGTCAGTTCGAGTTCCTTTTCCACTTCCTCCTTCTCTTCCTGGGTAACTTCGATTTCTTCCATGTCCGTTTCCAGTTCTTCATCGAGACCTTCTTCAAGCACCGGGTTCAGTTCGAGTTCAGTCTGAATTTTCTGTTCCAGGCTCAGCAACGGCAGTTGCAGCAAGGTGGACAGCAGAATCTGCTGAGGAGACAGGCGCTGCTCGAGTCGCATTGTTTGAGATAAGTGAACCATAAAAAAATCTTCCTGATAGCTACTTCCGTATCACTTTTGGCACAATTTATGTAGGGCGAAATTATAGAATAAAGAAAAACATGTCAAGCAAAATAAAAATGAATTTATTTTTTTCTATTTTTTTAATTTTTAATGTGTTATAAAAACAATTGTTACCTCCGGCCGATTACCCCGGTCTTTTTCATCTTTATTGTTTTTTTTGCTTTTTTTGAATAAACAGTTTGAATCTTCGTTTGCTAAACATTTTTTGCAATTTTTTACATTCCGTTCCGATACCCGCAATCGTCCACTTTCCTGATTCCCGGCGAAGGTTAATCATGAACACCCTGGTGAAAAAATATGTTTGTCTGCCTTTAATACGGCGGCCGCCCCCCCCACACGCTCACGGGTTATTTTTCCTTTTTCCCTCCCGCCCTTCCCGGAGCGGATTGGCATAGCAGTATATACAGCCGAAAGCACAGGGCTGCAGCAGATAATCCCCGATGTCAACCGACTTTGTGCAACCGCAATCGGTTCGGGTTGGCGCTTTCGCAACGGATACTTTCGTACCGTCTCCGATGGCGTTTAGCAGCCGACCGTCAATGCAGCGACCTTTTTTGATACCATTCCCGACAAGCGTGTCGTTGCAGCAGCTGAATAACTGCAACCGGTATGCGGCGGCGACAGACCGCATCCGGCATATCGTCTGTTTTACCCGCGGATGATCCGGCTCTAAAATCGTCATTCCCGGTGCACGCTGTTTCCAGCGTTGCAGAAATTTTTTGTAGGGCGTAACAACACTGAAGTAGCACCGATAAATCCCGATGCGTCCCAGTTTACAGCACAATTCCTCAAAGTGTTTCAGATCGAAATTGGTTTGAATGCTATGTTCGTATTGCCAGAAAACCAACGGGTCATATCGCCATACAATTCGATCCGCACCATATTCACCGGCAAGCCGTTCCGCCTGCCGGCAGGCCTTTTCCGGGGAAATGCCGTATGGCTCCAAAAGTGGGTGACGGGTTAGAATGGTAAAATGAAAAAACAACCGGTAGGAAGCGAAGAACTTTTTATACTTCAGAAAAGAACCGTAATTTCGTGACCAGAATACGATCCATTCAACTGAATCCGGAGTAAGGTTGACAGGTCTCATTTGAGCCGGATAAAACGGGTTTCTTACGTTAAGTTCCCTCTTTTTCACGGCATCCATGAACCATTGTAAATAAAATGCCGGAATGTCCGTACGCCTGCTTGCCGAAATTATTTTTTTCATTGCATTCCTGAAATAATTCCCGAAAAATACTGCAAAAAATACTATGCTTCAATTCCGAAAATGTCCTATATTTCCTATAAATACAATTATCATTTTATGATAAAACAGAGTTCATTACACTTTTTGGATTATCTGAAAGGAGTCATTTTGTGAGATCAAGTATTCAGGGATTACAACCACAATTATTATGGGAACATTTTTACCAGATCAGCCAAATTCCCCGCGGTTCGGGAAATGAAGAAGCTGTCGGTCAATATATTATTTCGGTAGCCGAAAAAAACGGTCTTGAATTTCAGAAGGATGAAAGCGGAAATATCGTTGTAAAATGTCCCGCCTCCCCCGGTTTTGAAAACAGACCCACGGTGATCATTCAGGGACATACCGATATGGTCTGCGAAAAGAACAACGATACCGTGCACGATTTCGAAAAGGATCCTATTAAACTGGTACGCGATGGTGAATGGCTTCGTGCGGACGGCACCACCCTCGGATCGGATAACGGCATCGGCGTTTGTGCCGCACTGGCGATTATGGCTGATCCTTCCATTAAGCACCCGCCGATGGAAATGCTGTTCACGGTGGACGAAGAGACGGGACTGACCGGCGCCGAGAATCTGAAACCCGGATTTCTGAACGGCCGTATTATGCTTAACCTCGATTCGGAAGAAGACGGCGCCCTGTACATCGGTTGTGCCGGCGGAAAGCATACTATCCTGAGAAGAAAAATTGACTGGCGGGATGCCCCGGCAGGTATGCAGGCTTTTGCCGTGAAAATCGGCGGATTGAAAGGGGGGCACTCCGGTTTAAATATCCCCGACGGACTCGGAAATGCTAATAAACTGCTCAGTCGTTTCCTGTATGCCCTGTCAGGGCGCATCAGTTTTAAACTGGCCGCCTTCGATGGCGGCAATAAACACAATGCCATTCCACGCGAAGCCGAGGCACTGATTCTCCTTCAACCGGGTGATTCGGACAACCTGAAAAAGACCGCATCCGAATTCGACGCTATCTTTAAAAATGAACTTTCCCTTACCGACGATAAAGTGTTTTTGAAAACCGAAGAAACCGCTTCCCCCTCAAAGGTTTTCGAGGACACCCTGACGGCAGACCTGCTGCGAACGGTATACGCAATGCCGCACGGTGTAATCGCAATGAGTTTCGCAATTGAAGGACTGGTTGAGACTTCAACCAATATGGCAATCGTGGAAACGGGTGAGAACACACTGTTCATGTTAACCAGCCAGCGCAGTTCGGTAGCCAGTTCCATCGATGATATTGCCGATAAGGTGAAAGCACTTGGTGAACTGGGTGATTTTGCCGTGGAACAGGGAGGCGGTTACCCGGCCTGGCAACCCAATCCGGATTCGCCGATTCTTAAACTTGCTGTTGATACCTATAAAAGCAAATACGGTAACGAACCGGAAGTGAAGGCCATACACGCCGGACTGGAATGCGGAATCATTGCAGAAAAGTATCCGGGCATGGATATGGTTTCCTTCGGACCGACAATAACAGGTGCACATTCGCCGGATGAACGGGTAAAAATCGCCGATGTAGCCAAAATGTGGGATTTTCTGCTGGAACTGCTGATTAGAATCGAGTAACCGATATTCGCTGCTCTGACCCGGTCCCGCACCAACATCTTTCTCAGCAGACAATGTGACA
>JAJRVZ010000059.1 GCA_024277055.1 Calditrichota bacterium
ACGGGTGATTGATTCGGGAGCCTGGTTTATTGCTTTCGGAACCGAACAGGGGGTGGCCATATACGATCTCAGTAAATCACGCTGGAAATCATTGTCTGTTCAGGCCGGGCTGGAATCCGACGAGATTAATGATCTGCTGGTTTTGAATAACCGTATTTTTGTTGCTACCATGTACGGGTTCAACTGGATCAATCTGCCGGATTATACTATTCGTGAACCTGAGCAAAGAACCCTTAATAATGTTCGCATTAACCAGCTGGCGGTTGATGAAAAAAACCTCTGGCTGGCTACCCGGCAAGGTCTCTACCGAATGAGTCTTGACGCAATGCAACCCGAGTTCGTTCCCTCCCGTGCAGCAGGCGGCGATCTGTTTATCCGTGCCATTGAACGTATCGGCGATGAACTCTGGATGGCGAACAGCAACGGGGTTACTGTTTACGATACCAAAAAAAATACCTGGCGTAGTTATACTTCTCTTTCAAAGCTTTTTCACTTTAATGATATTCACGCTACCGATAAGACTGTCTGGTTCGCAACCGACGAGGGCCTTCTGAAATATGAAACGGATGATAACTACTGGAGATTGTTCACGGAAAAAGACGGCCTGTTGAGCAACAGGGTATTTCATGTTGATGATGAAGATGGATTCCTGTGGCTGAGCACGGAATCCGGAATCACTGTTTTTAACTATGATCGTCCCGGGCGAATCGACTAGTGCGGTTCTGCTTTAAATTCCGACCCGCAGCAGCAATGTTTTCATTCCGACCGAAATTATTTCTGATTGGTTTCACGACGTTTTTGCTTTTCTCCGCCTGCGAAAAACCGGACCTTACCGTAATGACATGGAATATTCGTTCCGCGCGCGGTCTTGATAATCAGGATCATCTCACCGGCATCGCTGAAGTAATCAATCGCCGGCAACCGGATATTGTCGCTTTGCAGGAGATTGACAGCGCGACTACCCGAAACAACGGAAGGGATTTGGCCGGCCGGCTGGCGGAAAAATGCTCACTGTATGTCTTTTTCTCCGGCAATATATATTTTCAGGGGGGGAAATATGGTACGGCCATCCTGTCGCGATTTCAGCCCGTTGAAAAATCCCACTGGCCGCTGCCCAACGCTCCCGGCCATGAACAGCGCGGACTGCAAAGGGTTGTCATTGAGCTGGCCGGAAGGTTTATATCCATTTACAATACCCACCTGGATCACCATTCAGATGACAGCTTGCGCTTTGCGCAAACGGTTTTCATCGACAGCGTGCTGTCGCGGGACGGAAACCCGGTTATTCTGGCCGGCGATCTGAACGACACCCCGGGCAGCAGATCACTGAAATTACTGTCCTCTCATTTTCAATCCGGTGTTTCATCTCTTTCGTTTCCGGTTCCCGATGCCAAAATACAGATTGACTATATTTTCGCAGAAAAGAATTCCATTTTCGGCTTGAATTCCGGACGTCGTTTGAATTCGAAACATTCCGATCATTTTCCGTTATTTGCGGAATTTTTCATCAACCGTCCCTGAATTGTTCGCAACTTTGACCGGCAGTATTTAAGTTTCCTGCGGAGGATTTTAAAAATGAAAATGCTAAATATTTTACTGATTTCTTTAACCGTTACCGTAGCAGCGTGTTCGCAAAAAACGGAACAAACGCTGGTCCGCACCGGTCTTGACAGGGTTCCGGAATTCCAGCAGCTGTTCAGCGGTAAGCGCCTCGGTATTGTTACCAACCATACCGCCTATACTCGCGACAACAGGTATATCACCAATGTCTTTTCGGAAATACCGGGTGTAAAAGTGACCGCCCTCTTCAGCCCGGAACATGGTTTTTATGGAACGGAAGCCGCCGGATCAAAAGTTGAGAACAGCCGAAACAACAGAAAAAATATTCCCATTTACAGCCTTTATGGAAAAACCAATAAACCGACCGCCCGGATGCTTGCGGACGTCGATATGCTTGTATTTGATATTCAGGATATTGGCGCACGATTTTATACATATCTTTCAACCATGGCCCTTGCGATGGAGGCCGCCGCCGAATTTGATATCCCGTTTGTGGTACTCGACCGCCCCAATCCCATTAACGGCGTAACCGTTGAAGGAAATATTCTGTAACCGGGATTTGAAACCTTCGTCGGTATGTTTCCTTTACCGGTTCGGCACGGTATGACTATCGGAGAACTGGCTACAATGATTAACGAAAAAGGTTGGCTGAAAAACGGGATAAGGGCGGAACTGACGGTTGTTCCGATGAGCGGCTGGCGTCGTTCGTTGTGGTTTGATGAGACCGGGTTACCGTGGCGGACACCTTCGCCCAATATGCCTGATTTGCATGTTGCAATCGTTTATCCCGGCACCTGCCTGTTTGAAGGTACCAATGTCTCGGAAGGTCGTGGGACCTATGAACCTTTTCGCCGCATCGGAGCACCCTGGCTGAACATCGATACCTTCGGGTATATTAATAAAGTGCTGGATTTACCCGGTGTTCGTTTTGGTCCGATTCGGTTTATTCCGCATTCCATTCCGGCCATGTCCCCACGCCCCAAGCACATGGATCAAACGGTGTACGGCGTGAATATTGTAGTATCCGACCGGAACCTGTTTCGTCCCTATTTAACAGGAATTGCCCTGGTTAAATATTTTCACGATGCAGATCCCGGAAATTTCAAATGGCATGAGAAACACTTTGATCGCTTGTGCGGTACGGATAAAATAAGAAAAATGATTCAGGACGGTAAAACGTTACAGGAAATTCAGCGATTTATTGAGCCGGCTGTTCCTGCTTTTCTCGCCGCCCGGAAGCCGTTTCTTCTTTATCATCAGGATTCGGCACTTCTCGCTGAATGATCAGCACCGTGTGGTCATCCACACGCGGCGCCTGCTGATAAAAATCATCCAGTTCCCGGAAGATTGCTTCCAGCATTTCCTTCGAATCGGCACCCCTTTGCGATTCGATTACCTTCACCAGCATCTCTTCGCCGAACACTTCGCTGGAATTATTACGACTCACCGCGGCTTCAACAACGCCGTCCGTGTAACAAAACAGTGCATCACCACCGGACAGGTTTAATTCATATTCCCGTAAGGATTGTGAAAATTTCGCCTGTTTGCTTGTCAGCCCGATGCCGATGCCCGGCAAGTTTATTTCGGTGCATTTTTTACCGCCGTCACCGGGAACAAAAATCGGCAAAGTATGCCCGGCACGAACAACCTTCAGTTTGTGTTTCCGGGTATCCAGCAGGCCGATTAACGCCGTAATGAATATCTGTTTGTCTGCTATCTGCGTGGCGAAATAATGATTCAGCCGCTTTGCAATTTCTTTCGGGTCACTTGTGAACTGGCACGAATAGCGCAGCAGGCTCATAAACTGTGCCATATAAAACGCCGCCGAGGACCCCTTACCCGAAACATCCCCGATTGCAAACAGCAGTTTATGATCATCCAGCAGAATGGCATCATAAAAATCACCACCGACTTCCGTTGCCGTAGTCATTTGCGCGGACAAACAATATCCTTCGAGTTGCGGCAATTCATCCTTCAACAGGCTGCGCTGCACCTGACGGGCAATACTCAGTTCCTGATCCAGACGATCCTTTTCCCGGGCTTCGGCGATGGTTTTTTGCAGACGTCCCCCCATGTGGTTAAAATGCCGGGCAAGCTCCACAAACTCGTCTTCACCTTCCATTGAAACACGATAGCCCAGGTTACCGGTGGAAATTTCACGAATGCCTTTTTTCAAGCGTGCGAATTTTTCAATAATAATACGATTGATTTCCAGGCCGAAATTTACCACCCGCTGGGTAATCAGGGTGTTGAACAACAGGAACAATACAATCAACACAACAAGCATACGTGTTATCGGTTGTTTGAAAATAGAAAGACTGGGGGCGAGATAAACATCGGCAACGAAATAAGTATGGTGCCCCGGGTTATCCGTAAAAACCGGAATGAATACACGCCCTACTACAAAATGTCGCTGCTCAAACAGTATTTCTTTTATCAAAACTTTCTTTCCGCTTTCCAGACTATCACCGGTAGAAATAGTGGATTCCACCGCCCACTGTTTATTTCCACTCAGGAAGGCGAAAGGAAAACTTTTTACACTTCCGGCCGCCTGCCAGAAACCAAATTCATAAAGTGCCTTTTGCCAGCGTTGCGGTGTGTACGGGTATGCCAGCAATCCATTGCCGATCATCAGCGGAATCTCGCCCGATATTCGACGAATAAAAGCAGTATCCATGGCGACCAGTTGCAGATAGTCCTGCTCTGCATCAAAATACTTTTTGAAAAAGTAGTACGCGGTTTCACGAAGCATAAGGGTATCGCCCGCTGTGGTATCGTAATTAGTGAACAATTCCATATTTTTTGGTAAAGCAGGAAGAGCAACGATGCCCTGCGCAGGAAGACTTTCCGGTGTTTCCCCGTTGGTTGTCCTTTGCATGAATTTCAGAACCGTCGCTTCGGGTAAACGATACGGTGGAGGTGATCCGTTCTTACCGCCGGCGATTATTTTATCGATTTCATAATTGACGGTCTTGCGCAAATTATCAGCCTGCCAGCCGGAGATGAAAAAGAAAAATATCAGCACGAGGGAAATAAACTGAATGATCTGTGGAACGGTCGATTGAAAAAGACCGCTTATACGCAGCTTGCGCGACAATCCGGCATGATTGTAAACGGCAACGATTGGGATCTTG
>JAJRVZ010000060.1 GCA_024277055.1 Calditrichota bacterium
CAGAGGATTTACGATGGCGCTGAAAAAAGGCAGAATTATAAAATCCATTGATGAAGTTGCCATTAATGACAGAATTGATGTACATTTTGCCGACGGCAGAGCCGAAACAACGGTTGAAGAGAGGCACGAAGATGAGTCCCAAAAAAACATTTGAAAGCGCACTGAAAAGACTGGAAGAAATTATTTCCGATCTGGAAGGCGGTGATATAGCATTGGATGATATGTTGAAAAATTATGAGGAAGGGGCGGAACTGCTTAAATTCTGTTTTTCAAAACTTGAAAAGGCCGAGCAGGTAGTAAAAAAACTCGCCCCGGGGGAGGACGACGAGTTCAAACTGGAACCGATGTAAAAAGGGGATGTCATGCGGATAGGGATTTTCGCCAATATTCGCAAAAAACAGATGGAACGGATCATATCAGAATTCTTTGATAAGATCGGTGATAAGAAATATAAGATATACCTGCCGGACGAACTGAGTAAGTTAATTCCGGATTTGCCTGCCTATGTAAAAACAGCTTCCGAACAGGAAGTGCTGGATATCAGCGAACTGATTATAGCCTTCGGAGGGGATGGCACTATACTTCGTACCGCTCATCTTGTCCGTGAACGGGGTACGCCGATCCTCGGTGTAAATCTGGGTGGTCTGGGATTTCTGGCAGCCACAAGCATTGAAATGGTTGCCCATCATCTCAGCCATTTTGCCTCCGGAAAATTCAGTACGGAAAAACGTTCCATGCTGCAGCTCGAAATTCACGGACAAAAAGACCGCATACTGGCACTGAATGATTTCGTTGTAGATAAAGCCGGCTTCTCTCGGGTAATTAAAATAAACACAGAAGTAGACGGTCATCTGCTTAACTCTTACATCGCCGATGGGCTGATCATTTCCACTCCCACGGGCTCAACAGCCTATTCCCTGGCTAACGGTGGTCCGATTCTTTTACCCACGACGCCAGCCTTTATAATTAATCCGATTTGTCCGCATACCTTGAGCAACCGGCCTGTCGTCGTGGACGATTCCGCTGTTATTGATATCATAGTTCAAAGTGAATTGAAGAGGTTTCAGATTTTTTGTGACGGAAGGAATCTGGGAAGTTTTCCAACCGGGACGCAATTGACCGTTCGCAAAGCCGGGTTTTATGTACAACTGGTAAAGGTGCCGAATCAGGAATTCTTCCGGACCCTGCGCAGCAAACTCGGCTGGGGAGAAGATTTTCGAAATAAACAACGCTGGTCCTATGATGACGGCAAGTCCCCCGAACAATGAATCCTTCCGACAAAAAAAATCCCACCGATGGAAGCGATGGGATTTAACTGCCGATAATTCTTTTTGATATTTTTAGAATTGATTTACATCCACATTGAAATCCCGAATACGTATTTTACCCAGCCTTAACTGCCAGTTGGGATCTTTAATTTCATTACGATAGGTTGAATGAATCAATTCGTAATTCCCGTGACCTGTAAGATCTCCAAATACGAAATCCGAGCCACCGTCAAGAGAATAATAATACCATATTTCGTAGGGTTGGGTGCCGACGGAGCTGGGATTCCGTTCGATTTCATCAGGACGTCCGTAAATCAATAATACCCGTCCGCGATCCGTACGCCATCCTTCTTTAAAAGCTGTAGTGAATTTTTCATTGGTAATGCGCAGGTTTTCAAAATACTTTAATTTGAATTCGTTGATTGGTGTTTCTTTATTGGGATCACGACGTTTCCAGAACTGGGCCAGAAATTTTTTCATGCCGGTTTCATCCAGTTCATTAAATATCTGCTGCTCCTCCGGCGTAGCAATATACCTTGCTTTTTCGAATTCATCTATTAACTGGCTCTTTTTATAGTTCACATATTCTTCATAACCCTCAAGCCGCGCCGCGAGTTTGGAAGCCGATGTCGAGCGATCGGGTTTATCGAGCATGAGTCTCTTACGTGCGAACAGTTTTTCGCCGGAATTGTTGTCGGTAAACTCGACATTCAGAAAATATGTGCCTTTACCCAGGGTGATGATATTTACACCGTTCGCCTCGGCGATGGCATGATTTTTACTTGATTTGTGTTTTTCAGGAAATTCCTTTACCCGCCTGCCTTCAGGGTCTGAAATATAATATTTGTAGGAATAGTCGCATTCCTCATTTCCTTCATGAAGCAGATTATAGGCTTCAAAATAAAAATACAGAACCGGATTTAAGGGGGAATAGGTCGCGGAAGGGTGGGGGTATATGAGCAGATTGTTTTTATTGGTAAAACTGTTGTGCACTTTTGCCTTGCTGATACTGGTGGACAGCTGAATAGAGCTTATTTTACTTTCGGTGCTGTAATTGGGAATGTCCAGGTCTAATTTGTATTCCCCGGTTTTCCCCGATACATCATCCGCTATGCCGGCGACCAGCTGATACTTACCCGGATCCAATTCAAAACTGAACACATCCATAAACTGGCTGGTTTTACTTCTCCTGTCCTGATCCCGCAAGGTGTTCATGTATTTCCGGCTGAAATCGTAGAGCGTGGAATCCTTCTGTTTTATAAGTATCGAATGGCGAAAATGTGCAACCAGCGCGGAATCTTCCTTGTCATAAGTTAAATCGGCCTGGTAAAAGGATATATAAACTTCGGTATAAGTTTTGCCGTTCTGCCCCTGAAAGGTGCCGTAATCCACGCTCAGCGGAATAAATTGAAACTGAGCCTGCAAAGACAGGCATGTGGCGAGGATAAATAATATTACTCTCATAATATAACCTCTGATTTAATTAAATTGTACAGAGACCAGTTTTGACAGTCCCTCTTCTTCCATAGTTACGCCATACATGGTATCCGCTGCTTCCATGGTTCTTTTATTATGTGTAATTACAATAAATTGCGTATCGCGCGAAAAATCGCGCAGAGCATTTGTAAAACGCACAATATTCACATCGTCCAACGGGGCATCCACCTCGTCCAGAATACAAAAGGGACTCGGTTTTACCTTGTATATTGAAAACAACAGCGAAATGGCTGTAAGTGTTTTTTCACCGCCGCTCAGCAAACTTAAGGTTTGCACCCGGCGTCCCTTCGGGTTTACCGTGATTTCAATATTCGCTTCCAGAGGATCCGCGTTTTCCTCAAGATAAATGGTTCCTTCGCCATTTTCAAAAAAACTTTTAAAAACAACCTCGAAGTTTTCCTTTATTTTTTCAAAGGTCTCTACAAATTGCTTGCGTGCGGTTATGTTTATTTTTTTTATCGTTTGCATCAGGCTCTTTTCCGCTTCAACAAGATCATCGTATTGCCTGGTATAAAACGCAAGCCTTTCACTTTCTTTTTCGTGTTCACTGACGGCAAGAGGGTTTACCTGGCCTAATTGTTTAATTTTAAAACGCAGTGTTTCAATTGCCTGTGCCGTTTCTTCTTCGTTCAGTCCGTCATATGCAATTCCGACATCAATATCCACGCTGTACTCTTCGCGGATTCTGTCGCGGATACCTTCGGCGCGGGTTTTGTTTTCAGTAATTGACAGTTCAAGCTGACGGGTACGCTCAAGCGTGCTGTCGTGCTGTTTGCGGAATCTTTTAATCTCGTTTTCGAGATTAATGATTTTATCTTTCAATTCGTGATACTGCTGTTCTATCCGAACCTTTTCCTTATCAATATTATCCCTAGTGTTCCAGATTTGTTCCTTTTTTACTTTTCTTTCCTGAATTTGTTGCGCAAGGGTTACCTTTTCCTGTTCAAGCGCTTCCAGCTCCAGCTGTCTTTTTTGTATCAGTTTCCGTAATTCGGAAATATTGTTTTTGGCCCTTTGCTGATCTGCCTGCCGTATTTGCAGCAGGTTCTGTAAATTGACCAGTTTTAATTGTAACTCCTGTAATTCCTGAGCCATGAGTTGTACGGTTTCGTTGTTACGTTCATATTATGAAGTGCGGGCGATTGTTTCTTTTTCCAGCTGATTCAGCTTTTCCTGTTGTCCGCTGATATCCTGCTCCAGGGTAGAAACACTTTTCTCCAGTTCGGAAATACGGCGCACGGCGGTGTTAAACTGTTCCTGCAATTCTTTCTTTTTTTGTTTCAGATTTTCGAGTTCGATTTCAGACTGGCTGCACAGCAATTCATCGTTTCGAACCTGTTGCTGCAAACCCGACTCCTGCTCCTTTAAATTATTGATTTCAGAATAAGTCCGCTGTAAGGAGGCCTCCAATTCGCCTATCGTCCCGGTTTCGCTTTTCACTGTTTTTTGCAATGACTTCGCCTGTTGATGCAACTGCTCCAATTGCTCTTTTCGTCCTATCAGTGAGGCATTGTCTTCGGATTTTTTCCCGCCGCTGATTGTGCGGCCGGGTTCAACCAGTTCTCCGGCCAGACTGACATAACGCAGCTGAGGTGACTTATTCGAAGCATTGATGGCTTCTTCGAGGCTGTTTACAACAACAAAATCGGCAAGAAGGAGAGTAAACATCTTTTGGAAACGTGTGTCAAAGTTTACAAACGAGAGCAGCAGAGAATGAGCCCCGTTTTCCATTTGGTCCGGTATATCGAGCGTTTCAACCCTGTCCAGCGGTAAAAGCGTAATCCGGCCAAGGTCTTTTGTCGATACAAATTCGATGATTTTTTTCGCGGTTTCGACATTTTCCACTACAAGAAAACCTGCCGCAGTACCCAAAGCGGCTTCAAGCGCAACACGATATTTTGTATCCACAGAAAGCAGGTCGGCGATCGGCCCCAGAAGGCCAGGAAATTTTGTTTTATTGGCCATAACCTCGCGGATGCTGTCCGAATGACCCTCATAACGGGAAATAATCTGTTCAAAAAATTTAATTTTCGAGTTTATATTTTCAATGGCAGATTCGGATTTTCGCAGATTCTCTTTATGTTCCTCGAGCCCGGACTCGATATCCGACTTTTTGTCGATCAGTTTTGACAACCGACCGGTACATGCAGACAATTTCTGCTGATTAATCTTCAAACTATCTTCGGCATCGTCTAATTTCTTTTTCTGAACCGTGATCAATTTGTCCATTTCATTTATTTGAGATGATATTTTAATTTTTTGTTCACGGTTCCAGTTGTATTCATACAGGTCTTTCTGTGCGCCCTCTTTGCGTGATGAAAGTGTCTCCAGTTCGGTTTTAAACTGCGCATTCAATTCATCGACCCGTTTCTTTTCCAGGATATTTTGATTATTTGCTTCCCCGAACTCCGCCTCTTTTTCCGAATAGGTCTGTTGCAAAGCAGTTGTTTCACTATCGAGTCTCTCTACTTCCGATCCATATTCCAAAAGACTGTTTTCCAGATGTTTGATTTTTTCATGTGCCTCGGAAATTTCCTGCCGGCTTTTAATCTGAATCGAATCAATTGATTCATTGCGTGTACGGGCGACGGCGTCTTCTTCCTGAAGTTTCTGGATTAATTGATCCTGTTCGAAGATCTCTTCATTCTTTTTAGAAAGAGATTGCTCAATTTTGACCAGTTCGCTGCGGTATTCCTCCATCAGCGCCTCTTCCAGAGTGATTTGATGGGTCGTATCTTCTTTCAGTGATTTTATCTCGGCCAGCTGAAGTTCCATCGGCCTGATTTCATCGAGCAACCGCATATAGCGAAACCGCGCAAGGTCGATTTCTTTGTTTTTCAATTCCTCCTGATATTTCAGGTATCGCCTGGCTTTTCCGACCTGCCGCGAAAGGCTGTTCACAGTGCGCTGAATTTCGGAAATCAAATCGCTGATTCGCTCCATGTCCTGGTGCGTTGCATCCAGTTTACGCATGGCGGATTTACGCCGGATTTTATATTTGGTTACCCCGGCCGCCTCTTCAAATAAATGGCGTCTTTCGGAGGCGTTTTCACTGATAATGGACTCGACCATTTTAAGTTCAATGACGGAATAGGAATTGGGACCCAACCCGGTATCCATAAACAGGTTAAGAATATCTTTTAACCGGCACGGCGTTTTATTTATCAGATACTGGCTTTCTCCCGAACGATACAACCTGCGTGAAATGACGACATCGGTGAATTCGGTGTCCAGTATTTTTTTATTGTTTTGTATGGTCAATGAAACTTCGGCGAGTCCGAGCGGTTTGCGTTTTTTCGTGCCGTTAAAAATAACATTTTCCATACGATCACTGCGAAGTGTGTTGACCTTCTGTTCGCCCAGCACCCAGCGCAGCGCATCAACTATATTACTTTTCCCTGAACCATTGGGCCCGATGACGCAGGATATTCCTTCCTTGAATTTCAGATTTGTCTTTTGTGCAAAAGATTTAAATCCGAATATTTCCAGTTTCGATAAATACATACTACTCCAATTTGCCTTCCATCAAGAGAAAATTTGTACCTGCCACAGCAGAGTAATATAATCAATAATTTTAAAATGTGCTTCAAAAACTCCCATTACGATCATCAGGACGGAAACGTAAAGTACCGCCAGTATAATATGTGCTTTCAGGCCGCCAAGTTCCAGCAATACACGGCTGCCGTTGGCAAACCGGATATTAATCCATAAAAAGAAAATAACCAGGGCGTAAAACACATAGGAGTGCAGTTCCGGAATTCCGGCCAGTTGATAGGAAAACATGCTTACGGGCGACAGAATCACGAGCGGAACCCCGGACCAGTTGGTAACCGCCACGGCCTGGCGGAATCTGAATCGGCGTCCGATAAGAAAACCGATGAATTTTATGATTAAAGCCAGTAAAAACTGCCAGGAGAGAAAAAGCAACAAAAAAAATAAAAATAATTGCCAATGGTGCCGGGCGATTTCCAGGTAAAATGTTTTGGCGTTTATTGGAACCAGGAATACACTTAAGATTTCATCGAAAGCAAGGTTGTCGCGGTAGTAATATAAAAATGCCGAAATCATCGCCGATGAAACAAAGGCATTCAGCAATCCTACCAGGCTTGAGTGATTCCAGGATACAATTCGTCGGTCGCGGAGATCCACAAAAAAGCCATAGGCATGGCGCATGGCGCGGCTGAGATTTTCCCTGAAACTGTAACTTTGCCGGTAAACGATCAGGAAGATCATCATGAACAGGAATATCGTTGTGCTGAAAAAATTTGTTTTTTCCCTGCTAACCGGTTTTAATAATTTCGATGTAAAATTTCCGTTAAGCAGTTCCGTTATTTTTGTGAAAATGAAACGGGCGGAACCGTCATAACGAAATAAGCCATAGGGATAAATAATTTTTCCGTCTTCCACTTGTGTAACCACGCCTTCGGCAACCCCTGGCCAATCGCGAAAACTGTCAACAAAATACCCCTGCATGCCGTCACTGGTTTTCAAAAAAGTAAAAATTTCTTCAAAAAACTCAACCTGCATTTTTTCAGCAGCAGTGGTTTCCAAATTCCGGAAAGGACGAATTACGCTGTAGCCGCAATTTCCAAGCAACAACGGAATATTGGCCGCATGCAAATATTGGACACCGTTTTTAAATAAAGAAAAAACCGAACGGTCATAATAGTTCAACGTATAAAAATCCGTTACATTTTCCAGCGGAAGTTTGGCGATTTGCAGGGGGCTTACATAGGTCAGCCGGTCGTATCGTTGTTTCAAATACTCATTCAGGATTAAAATATATTTTTGAGCGGCAGGGTTTTCGAGCGGTATTTCATGGGCCAGGGCAAATGCCGCCGCACTGCCGTAATTGACTGATTCGTTCATTATTTCATCGGCAAGAAGTTTCGCATTTTGTAACGATATATCGCTGAGAAAAAACTCATCCGTCTGGCGCCAGACCGGAGACTCGAAAAAAAGCAACAGCCCAATCGAATCGGCGAAGGCAAAGGCCGCCGGATGGGGCACGGAAAAGGGAAAACGAACCGCATTGAATCCGGCTGATTTTATGGATAGCAAATCCTTTAGTAATCCTGCGTTCTTTTTAATATCGGCATTGGAAGAAAAAAATTCGCGGTAGGTAATACCCTTTATTCTTAAAAGACCATCATTTAAATAAAACCGGTTTTGCCTGGTCTCCAGGCGCCTGAATACAATGTTTTTCGTCAAACGGGCCAGTTCACCTCCGGCGCCCGTTAATTTCAGTTGAATCCGGTAAACGGCCGGGGAATTCGGCGACCAAAGGTGAAAGTTTTTTGCGGAAGTTTTTCTGCGGATTCGATGCTCCGCCTGTTTATCGACAAATCGAACACGGTTGAATATCTTTTTTCCATCCTTAGAATAAATCGTTTCATCCAGTCTGAGCCTGATTTTATTTTCATCCGAAGCATTCTCCGACACGGTTCGGCTGTCTATTATTGAATAGTTGAATTCAATTTCCCCACCCGACAATTTATGCTGAAAGTTATCGAATCGTACGGGGTTCAGCCATTCCAGATAAACAGCGCGGACAATTCCGGGGTTGCGTTTTTCACGATACAACTGAATATAGCCGTTATAATCAATGTCATTTATGAAAGGTAAACTGACATCAATTTCAAGCAGATTTGCACTTTTGACGAGCAGCTGTTCCGCAGCAATATCCACGTGGAAAGGGTTGATGCTGTTCGGATGTTCAGCCAGAAGCGTTTTGTTCAAACGAATCCGGGCACGACCCGAAATTCCGGTCAGGTGTAGTCGAAGTGACCGGCCCCGGACAGAATCGGGAACGGTAAAACGGTATTGAAACACGCCGCGATCGGTTTCGTTTTCCAGGACAAAGGGGATATTTATTTTTTTTGTGTTTTTAGTATCGTTAACCTGCAATAACCAGCCCTCATTTGCAAGCCAGACGGTGTTTCCCGCTGATGCTTCGAGCAGCTTTTGATATTGCATCATTTGTCCTGCATTTACATTTGCAAACAGAATTAATGCAAAAAACCAGGTACTATATATTTTTATCATGAAGTTTAAGGTAGTTTGTTTACGTAAAGTCAAATTTACACAACCACGGCGAAAATGGAAACAGCCCGGCTGTTCTATTTTACAGGAGACTTATAAAATCACGCACTGCCTGTTCGTATCCGATGGATAATGCCTTAATCGTGATCGGTTCACCGACAATAATATCATCGACAAACTGTATTCTGGATGTTTCCGCAATATTATCCGCCGATATGCCGCCGCTGATATTCACGCCCATTCCCAGGCGGTTGGCGGCTATGCAGAGACTGTTCAGGTTTTCCAGTTCGGCCAGTTCCTGGTCGAGGTCGCTTGCCGTCGAAAAAGCATTGGCATTCAATTCCACGTAGTCCAGTTCGAGTTTACCCGCCTGTTTTATCTGCGAAATATTCGGCTCTATTAACACGCTGCAACCGATTTCGTTTGCGCGCAGTTCGGCAACGGCGTTTTCAATCTGCAGCAGGTAATTGTCGATGTAGAGGTACTCCGCTTCGAGCGAAGACACGGAACCGGGAGCCACGAAAGTTATCATGTCCGGTTTCAGCGGAAGCAGTTTTTTTATCATCTCGTCATTGAGGTTACAGCGTACATTAAAATGTGTTTTGATCAATTCTCGCAGAACATATACATCCCGCTCATTAACCGACTTCATGTCATCCCGCAGATAACAGACGATGGACTCGGCACCGCCCATTTCAGCCAGAACGACCATCTGGGCAGGGTCGGGTGTTTCGCCGCCCAGAATATTACGTACCGTTGCGATTGAATCGATATCAACAGCCAGTCTTGCCATTTTTCCTCCAACTTAAAATGACGACAGGTCTTCCCATCGTGTAATTTTCCAGATGCCTTTATTTCGGCGGGCGAAATTAAACAGGGCTTCTCCCTTCAGGGTTGGAATTTCCCTTCCGCCGTCCAGAGTCAATTGAAAAGTAATTTTAATTTCCGACAAGGTACTGTCGGATCTGTAATTTTCAAGCAAAATCGCGCCCCAGAACAATTCCAGAGTATTAAAATGCCGGAACAGGCCGGCGGTCGTTTTCAGATCAACATCCCGGCCCCAGTTTATATCCGTTGGCGGGGATGTGCTGTAATTGGTCGATATGAACAGGAAAGTACTGTCCAGTAATTCGCTGTAAATCAGTGAATCTTTAAATGTATAAGCATAACGGAAATTGGTCAATACGTCCTGTGGAGAAAGTTGTTCCGTTAAAATCGCCGTCACTTTCAAATCCGATTCGGTAAGCGCCGGAGCAAATGGATTGGAGCATCCGAACAAAAATATAAAAAACAATAATATGATACGCAACCGGGTCATATCAGTTATACCGGTTGGCGGCTTTAAACCATGACCACGATTGGACTTGCGGGTCACTTCCGGGGATATCTTCCCAATAGTAGATGGACCATAAAGAGTTTGAATCTTTTATTAATTTCATACGCGAGAATCCGGAAAAAACAGCCGTTGAATCTCCGAAGTCAAGCCGCAGCTCATAGGCAAAGGGATTGGTCTCCACGGAATCGGCAAAGGAAACAATCGAAGTGTATACGATTTCTTCCAGAAAATTCAAGTCTATTGCACCGGGGCGCTGCGATATATTAAAGATTACATTACGCATATAGGTGGATTCATCATCCAGAGTCCAGTTTTCGAATTGCTCCTTTTGCAGTCTCTGGTCCGGAACAAACCTGTAGCGGACACCATTCTGCAGGCTGGAATCGATAAAGCAATTCATATAATTGGAAACATTTTTCTGGATAACCGCATAGCGAAAATTGCGCAGCACTGCATCGTAGGAAATGGGGGTTTCCCAAAGGTCCGTTCCCTGTCCGGTCTCCGGCTCCTCGACATCCCGCGTGGAAAAAAGATCCGCACAGGAAAAGAGGAAAAATATCGTCAAAACGGAAACAATTTTAAATAAGCGCTGCATCGGCTAACTCTTTAATTTTTCAGTGTTCAAACTAAAAAAATTACGCTGTAAAAGCAAATGAACTTCAGTCGGTTTAAACGAAGAAACAGTCTGAAATATTGCTTGTACAATACGGGGCAGAATCATAAATTTTTAATCAGCATCAAGAAAGAGGACCGTTATGGAAGCTGAACAGAAAATAAAAATGCTGCGTGAAGAAATTCAAAAACATGATTACCGGTATTATGTGCTGGCGAAGCCTTTAATCAGTGATTATGAATATGACCGGCTCATGAAACAGCTCGAGGCCCTGGAACAAGCCAATCCGCATCTGATCACCCCGGATTCTCCCACCCAGCGTGTATCGGGTCAGCCCACGAAAGAATTCAGGACCGTGGTACATCCACAACCGATGCTGTCACTGGCAAATACCTATTCCGAGGAGGAATTCAAAGATTTCGACCGCCGGGTGAGGGAATTACTCGAAGGGGAACGGTACGAATATGTCGCCGAATTAAAAATAGACGGGCTGGCAATTAGTCTTGTATATAATAACGGTCTGTTCGAATACGGTGCAACACGGGGCGACGGCATTTCCGGAGATGATGTATCCGTGAATCTTAAAACCATCAAATCACTCCCGTTGCGCCTGCAGAAAACGGATAAAAGCGTAAAGCGGATTGAGGTTCGTGGCGAGGCGTTTTTGTCAATTAAGCAGTTCCGCGCCATAAATGAGCAACGCAAAAAAAAAGGTGAACCGCTGTTTGCCAATCCACGGAACGCAGCGGCGGGAACATTAAAAATGCAGGATGCCCGAATTGTTGCCGCTCGCAAACTGGAGATTTTCTGTTATTATCTGAATATTCTTGA
>JAJRVZ010000061.1 GCA_024277055.1 Calditrichota bacterium
CATCGATATCAATTTCGAATCTCTGCACCGGTTCGCGCATCTTTTTTAATATGGCCGCCACATCACTGCCGCTGCATCCACCCAGAGACAACAGTATCAGTTCTTTCGGTCTGGTGGCGGCTTCGCTGCCGTCGAACTCCTCCGGCCCGTCCATCGGAACCCAATGGTTACTTCCGGCCCTGCCCGCAAAAGTGACACCTTTTATTTGAACGATTTTTGCTTTCATTGTCATTCTTCCCTCAAATATTACATACCTGTCGCAAATAAAAATCCCATCACAGCGAAATAAATTGTGCTGATTTTGGGATTACACAATATCGGACAACCGCCCCCGAATTTCGACATATATCTTCCGATTACAAAACCGAGTGCTCCGCCGGCTATCATCCCGATTATACCCGCCACTTTTACCTCCTCAGTTCCATTTTATCATTAGATGAGTCATCCGATTAAAAGTTACACAATATAGGATTTGGCTTCTTCTTCTCCCTTCAACACACGCAAAGCACCGAGAGCCAGAGCCGTCATTTCCTGCTCACCGGGGTATACAAATACTTTGCCCAGGAAACCAATTCGCTCTTTTATCATTTTCACGAATCGTTCACTTTTAGCTGCGCCGCCGGTCAGGGCGATTCCATCTACCTTTCCATGAACAACCGTCGTTAACGCCCCGATTTCTTTCGCCACCTGGTAGGCCATCGCTTCATAAATAAGACAGGCCTGCTCATTCCCTTCGTTGCAACGCTCTTCCACCAGCCGCAGGTCCGACGTCCCGAGATAGGCAACCATTCCCCCATGCCCTTTGATCAGTTTTTTCATTTCCTGCAAAGTATATTCCCCAGAATAACAGGCTTTCACCAGGTCACCGATCGGTACACCTCCGCTCCGCTCCGGGCTGAAGGGACCGTCTCCATCCAGTCCGTTGTTTACGTCGATCACCCTGCCCATCGCGTGGCATCCGACCGTGATGCCGCCCCCCATATGAGCGACGATTACGTTGACCTGCTCATATTTCCTGCCTAATTCAGCAGCTACTTTCCTGGCAACCGCTTTCTGATTCAGTGCATGAAAAATACTTTTTCTGCGTACAAGCGGCATGCCGGATATGCGGGCAACGGGAGATAACTCGTCAACCACGACAGGATCGACAATGAACGATTCACATCCGAGGGCTTTGCTTATCGCATAGGCGATCAACCCCCCGCAGTTCGACGGATGGTCTCCCAGAATACCGATTCGCAGGTCGGCGATCATCTGGTCATTTACCGAATAGGTGCCTCCTTCAATGGGTTTTAACAGTCCCCCCCGACCGACGACCGCATCAATACTGCCGAGGTCCACATCTTTCCGACGCAATAATCCGACGATGATCTCCATACGGTAAAGATCCTGATCCGACGCTTTATTAAACCGGGATAATTCTTCTATTTTATGAACAATCACTTCGGTGAATATTTCCTTTTCATCGTGGAATAAAGCGATTTTGGTGGTGGTTGAACCCGGGTTGATCGCAAGAATGACATATTTTTTATCGAACATACGGAATTATCCAATTTTCAATGCTGTCAGGATCGAGAGGAATTTAGACTCGTCCGAATCAGCGCGTGATGTCAGTACAACCGGTGCCGCCGCACCCAGTATCAGTCCGGCGACTTTTGCATCGGCAAATAAGGTAAGGAGTTTATAAAATGCATTGCCCGTTTCGATGTTGGGTACGATCAGAATATCGGCATCACCGCCCACCGGGCTTTGCAAAGATTTCACCGCACAGGCTTGCTTTGAAAGTGCGTTATCGACGGCAAGCGGACCGTCGATCAGCGCGCCCTTTATTTGCCCCCGCTCTCCCATTTTTGCTATGATAGCCGCATCAACCGAGGAAGGCATCCCCTGGTGATTCACTTTTTCAACTGCCGAAATCATCGCAACCTTCGGTTGTTCATAACCGAGCCTGTGTGCGGCAGCAATCGCATTCTCAGTGATAGCCACTTTTATGGCAATATCCGGTGCAATATTCATTGCCGCATCGGACATCATAAACAATTTGTGGTATCCGGAGGATTGAAAAAGTGCAAGATGCGAAAGTACTTTTCCCGACCGCAAACCGTTTTCCCTGTTGAGGATTCCTTTCAGGAATGAAGCGGTTGAACACAGGCCTTTCATTATTACCTGCGCTTTTCCGGAACGTACGGATTGAACCGCTGTTTCAATCGCTTCCTTTTCAGAATCCGCATGAACGATTTCGTAATTGTCACTATTAATTTTCAACTGCGCAAGCGCGGAGGCAATTATTTCTTCATTTCCGGTCAGAATCGCCGAGGCCAGCCTCATTTTTCTGGTACGTTCGATCGCTTTGAGGACATCGCTGTCTTCAGCCAAAGCGACAGCAATGGTTTTCGGCGCTTCCTGTTTTATCCGATTTTCAATTTGTTTAAAATTTCTGATCATGTTTTTCCCTATACATATGAAACCGGACTGATCGATATATTCGAATCGGATTTTCTTTTTGCTTCGATCAGTGCATTTTTTGTAGCCGTAATTAGATGATCAAAATCCCTGGCATGAACCGGAAAACTGGCAATACCGACGGACAGATCGATATTAATTTCGTGTTGTGTAAAAACCGATTGTTTGATAATGGAGTAAAGTTTAACCGTTGCCGCCCGAGCCTCGTTCACTCCCGCTCCCGGAAGACTTATGATCAGCTCATCGGTTCCGAAGACACTCAGGTTGTCATACTGTCTTAAGTTTTTACGCACAAGAGAGGTTACTTCATTCATTAAATTTTTGCAGACATCCAGCCCGTACATGCACAGAATATTGCCGAATTTTACAATATCAAGTAATACAAGTGAAATATTCTCGCTAAGACGCTGCGCCCTGGCGATCGCCTCCTGAAGTCTTCCGTAAAAGTAACTGTAACTTTCCACACCTTCCCGTTGCTGTTCGTGGGCCAGCTGCTGTACATCCTGAAGCATCTTTTCCTTCATTATTGCCATTGAAATGATTCTTGCATACAGATCGATCATCAGCCGCTTTTCTTCATCAAAATAACCGGGTTCCTTACTATCGACATGCAAGAGCCCGAGCGGACGATGATTCGCATTCAGCCCGACGCTGTACGCAGAAAGAAACGGTTTTTCAAGTTGCAGCTCAACCGCCTCCGGGGATTGTAAAGAGGCATCATCAATAAACAGAGACTTGCTTTCCCATATCAGATCATGTACAACCGGGGAAATGATGCGCCGGCGGTATTGCTTGCAATAATTCCATGACAGACCCTCTGAGTTCATAATTTCCAGCATTTCGGTTTGAGGATTTATTTGAATAACGGCACAGGTCTGTATATCCAGATGACGTGTAAGATTTTTTACAATATTATGGAGGGTCCTTTCAATGTTCTGCATACTACCGACATCCTCCAGTAATTGCACAGCTTCCATCATGCAGGTCGTCATAGAATAGGGTGCTTTTTCCGACATGATACACCTCCTTACGAGGACATAAAAGAATCCAGTGAAAACAACTATCGGGAGCAGGTTGTGGCTGCTCCCGATAGTATCCGCTTATTCGGATTTCTGTGCATCCAGTGTTGCAATAGCAGTCATGTTTACTATATCACTCACTTCTGCATGACGCTGAAGCACATGTATCGGTTTGCTGATTCCCATCAGAATCGGTCCGATCGCTTCCGCGCCACCGATTCTTGCCATTAGCTTGTAGGCGATATTGCCGGCTTCCAGATTCGGGAAAATCAGCAAATTTGCCCGCGATTTTAATTCGTTAAAGCCGAACGAACCGTTGAGAATTTCCGGAACCATGGCCGTATCGGCCTGCATTTCACCGTCTATCGCCAGATCAGGACGCCGTTCTTTGACGATTTTCGTTGCTTTCGCCACCTTTTGTGCCAGGGGATGGCGCACGCTGCCGAAATTACTGAATGACAACATTGCGATTTTTGGATCGAAGCCAAAATTTTTAACTTCATCCGCCGACATAATCGCTATTTCTGCCAGTTGCTCGGCATTGGGTTCGATATTTACCGTCGTATCCGCGAAGAACAAAACATCATCCTTGAATACCATCATGTACAGTCCGGCGACAACCGTTGTTTCCTTTTTCAGATCGATGGTTTGCAATGCCGGCCGGATGGTATCCGGGTAGTTATAGTTTAATCCGGCGATCATTCCGTCGGCGTCACCGTTCCGTACCATCATCGAGCCAAACAACCGCCAGTTGCCTTTCAGTTGTGATTTTGCTTCGCTTAGGGTCATTCCCTTACGGGCACGCAGCTGGAAAAGTTGTCGGGCAAAGCCGGTCAGTTTATTACTCTTAACCGGGTTAATGATCTCTATGCCGTTCAGGTCCAGATGTAATTCTTTAATATCATTTCTAATTTTTTCTTCACTTCCCAGAACAATCGGCCTGGCAATTCCCTCATCGATGATGATCTGGCAGGCGCGTAAAATTTTCTGATTGGCGCCTTCAGGAAAAACGATGCGTTTCGGATTCAGTTTGGCCTTGTTAATAACCACCCGCATAACTTCACGAGATTTTCCGAGCAAACTTTCCAGATGCTCCCGATAGGTATCAAAATTTTCAATCGGCTGTCGTGCCACTCCGGTTTCCACCGCTGCTTTGGCAACCGCAGCAGCTTCCCATAACAACACTCTCGAATCAAAGGGTTTGGGTATAATATAATCTTTGCCGAATTTTATAGGTTCACCACCGTAAGCCTTGATTACATCATCCGGAACATCCTCCCTGGCCAGGTCTGCAAGCGCCCGCACGGCGGCAAGTTTCATTTCATCATTAATTGCAGTGGCGCGTACATCCAGTGCCCCGCGGAAAATAAAAGGAAATCCCAGAACATTATTCACCTGGTTCGGGTAGTCGGACCGGCCTGTGGCCATGATCAGGTCACTACGTACACTAATGGCGTCGGGGTAACTTATTTCAGGATCAGGGTTGGCCATGGCCATAATAATCGGTTTATCAGCCATCTTTTTTACCATTTCTTTTGTTACCAGGTTTGCAACCGAAACACCGGCGAATACATCGGCCCCTTCCATGATCTCATCCAGTGTGGCCGGACCGTCGCCGTTTGCCAGTCTTTCTTTGTAGGGATTCATACCTTCTTTGCGTCCCTTGTACACCAGCCCTTTTGAATCAACGAGATAAAGGTTTTCTTTTCTGATCCCGCATTTGATATAAAGCTCGGCACAGGCAATTCCCGCCGCACCCGCACCGCTGAAAACCACCTTCATATCTTCCAGCTTTTTACCCTGCAATTCACTGGCATTCAAAAGTGCCGCAGCGGAGATTATGGCGGTTCCGTGCTGATCATCATGAAACACCGGTATTTGCATTGTTTCTTTCAATTTTTCCTCAATATAAAAACATTCCGGTGCTTTAATATCTTCCAGATTGATGCCGCCGAAAGTCGGTTCGAGCAGTTGGACGGTTCGGATGATTTCATCCGGGTCCTGCGTGTCCAATTCGATATCAAATACGTCAATATCGGCAAATCGTTTGAATAAAACACCCTTTCCTTCCATTACCGGTTTTCCGGCCAGCGCACCGATATTGCCCAGCCCCAGTACGGCTGTACCGTTGGAAACTACAGCGACCAGGTTGCCGCGCGCCGTGTAATCAAAAGCTTTGTTCGGATCCTTTTCAATCTCACGACAGGGTTCGGCTACCCCCGGCGTGTATGCCATTCCGAGATCACGTTGTGTCAAACATGGTTTTGTTGGTACTACTTCAACTTTTCCTTTTCTGCCTCTGCTGTGATATTGCAGGGCGTCTTCTCTGCGAATCATCTTAGCCTCCTGATACGAGAACTAGTTTAGCCTAATCTTTAATTCATCTATTTTGCGGTATAGGGAAGACAGGCTTATTCCCAATGCCGCAGCCGCTTCTTCTTTATTCATATCATAGCGTTTCAACATATTGGCGATATGTGTCGCTTCAAACTGGGCGACTGCCTCCTTCAGACGATCGGGAATCTCCGTATAGCCTTCGGATTCCAGCATATTGGGGGGCAGGTCCTCCCGGGTGATATATTGTCCTTCCGAAAGAATCAACGCCCGCTCAATTACATTTTCCAGTTCGCGAATGCCGCCCTTCCATTCATGATTCAATAAAATGCGCATGGCCTCATTATTTGTATTCACAATTTGCCGGTTAAGTTCACGATTATACTTTTTAATAAAATGCTGCACCAGCAACGGGATATCCTCCTTGCGCTCACTCAATGCAGGCAGTTTTATTTCGATTACATTAAGCCGGTAATAAAGATCTTCGCGGAAATTCCCCTTCTCCACTTCCTCGGCCAGATCGCGATTTGTTGCTGCAATAATACGTACATCAATTTTTTGCGGAGAAGTGGAACCTACGGGCATTATTTCTTCCTCTTCAATCGCCCGCAGTAATTTGACCTGCAACGGCAAAGGAATCTCACCGATTTCATCCAGAAATAAAGTACCCTTGTTGGCGATCTTGAAATACCCTTCTTTATCTGCAATCGCCCCGGTAAACGAACCGCGTTTATGACCGAAAAGTTCACTCTCCATCAACGTACCGACAATGGCTCCGCAATTAATTGGTACGAAACGCCGGTTTTTTCGATTACTGTTAAAATGTATGGCACGTGCAACCAGCTCTTTCCCGGTTCCGCTCTTACCTGAAATAAGAACACTGCCTTTCGTTGCACTGACCTTTTTAATCAGTTTAAAAACCTGTTCCATCTGCGTACTCTGGCCAATGATGTTATCAAAATTGTACCGCGACTCGACCTCTTGTCTGAGCGCCTGGTTTTCCATAGCGAGGTCTTTATGCTCCATCAGCCGTTCCACCCGCAGCAAAAGGTCGTCAAAATCGAACGGTTTCAGAATGTAATCGAAGGCCCCCATGCGCAAGGCTTCAATCGCCGATTCTATTGAAGCATGTGCGGTAATAATTATAACGGAAGTCTGCGGACATATTTTGAAGGATTCTTTTATCAGGGCCATTCCGTCCATTTCGGGCATTTTCAAATCGGTGATCAGGATATCGAAATCCTGTTCGGTAAGCAGTTCCAGGGCTTCTTTCCCGTTAGACGCTTCATGTGCCTCGTAGCCTTCATCCCCTAACACCATGGCAACCGACTCGCGTATGGTTCGCTCATCATCGGCGATCAGAATTTTTGCTTTCATTCCTGTAAATCTCCCTCCTTTAAAACCGGCAGTACAATCGTGAATGTACTCCCCTCACCAATTTTGCTGGTTACTTTGATGTTGCCCTTGAATTTTTTGACGATCCCGTAACTTACCGTCAATCCCAGTCCCGTACCTTTGCCAACTTCCTTGGTTGTGTAAAAAGGTTCGAATATTTGATTTAATTTATCATCGGGAATACCGCACCCCTCATCAATAACCTGGATATGAATATTTCCGTTATTCATGAAGGTTTTCAGTGCAATTGAATCTCCCTCACATTCGAGCGAATCGACAGCATTTATCAGAATATTTATTAAAACCTGTAGCAACTGATCGGCGACAAGATAGGTTTTCGGAATATCCTGCCCCAGTTCCATATTGAGTTTGATTTGCTTCGAGCGGCGGTCATATTTTACAATACCCATTGCCGCTTTGGCTATTTCATTTACATCCGATAACGCAGCCATATAGCCGGAGGGACGGCTGAAATCCACCAGCTCGCGTACTATTCTGGATATCCTGTCGATGTTTTTCAGAATATTATTTATGAAATCTTCAATATTCGGGTCATGGGCCTTTCGCCGGATAACCTGCGCCATCGAAGAAATGCTGGTAAGGGGGTTTCCGATTTCATGGGCGATTCCCGCCGCCATCAATCCCAGGGCGGCCATTTTCTCCTGATGCAGGATTTGTGTCTGTGCTTCTCTTAATTCCCTCGTGCGCCGTTCTATTTTATTCTCCAACCCCTGGTAGGATTCCTGCAGACGTTGTCGCATCAGTTCAAATTCCTGCGCCAGGACTTTTATCTCATCCTTCGATTCAACCGAGATTTCCCTGTCAAGATCACCACCGCGGATTCTTTGCATGGCTTCAATCAACTGGTGAACAGGTTTAGTGATTCGGCCGGAAGAAACGAAAGCCAGAACGATTAAAATGAACGCCAGGATCATATTCGCCGCGACAATCTTTGTCCGGAATGCGTCCAACTCGGAATAAAACTGTTTCGCATCAATTTTTGTGATTAACAGGAAAGATCTGTCCGCTGAATATGAATAGGTCGAAATCAACCCCTTCTTATTTTCGGAACCGAAAAGCTTCCAGGGATATTCATAGGTTTTTTCGTCAAAATGTTTCAGCCTTTGACCAAGATCATTAAATGCTTCCACTCTGCCGTCTTCAATTTTAAGCTTCTGATCCGTCAAATAAATCTCATGCGTAATATGCTGCACATCCGATTGTATCAGATTCTGAAAACTGGCCACTGAAAGGTACGCCAACAGCCTTCCCGAACCATTCAGAGGCTGGCTTATCACCGGCATCATTCCCCGCGGAAATATTTTATTCGGTTTGCGGTATTTTGACCATACCTGTGTTCCGATACCACCGCTATACAGGTAGATCAGTTCAAACTCGTTGTTGATCAGGCTGGCGTGCTCTTTGAAGAAACGGGATACATGATCCTTGTCTATTTCGGGAGACATTTCACTGCAAACGATGCTGATATTCTTGAGCACCGATTTTTTAAAATCGAGATACTGCTGAACCTTCGCTACGGAATTGGCGTTCAACAGATGAAGGTTATCAAGATTGATACGGGTGATCATATCCTGATTGATATAATAACCGAGAATGCTGAAAACAAACAATGGAAAAAAAGCAAACGCGGTAAAGTACGAAATGATTTTGGCGTTAAGGCCGCCAATATATTTAAAACGCATAAAATCGTTTATTTATCGCAAATTCGTATTCTTAATTTTGAGAAAATTTATCGGTTTAAAACTTGTGAAGCAAGAAGAATCATAAAAGAATTGTGAAAAATGTTGCGAAAAAGAATTGCATTTTTTTCATCGCAATGTTACATTTTTAAACAGGCTTGGTTGGGATAACTAATTCACATTAATTACGGAGGTTCTCATGTCCAGAAAAATTCTTGCTTTTTCATTACTGGCTGTATTTGTATTCTCTTTCACCGCCATGGCGGGAGATTATAAGTACGTCGGAGTAAACAAGTGCAAGACTTGCCACAAGAGCAAAAAGTCCGGAAATCAGTTCGGTATCTGGAAAGAAACGCTGCATGCCAAAGCATATGAAACGCTGGCATCAGACAAATCGAAAGCAAAGGCAAAAGAATTAGGAATTGATGATCCGCAGAAAAGTGAAAAGTGCCTCGGATGTCATACGACTGCCTATGGTAAAGACAAACAATGGGCAAAATCTTACAAACTGTCCGAAGGGGTCGGTTGTGAATCCTGTCATGGTCCGGGAAGTGCATACAAGAAAATGAAAATCATGAAGAATCGCGATGATGCTGTGAAAAACGGCCTGATGATTCCCGATGAAAAAACTTGTGTGAATTGCCACAACCCTGAAAATCCTTTTCACAAGGAATTCAAGTTCGACGAATTCTTCAAGAAGATCGCCCATCCGACGCCTGAAAAGAAATAGTTGAATGTTTTTCAAAGGTCACCACCCGGTGGCCTTTTTTTTATCATCAAAACACTTGCATCATTTATTTTTTGCTTCTAAACTTAAACTGCCGCAACGCAAATGCACCGACAACTGTTTCACTGAAAGGTTATGTAATTCATGGATCATTTTGGATTCTGGTCAATTCTTCCTCCAATTCTGGCAATCGGACTTGCCATAAAAACCAGACAGGTATTTATTTCCCTGTTATTCGGGATATGGATTGGATGGGTTATTCTCAGTCATGGTAATTTTTTTGATGGCACGTTAAATACGGTACAGGCCCTTGTCGATATCTTCAAAGATGCCGGAAACACCCGTACGATCATGTTCAGTTCGCTGGTCGGTGCACTGATCGCTTTCATTCAGCGATCCGGAGGGGTTGACGGTTTTGTAAACCGTATTAACCGTTTTCTGCAACGCTTTGAAAAACAACGTTCGGGAAGATCAAGAGTCATTGTTCAGCTGATGGCGTGGATAACGGGTACTTTGATTTTTGTCGAATCCAGCATCAATGTGCTGACCGTCGGTTCCATTTACCGTCCTGTTTTTGATAAATTGAAAATCCCGCGTGAAAAACTGGCATATATTGCCGATTCCATCTCCGCCCCCACCTGCATTTTGATTCCATTGAATGCCTGGGGTGCTTATATTATGGGACTGCTACTGGCACAGGGGTTTGACAACCCGCTCGAAATCATGCTCAGTGCCTACCCGCTGAATTTTTATCCTTTTTTTGCCATGTTCATGGTGGTATTTATCATTCTGTCTCAAAAAGATTTCGGTCCGATGAAAACGGCTGAAATTCGGGCTCTCAAGGAAGGAAAAGTAATACGGGACGGAGCGACCCCGATGATTTCTTCGGAAATTGTTGACATGCAAAAAAAGGAAGGGGTAAAAGAACGTGCCCGCAATATGATTATCCCCATTTCCGTAATGGTTGGAATGATGCCGGTCGGGCTGATTTTCACCGGGTGGGCCGAAGTGAGCCACATGCAATCCCTGCCGTTCCTGGAAAAACTGGTGTTTGCCATCGGTAAAGGTTCAGGCTCCACCGCGGTTCTCTGGTCCGTACTAACCGCAATCGTTGTAAGTGCTGTCATTTATCGTGTACAAAGAATATTTAAATTGCCGGAAATAATAGAGATCGTTTTTAAAGGCATCGGAGGTCTGATCCCGCTTGCTTTGTTGATGATGCTCGCCTTCGCCATCGGGAAAGTTTGCCGGGATCTGGGTACGGGAATGTATGTCGCCGAAGTGACAAAATCCTGGCTCAGTCCGGGGTTTGTCCCGTTCATTGTATTCCTCGTTTCCTGTTTTATTGCCTTTTCCACCGGAACATCCTGGGGTACCTTCGCAATCATGATTCCGATCGGAATTCAGATGGCGCAGACACTGGATGCCAGTATTTATTTAACGGTTGCCGCAGCGCTGGGCGGCGGTATTTTCGGGGATCACAGTTCTCCCATTTCCGACACAACCATCATTTCATCGATGGCATCCGCCAGCGATCATATTGACCATGTAAAAACCCAGATTCCCTATGCACTGGTTGCCGGTGGGGCTGCGGCTTTGCTTTATCTGATTATAGGAATTGTCGCTTAATTAAAATCTGTAGAGGATGTATCATGTCTGTACTAAAAAACAAAACCGTATTCATTACCGGGGCCAGCAGCGGCATCGGCAAAAGCTGCGCGGAATATTTTGCCCGTGAAGGGGCGCGTTTGTTACTGGCGGCCCGTCGGCAGAACTTGCTGAATGAACTGGCGGATCTGCTGAAACAAAAATACGGAGCCGAAACCCATTGTTTCAAACTTGATGTCAGTAAACATGATGAAGTAGTTACGCAACTGGAAGCATTGCCGGAACAGTGGAAGAATATTGATATTCTGATTAACAATGCCGGGTTGGCTCGCGGCTTCAATAAATTACACGAAGGCAGTGTCGGCGATTGGGAAGAAATGATAAATACCAATATAAAAGGCCTGCTCTTCGTCACACGGTACGTAGTACCCGGAATGGTTGAGCGCGGCAGCGGGCATGTGATTAATATAGGCTCTATCGCCGGAAAAGAAGTGTATCCGCACGGCAATGTCTACTGCGCCACCAAACATGCCGTGGATGCCATTACCAAAGGACTTCGGATAGACCTGCTCGGTACCCCGGTCCGCGTAAGCACGGTTGATCCCGGTATGGTTGAAACCGCATTCAGTTATGTTCGTTTTCACGGTGATAAAACAAAAGCGGATGCCGTATATGAGGGTGTGGACCCACTTACCGCGGATGATATAGCCGATGCCGTTTTGTGGGTGGCCGGCCGCCCGGAAAGAGTTCAGATCGCGGAGATCACCATGTTTCCAACGGCACAACGATCATCCATGCATATCAGCAGAAAATGAACGACTGGTGTAATATCCGGTTTTATTTTTCCGGAATGAAATAAAACGGTTCGAATGCTCCGTTTTAATAGAAAATAAATCATTTTCAGATAATACAGGAGAAAGTAGAGATGGCTTATATAATCGCCGAACCGTGTGTCGGGGTGTGTGACACCGCTTGTGTTGATGTATGCCCTGTAGATTGTATTTACCCGGCTGAAGGATATACTCTGGACGACACCGACAAGGAAAAAATGAGGGCGGCCGGCGAAATGCTGTACATCCACCCGGAAGAATGTATCGACTGCGGCGCCTGCGAACCGGAATGTCCGGTTGAAGCTATTTTCCCGGAAGACGAAGTGCCGGAAAAATGGAGTGAATACACTAAGAAAAACTATGAGCGCTTCGGTATGTAAATTAAAAAGCCCGGCTACTCGAAGCCGGGCTTTCTTCATTAACTAATCTTTGAACTGCGCTACAATTGCCTGAATACTTTCCTTTGCATCCCCGAAAAGCATACGGGTGTTTTCATTAAAAAACAGACTGTTTTGAATTCCGGCAAAGCCCGCCGCCATCGATCGTTTCAATACAAAAACAGTCTTTGCTTTGTCGACATTTATAATCGGCATACCGTAAATGGGACTGGTTTCATCGTTGCGGGCGGCGGGATTGACGACGTCATTCGCACCGATTAC
>JAJRVZ010000062.1 GCA_024277055.1 Calditrichota bacterium
AGTTTTGTCCGAATGGATTGTATTAACTGATCATAATCGCCTTCATATAGATCGGTGCGACCGATGGAATCCATGAACAGGCAGTCGCCGACGAAAACATGCCCGGGAAAGTAAAGGGAAATACCGCCGGGCGAATGTCCCGGTGTATGTCTTACTTCACCCGTAAACTCGCCCAGTTTGATCTTATCTCCGTCGTCGAGATATGCGGAAACCTGCGGCGGATCGCCGACATTCATGCTGAACATTGCCCCCTGTGCCGGCAGCATTTTCAACAGGGTTTCTTCCGCCCTGTGAATCAGAAACGGGATGTTAAAATGATCCTGGACGACCCGTGCTTCGGCAGCATGGTCGATGTGACAGTGGGTATTGATGATCTGTTTCGGCTGTAACCCCTTTTCCTCAACAAAACCGATAATCCTTGCCGCCTCTCCGCCCGGATCGATTAATATGGCATCTCCGCCGGAATGATCAGCAAGCACATAACAATTCATAGCAAATGCGCCGACGGTCAGCGTATATATCTGCATGTTTTCCTCTGGATTTAGAATATTGAGCAACCGGAAACTTCACTAATGGCAAAATACGGAATAATGATATAAAGAGTAACATCGCGAATCGTGTAAAATATGATCAGACCTACCAGTACCTTCCAGCCTTTTTCCCTGATAAAGGCCTTGATACCTTCTTCGCGAATCAGGCTGATCCATTCCTGAATAAATTTTGGTTTTAAAAAACGCAATTAAACTCCGGTTTCTTTTTCTGTAGATTTTTAAATTTAACCACGAATCGGTAAAAAGCAACCGGCGGGATTAAATTTATTCCTGTTTTCGATTTGACAGGCAAGAAACAAAAAGGTATCTGCAAATGAAATTATACTCATGGAATGTTAACGGTGTTCGGGCTGCAACACGAAACGGTTTTCTGGACTGGATGAAAAAGGCTTCTCCCGATGTGCTGTGTTTGCAGGAAACCAAAGCCCTACCCGATCAGCTGGATGAGAATCTTACCAATCCCCCCGGTTATAACGTTTACTGGCATTCAGCGGTGAAGAAAGGTTACAGCGGGGTAGCCACCTTCAGCAAACCGGAACCGGTGTTAGTCGAAAACGGTATCGGCATTGATAAATACGATGAGGAAGGACGTGTCTTGCGCACTGATTTCGATGACTTTGTACTGTTCAATATTTACTTCCCCAATGCCCAGCGCGATCTCGGCCGTGTCGATTTCAAAATGGAATTCTGCGATCTTGTACTCGATAAATGCAATGAACTGGTTGCACAGGGAAAAAATGTTCTGGTCTGCGGCGACTACAATACCGCCCATAAGGAAATCGATCTGAAACATCCTAAACCCAATCAGAATAATGCCGGTTTTCTGCCGGTAGAGCGCGCATGGATTGATAAATTCATAGAAAACGGCTATGTTGATACTTTCAGGCAATTTAACCGGGAAGCGGATCAGTATACCTGGTGGACTTACCGCCTTAACGCACGGGAAAGAAATATCGGCTGGCGGATCGATTATTTTTTCGTTTCCGAAAATGCCCTGCACCGGGTTAAAAATGCCGGTATTCTGCCCGAGGTGAAAGGTTCCGATCACTGTCCGGTTTTTATTGAGTGGGAATAAAATGCCAAAATCTTTTCCCGACCATTTCAGTAGACAGGCTGATTTTTACGCACGGTTCCGCCCCGGATATCCGCAGTCATTATACGATTTTTTGTCGGACCTGGCCGGTGATAACCGCAGCTGCCTGCTGGATATTGCTACCGGGAACGGACAGGCTGCGGTTGCCCTCGCGGATAAATATGATCGTGTGCTGGCCTGTGACGCCAGTTCCGCGCAAGTGAAGAAGGCACCGGCTCACCCACGCGTACAATACTTCGTTTCGAGAGCCGAACAGATACCACTGCCCGACCGATGTATCGATATGATCACGGTTGCACAGGCGGTACACTGGTTTGTATTTGACGCATTCTACGGTGAAGTCCGCCGACTCCTTAAAAACGGCGGCTTGCTGGCAATGTGGTGCTACCTGTTGCCGGAAAGCGGGAAGAGCAAAGTCGACCTTATCTTAAATCATTACTATACCGATGTTGTGGGTAAATTCTGGCCGCCGCAACGGAAACTGATCGATGACGGCTACCAACAGATTCCGTTTCCCTTCGAAAAAATCACAACTCCGACATTTGAAATAATCACTGACTGGAACCAGGAAGATTTTATCGGCTATTTGCACAGCTGGTCGGCAACCCAGGCCTGCAAGCAGGAAACCGGTACGGATCCACTCGCACAGATTTCTCAGGAGTTGAAAACGGTCTGGCCGGGAAACGACTCCATTCGGTTTCACTGGCCGCTGATTCTGCTGGCGGCATACGTTGAATAATTTTATTAAGCCCTTTTCTTTTGTAACTTCTCATTACCGGCTTTGAATCGATTTTTCAATACGGAAAATCAGAAACAGGAGAAAAACATGCGTTTTCAATTATACCAGGTCGATGCTTTTACCGGCAATCTTTTTTCCGGCAATCCGGCTGCCGTTGTTCCGCTGGACAACTGGTTGAGTGATGAAAAAATGCAGGCCGTTGCTGCTGAAAACAATCTATCGGAAACCGCCTTTTTTGTAGACCGGGGCGATTATTTCCAGATACGATGGTTCACGCCGCAGGCGGAGGTGGACCTGTGCGGACACGCAACCCTGGCCGCAGCATGGGTTATTTTCCACCACATTCGCAAAGATGCTGAAGAAATTCTCTTCAGATCCCGTTCCGGTGAATTGAAAGTATCACGGCATAACGACCGCCTCGCGCTCGATTTTCCCGCCTACCGTCTCGAACCGGCAAAAGCCGGTGAAAAACTGCTTCAGGGAATCGGAGCCGAGCCGCTGGAGGTTCTGGCCTCCCGAGATTATTTGATTTTATTGAAAGATGAAGACACTATACGAAATCTTAAACCTGATTTCCGCGCACTCGAAGAATCGGACCGATTGGGAATCATCGTTACCGCCCGCGGTAATGAGGTTGATTTTGTTTCGCGTTTTTTTGCCCCTTCCGTTAGTATTCCCGAGGACCCCGTTACCGGATCGGCGCACTGTTCCCTCACCCCTTTTTGGGCGGAAAAACTGGGCAAAAAAAAACTTCACGCCCTGCAGGTTTCACCACGCGGCGGCGAATTGTTTTGTGAACTGCAGGGAGACCGGGTACGGATCGCCGGTAATGTGACACCCTTTCTGCAGGGCCATTTCGAATTGCCCGATTGATATTATTTAAAGAAGTATTCCGGCTGATAGCCATTTTCATTCAGCGTTTGTTTTTCACGGCGGATGAAATCGCGGATGGCTTCTGCAGCGATTGCATGCGCCATTCCATAGTAATTAACCTCATGTCCCTTGAGGTATAATTTGCCGTTATAGCTCTTGCCGGACTCGGCATCCTGAATTTCCAGCGCCGGATCGGGTTGCAAGAACAACTGCGTTTCCGCGGCAATGGAATTGGAGATTCCCACCAGTTCGAAGTTCGGCACACCATCCCGCAATGCCAGCACCAATCCTCCACTGATTCCCTTCTGTAAATTGGAATTAAATATGAACGCCCGTCCGGTTTCTATTCCCGGGTTGCTTACCATCCCCGTGGCAATCATTTTTAAATTACGCGGAATGGCAATCAGGTATACCATGGTACCCCAATGAAGGTCACCGGCCTTACCCAGCGGATAATCGAACACCGGTATCTGCTGCCCAAGCAGGCCGGTCAGTCGCTTGCCGATAATCGCCAGATCATTTTTGCGATCGACGGCAAGTATGCGGAATTGACGTACCTCGGGTAAATCGATGACGTTAATGGTCTGTCTGACCTTGACGGAAAAACTACGAATATTTGGAGTGATAAGTCCTTTTTCAGTTTTATAGTAGGTGATCGATGTGTCCGGATGATCAACGATATGCGCACAGGTCAACAGGGCGACATCCCGGTCTTTGTAATAAATAACCGTACCGGTTCCGGTGGACGGCCGGTTTATGTATTCTTTTGTTTCCGGCTCGACTGTCGAAAGGTTTTCTAAACTTACTTTCCGGCTGAAGGAAAATGTTTTGCGTTCATAAATTGCCATTACACTTACCAGTTTAACGGTCCGGACTATTCTTTCCAGTTCCGGATGGGTTGGCTGCGCGGGAAACTCGGAATCGTACTGACCGTCCTTTCTCGTGGTTTCTTTTACCGGGTTTCGTCTGAGCGAACAGGCTGTCAAAAACATTAAAGCAATCAGTATCAAAAAAACAAAACGGTCCATATCGGGTACCCCCGGTTTACTCTGTAAAACCACTATACGCGGAAATTATAAAATTATCGCAAGAATCGGGTGGTTTTTTTGAAATAAGTCATATATTTTTCGGCATGAAAAAGGAAGGCATATGAATACACGCTACGAAATCATCGAAAAGGCCATCGCCTACCTTGAAAATAGTTTCCGCCGGCAACCCGAGCTGGATGAGCTGGCCCGGCATCTGTCCGTAAGCCCGTTTCACCTGCAGAGGATTTTTCGCGAATGGGTCGGGATCAGCCCCAAGCGGTTTTTACAATTCATCACCATCGATCACGCCCGCAATTTGCTGCGGCAATCACGCAGCCTGCTCGGGACGGCACTGGACAGCGGGCTTTCCGGTCCCGGGCGTTTGCACGACATGTTCATAACGGTCGATGCCGTCACTCCCGGAGAATACAAAGAATTCGGTCAGGGACTGCAAATCG
>JAJRVZ010000063.1 GCA_024277055.1 Calditrichota bacterium
CCGCCTTGATATCCAGAGCCATTAATGCGATCAGCAAAGCATCGGTGCCGGAAGATACCCCTACCGCGTATTTGGTTTTTGAATAGTTTGCGACATTTTTTTCCAGTTCGGAAACATGAGGACCCATTATAAAATACTGCGAATCCATTACTTCTTTTACAACCGGTTCGATTTCAGCTTTTAATGAACGGTACTGGGCTTTCAGATCGAGCAACGGTACGGATGTTATTTTTTCCGAAACGTTCGCCGGAATTATTTCACTCCCGGATTTTTGCTTATACCTGCTTCCGCAGGCGTCACAACGGGCATCCCCTTTTTTATCGAACCGCAGCCGAATTCCGCACTGACACATCCAGCCGACTATTCGTGCCGGATTGCCGACTACCAGCGCGTAATCCGGCACATCTTTGGTCACTACCGCACCGGCCCCGATAAATGCATACTCGCCGATGGTGTGACCGCACACGATTACAGCATTAGCCCCAACCGAACTGCCCTTTTTCATCAGTGTCCGTTCGTATTGGTCGCGGCGGATTACATGACTGCGCGGATTGGAAACATTGGTGAATACCATCGACGGCCCCAGGAAAACATCGTCTTCACAGACTACTCCGGTATAAACGGAGACGTTGTTCTGTATTTTAACATTTTTTCCCAGTTTAACATACGGTGATATAACAACATTCTGGCCGATATTGCAGTTTTCGCCGATCTCGCTGTTTTGCATAATATGGGAAAAATGCCAGATTTTTGTACCTTTTCCGATTTTACACGGTTTATCGACAAAGCTGGATTTGTGTACAAAATAATCATTTTTATCCATAAGTAATTTCCTGAATTATATCTGTTTAATCATTCATCGGTTTCTTTCACCGAATAGGATTCTTTTTCATCCCGAATGTTGGTAATCATTTCACCGATCAGCCCGATAGAGAACGACTGCATTCCGACGATGATCAGCAGGATCCCGAGAAACAGCAACGGCCTGTTCCCGATTCCGTGTCCCTGGAACCATAATACGGTTAAATAAAGTGAGATGGCAAAACCCAGAAAAAATGAAACAATACCGAGTAATCCAAAAAGGTGAAGCGGTTTCTGCCGGTAACGGGTAATAAAAAGGACGGTCAAGAGATCGAGGAAGCCGTGCAGAAACCGTTCGAGACCGAATTTTGTAACACCAAATTTACGCGGGTGATGTTGTACTACTATTTCTCCAACCTTAAATCCGCGCCAGTGAGCCAGCACCGGCAGGTAACGGTGCAATTCGCCATATACGGGTATCTCTTTTATCACATCCCTGCGGTAGGCTTTGAGTCCGCAATTGAAATCATGGATTTTTATACCCGTGAGTAATGCCGTTGCCTTATTGAACAATTTGGAAGGAATGGTTTTGCCGAGGGGATCAAAACGCTTTTTTTTCCAGCCTGAAACCAGGTCGTAGCCGCTGTTGATCTTGTTAATCAGGTTCGGAATTTCCGCAGGGTCATCCTGAAGGTCGGCATCCATGGTGATTACGATTTCGCCTTTTGCCATTTTAAAACCTTCGGAAAGCGCAGCGCTTTTACCATAGTTTTTTCTGAAGCTCAGAATGCGGACGGCGGAATATTTTTCTTTGAGGCTTTTTAATACCTGTTCGGAATTATCACTACTGCCATCGTTAATAAAGCAGATCTCAAATTGAAGGTTCAGATCGGAGACGGCGGCAAGAATTTGCTCCGTTAACTCCTCCAACGATTCCTCTTCGTTATACAATGGAATTACGATCGAAAGGTCCATGAATCTCCCGGTTCAATTGGCAGCACCCGCCTGCAGATTCAATTGCTCCACCCCGTCGGGGATCTCTATATTGAATACTTCAGGATCAAGTGGCTGATTGATTTGCGTTTCAACATAGTAAATGGCAACTCCCTGCTTTTCCACCGGACGAACGACTTTTATTTTCCTCGGAAAATAAATATCCCCCTGGCGCTGAAACTCGCTGTAATTACACCGCAATGTTTCGGTATCTCCCTGCCGGTAAACAATTTCGGAAACCCGTCCGCTTTTCGGGTCGATACGGATATCATAAGTAGTTGCCATGTCCGTAGCTTTTATATAAAACTGATCATCTACGATCCGGTATGCTTCGATTTTCATATCACCGAATCTTACGGTAGCGGTGAAAATATCAATTAGTTCGGATAATTTCAAAGGGAACTGTAAAAAAAAGCGATCTGAAAAATCATTTACCTCACCGCTCATGAACTGATTACTGAAGCGGTTGAGAAACACGAAGCGGGATTTGCCGATGAAAAGAGACCCGGCCTGAAGTACAAACGGTCCCTTTACGGTAATACGCAAGGAATCATGTTTCCGGTAACAGACGCCGGCAAAGAAATTTCCGTTAAAATCTTCCGATTCGACGGAAATTCGGGCTTTTCCGGTAAGAGAGTGTAATTTGTTCTGGTCTGATATGATGGAATCAAGCAGTTCCCGGAAAGGTACTTTTTCAGTATCAGCTACAAATCGGGGAGCACTACAGGCCGCCAGCAGCAGTACAAACAGTAGAAAGCTGTGCTTAATCATTCAGTTTTGTTCCAACTTATGTTTCAGCGCCTCATTGCTGCTGTCTTTCCTGAGCGCTTCACGCCAGTATTTGCGTGCCGAATCCAGATCGCCCATTTTCCAGTACACATCCCCAAGATGCTCCGTGACCACGGCGCTGTCAGGCCGCTTTTCCAATGATTTTTGAATATACTTACGGGCCGGTTCGTATTGTCCCATCCGGAAATATACCCAACCCACCGTATCGAGATATGCGCCGTTATCCGGCTGCAGTTCTATCGCTTTCAGCGCCATTTGCAGGGCGTATTCCAGACGTATACCGCGATCCGCAAGGCTGTAACTGTAGTTGTTTAAAAACAGGTCATTGTTGGGAAAGGCCTGCAACGCATTTTCATAAAGGCTGTCACTGGCGCTGTACATTTTCAGTTCATCGTAAATCAGGCCGAGATTACTGATCGCGGTCAGGTTTTTGCTGTCCAGTTCCAGTGCTTTGCGAAAGGGGGTAATAGCATCACGGCTGCGTCCCAGCCTGCTGAGGGAAAGCCCGTAAGGCAACAAGGCGGTCAGATTTTCAGGATCAATGCTCAGGGCCTTTTCGAGAACGGGAATAGCCTCTTCATCTTTCCCCTGCCGGCCGAGCGTGAGGCCGTAATAGGAAAGAATGTACGGATCCTCGGGCAGGTGCTTCAACGCGTGACGGTAATTTTCGGCGGCCTTGTTCAGGCTGTCCATATCCGAATAAACAAAGCCGAGAAAAAGCCAGCCAATGCGGTTTTTTTCATCCTTCTCGACAATTTGTTTAAAATAGTTCCCGGCCATATTCAAATTTTCTTCTTCCATCTCAATTCTACCCAGCAGTTCGTAAACCTGCCATGGAACGTTTTTGTTTTCCAGTACCGGGGTAAGCAGACTTCTGGCCCGCCGGGCATCCTGCTCACTCATTGCGGCCTCGGCCAAACCGATGCGCGGAATGACAAGGTCCGGGTTCAATGAATGCAGCGGTTCGAAAACGGCTTTCAATTCATCCCATTTATTTTGCCGGCGGAACAGCACGAGAATTCGCTCCGCAGCGTTTTCGAATTCGGGATTTACACTCAACGATTTTTTATAGGCTTCGATCGCAGCATCCGTGTCCGCTTTCATCTCGAGAATCATTCCGTAATTGTACCACATACCCGCATTGGTCGAATCAGATTTCAGGTGTGCCTTATACATGGAAAGTGCTTCATCGATCTGGCCGTTTTGAAGCAACAAACGCGAGGCCTTTTGCACCAGTCCCTCATCGTTGCCGTAAAGATCAATGAGGCGGTTGTACTGCTGTGCGAGACCCACATAGTTGCTGGTTTTGCGGTACAGAAGAATAAGCAGATTTCGGGAATTATCATCCAGCGGGTCGGCTTTAAGAACTTTTTCAAGATAAAGGATCGCCGTGTCATCCTGATTCAGGCGATAATAGCAATCGGCCATCAGACGATAGGTTTCGGTTTTGTCGGGCGCATATTTTTCCGCCTTTTTTAAGTACTGAAGCGCACTTTCGTAACGGCCGAGGGTCATATGATTTTCTGCAATGCGGTTGTATATGGTATGAGCCGTGCTGTCATAAAGCAGGGCCTGGTAAAACTCGATCAAAGCTTTTTCGGGCTGGTTATCGAGCTGATAAAACATACCTTGCGTAAAATGATCGCGGGCTTTTTGAACTTTGTCTTTCGCCACCGGCGCCTCCCCGACTGTTTGTTTTCGTGAAGCACAACCGGTTGCCAGAAGAATGATGAAGAATAAAGTGATATAATTTTTCATAGTTTATTTCAAAATAAAAAAGGCAATTTACGAAGCCGTAAAAATAATCTCAAGCCTTTCAAATATCTTGTTCCTTCTTATTGCTTTAAATCCGGCTTTTTTTTAAGTTTTCCAACTAGTTACAAAACTTTTTCGACATTTGAAAAGTACAATGGTTTTCAAATGCCAAATTTTAATCGTTTGTATTATTACAGGATAATTTAGTTCCATAAATTATGAAAAGAAGAAGAAGAGGAAGCTCGACCACAATTCGTTTTCAGGTACACCCCGAGAAAACTTCATCCTTCAACGATTCATTCGTCGGTGACTCCAAAAACAACAAACCCGGAAAACGACGGGCATTTCCGATTACCATTGCCGTGATATTCCTTGCGGTTATTGCCTACCTGTTTTATCTTGGTCAGGATCTGCCGCCGCTCACCAAGCTGGAACGTATAGATCCTGCGCTGGCATCACACGTCTATTCGGAAGACGGTGAGATTATTAAAAGTTTCTATACCTTCAATAGAACCAATACACCCTTCAATAAAATCCCGGAACATGTTATACAGGCCCTGCTGGCGACAGAAGACCGCCGCTTTTTTGATCATTGGGGTTTTAACATTCTGGGAATGCTTCGTGCGCTGATGGTTGATATCGCGCATATGGAAATAGTACAGGGCAGCAGTACGCTTACCATGCAGCTGGCACGCAACCTGTTTTTCGACCGCAAACAAACGATTGCACGAAAGTTGAAGGAAACACTGGCCGCCATTCAGATCGAGCGTACCTATTCGAAAAAAGAAATAATTGAAATGTACCTGAATATCAACTTTTTCGGGAGCGGTGCCTTTGGCATTCAATCGGCGGCACGACGCTTTTTCTCGAAAGATGTTGATGAACTGACCATTGAAGAGGGAGCCCTGCTGATCGGCGTATTGCAGGGGCAAACGCTGCATAACCCGCTGCGCAATCCGCAACGGGCCTTCGACCGCAGAAATATCGTACTCAATTCAATGTATGATGTCGGCTACCTGACAAAGGAAGAGGTGGACAGCCTCAAACAGATACCGTTAAATTTGAATCCATCCAGCAATGCCAGCCAGATAGCTCCCTATTTCACGGAATACGTACGCTTACAACTGAACAAACTTCAGGATTCTCTGAATGTTAATGTTTACGAGGATGGTCTGCGTATTTACACGACGCTGAACACGGAAATCCAGAAATACATGGAAAAGGCCATTACGGAAGAAATGCCGCGCTTGCAGGAGCGGGTTCTTCAGCAAAAAGCTTTTGATAAAATGCGCGAAGAATTATCCGATTCGGTTTTTCAGAAAGTTACAACCGTACAGCTGGCGTTCGTCTGTGTCGATCCACATAACGGACACATACTGGCAATGGTCGGAGGGCGGGATTTCGGCGAATCGAAATGGAACCGGGTGACTCAAATGGCGCGGCAGCCGGGATCAGCGTTTAAGGCTTTCCTCTACACCGCGGCAATGGATAACGGGTACAATCCTTCTGATGTATTCTTAAACCAGCCGGTTGTTGTTATCAACCCCGACGGTACACGCTGGACACCTTCCAATTATAATGAATCGGTATCCGGCCTGATGTCCCTGCGCGACGCCATTGCACGATCGAAAAACCTGGTCGCCATCCGCCTCATTCAGGAGATCGGACCGCGGGTGGTTGCCGACTATGCGCATCGCATGGGTATCACCACGCAACTAAGGCCGTTTCCGACCCTGGCGCTTGGTTCCTCGGAAGTAATCCCGCTGGAACTGGTCTCGGCGTACGGTATTTTTGCAAATAACGGTGTGCTGGTCAAACCGGTCTCCATTTTAAAAATCGAAGACAAAACCGGGAACGTAATTTACCGTGCCCGCCCGGAACGGCGTGAAGTGTTATCCAAGGAAACAACGGCTATCATGAACGATCTGTTGCAGGGTGTCATTAATCGTGGTACGGGATATGCCGTCCGCAGGGATTATAAATTTTACCAGCCGGCAGGAGGTAAAACCGGGACTACGAACGACTATACCGATGCCTGGTTTGTCGGGTTCACTCCGCATCTGGTTGCCGGAGTCTGGGTCGGTTTTGACGACCACAGTCTGACCCTGGGCAACGGCATGGCCGGTTCCGTTGCCGCGCTTCCGTTCTGGGGTAATTTCATGAAAACCGTTTACGATTCCCTTGATTTTCCGGCATCGAGTTTTGCCACGGCGGCCAATCTTGTTAAACTGAAGATCTGTTCCGAAACAAAAAAGCTGATAACACCCTATTGTCCGAAGCCGATTGAAGAATTGTTTAATCCGAAATACCAGCCGACGGAAACATGCGATAAACATAAAGGACCGGAAAGTTTTCGCAAACGCAGGCGTCGTTCGTTTTAATTAAGGTTTGCGCAACCAGACCAGAGGATTTACGGTTTTCTGACCGGCATAAATTTCAAGATGCAGTTTTGAACCTTCCAGCGATCCTGAGTCGCCAACCAGCCCGACGGTTTGTCCGATTTTCAGGAAATCGTCTCTTTTAACCAGCACTTCGTCAAGATGTGAATAGACCGAGTAATAGCCGTTCCCGTGATCAAGAATAACCGTGTTCCCGTAGCCGCTCAGATAGGTAATCATGCTGACCAGACCGGAGAAAACAGCCCGAACATGCGTACCGGATTCCGCCCGGATATCGATTCCCGGATTAATCGTGTAAGTTTTTAAAATTCGGTTTTTCTTTTTACCGTAAGTGTTTATGACTTTTCCCCTGACCGGCCATGGTAATTTACCCCTGGCCGCCTTGAAATTATCAAACTTAAGGGCAAGATCGGGACGCACGAGTTCTCTCTGCTCACGCTGCCGGCGCTGTTCTTCGAGGCCGGCAATGATTTTGACAAGTTTTTCGTATTGCTTCCGGATTTCGTTCAGCTGTTTTTTATAGGCTTGTTTGTTCCAGGTCAGTTTTTTCACCAGTGCCTGTTTTTCATCTTTCAGCGCGGCTATCCGGTTTTGCTCTTCATCTTTCTGTTTCAGGGTTTGTCGTTGTTCTTTCAGTGAACCGTTCAATGCCCTTTCAAGCGCGGTTATCTTTTTGATTTTTCCCTTTATTTTTCTTACGGTCCGCGCTTCCTGATCTGCAAAGTACTTCATGTATTTATAGCGAACAAGCGCCTGGTTGAATGATTCCGATTCCAGTAACAGACGCAGATTGTTTATTTTCCCGAACTTGTAATTAACAACAGAACGCTCCGCGTATCTGAGACGCAGAATTTTCAGTGCCTCCCGGTTCTCTTTTATTTGCCTGCTGGTTATATTGATTTTTCTCGTCAGCAACTGGATGCTTTCATTGAGAATCCTCCGGCTTTTCGTCAGGAGAGATACTTGTTCATCCAGATGTTTCATCTGCTCCAGAGTGGATGTTTTTCTGATATCGGTTGCGCGTATTTTCGATTGCAGTCTATCCATTTCATTACGGATTTCAGACAGACGACTGCGGTTACTTTGAATCTGTCGATCCAGGTTTTGCTGTGCAACGAGCATTGAATTGGTCAGTAAAAACAGAAACAGAAAAAATCTCATATTTCGATCCCAAACTGAACTTCATGTGAAACACCCAAAACCGAATGCACCTGCAGTGCATAATCGAAGATAAACCGATTCCACACACTGCCGATTCCGAAAGAATACCGGCCGGGCGTGTCATCGATACCGAACCGTGCTTCGAGAAAGGGATACAATTTATAACTTACACCTGCCCGAAACGTTTCGGTGAAGCGGATGTCCCTGAATAAAGAAGAAGTTATGGAGAGGTTATCGGTTATCGCGTAATGAATGCCGAGACTGAAGCTTTGCGGCAGGTCTTCCTCCGATCTGCCAATTGCCGGTCGATTCAGGTTGGAAACCATCGCCCCCGCAGAAAGTTGCGGAGAGATGCGGTATAAAATACCCAGATGAATTCCCACGGCCGAAGCGGATCCATAATGATCAATCTGCAGCTGATAGAATTCGGTTTCGATACCGATATAAAATTCATCCGTTACTTTTCTTGCAACGGCAACCCGTAACCGATATTCAGCGTAAAGCTCATTCCCGAAGCGTGAAACGGCGGCAGCAACGGGCAAAGAAAACAAATTGCTGTTGGAACACATGGATATTAGCGAAATACCGGGCAATCCATAAAAATTGCGATAGGAAAAATGCAGGGAATTGTTCCCTGAAATTGCGGCAGGATTCAGGTAAATTGCAAACGAAGAGCCGTATTCGCCGACAAGTGAATTGGACAGCGCAAGCGAGCGTGCCCCGGCCGGCACGGTTTCAAATGCTGCTTCAACCGGAGAAATATAGCCGAACAGCAAAAAAAGTAATATGAAAGCGTTTTGATTAACGACTTGCTTCATCGAAAATAATTTAGGCCAATCTGTAACAAATTCCAACCGGTTTTGTTATTTAACCGGATCAATTTATTTTAAAATCACTTCAAATTCATCAATGCACCTTCTGCGGGATAATCCGGCAGAAACTGCTTTTTAGATGGTTAATTTGTGAGGATAGAAATCCGGGCGACAGTAATCGGGTATAAAAAAAACAGTAAAAAAGCCGCGAGTTTCATAAATTAGGGTTGTAAAATGAAGATCAACGGGGAATATTAACCCGGTAAAAAATCTTAAAAAAACGGAATGAAAACAATATATCTGGACAATGCAGCCACAACTCCCGTAGATGAGAGGGTTGCCCGACGTATCCTCGAAGTATCCATCCAAATGAGCGGCAATCCATCCAGCGTTCATTCTGCAGGCAGAAAGTCACGGGTGGAAATAGAAACCGCGCGTGCAGTGGTCGCCGCGGCTGTCGGCGCGCACAGTTCCGAAATCGTTTTTACTTCCGGAGGCACCGAATGCAATAATATGGCCCTGATCGGAACGGCAATGGCCTCTATCAGCAGGGGCCGGCATATTATCACGACACAGGCGGAGCATCCTTCGGTTTTAAACTCCCTGCAGTTTCTGCAAAAACAGGGGTTCGAAACGGATTTTCTTCCGTTGAATCCTGACGGTATTCCTGATCTGAACGAACTGAAAAGCCTGCTCAGAAAGGATACTATCCTTATCAGCATGATGCTGGCGAATAATGAAACCGGTGCTGTTTTCCCGGTAAAAATAGTGCGTGAAACAATCGGTGACCATCCCGCCTTGATTCACACCGATGCGGTGCAGGCCTTCGGCCGCATTCAGTTTAATATAAAAGAATTAAATTGTGATTTGCTCAGCCTTTCAGCACATAAGATTTACGGACCCAAAGGTACAGGGGCTCTTTTCATCAGGAACGGAGTGAGGATCGATCCCTTAATCCTCGGCGGCTCGCAGGAGGCCGGCCGGCGGGCTGGGACGGAAAATACAGCGGGTATTGCCGGGTTCGCGGAAGCGGTGCGTTTACTGGGAAAATCTGTTGATGAAATCATACGGATCACCGAATTGCGCGATTATTTCGAACAAAAGATTTTGGCGCTTAATCCCGAAGTGATTGTCGCAGCAGGGTCGGTGGAGCGGTTGTGCAGTCATTCCAATTTGTATTTCCCGGATGTACCCGGAGACAGCCTGCTGATGAACCTTGATATTGCCGGTGTGTGCGCATCAACCGGTTCGGCCTGCAGTTCGGGTGCAATCGAACCGTCTCATGTTTTAAAAGCGATGGGAAGGTCTGATGAACAGGCTGCGGGCCATATCCGTTTCAGTTTCGGAAGATTCAATACCCGGGAAGAAGCAAAGGCCGCCGCAAAAACAGTATGCGAAGTATATGGGAAACTGAAAGCAGGGATTACGGAATATGCACGACGATGAATTGACGGGCAAAGCATACGATGCGCGTTTGATGAAGCGTTTGATTGCTTATGCCCGGCCCTACAAGCATCTGGTTGCGGGTGGTGTAAGTCTTACGATTCTGGCATCGTTCCTGCAGCTGCTGGGTCCGTTTCTTACAAAAACGGCAATTGATAAATATATTTCCGTAAAGGATGTTCAGGGGCTATACGGAATTCTGGCTATATACCTGGTTGTGATCGTGACGGTTTTTATCACCCAGTATTTTCAGATTTATATTACCCAGTTTTTCGGACAGAAACTGATGTTCGACCTTCGTTCACAGATTTTCCGGCATCTGCAGTCTTTATCATTGCGTTTTTTCGATAAAAATCCCGTCGGGCGATTGATGACAAGAGTAACGTCCGATATTGAATCACTGAACCAGATGTTCACCCAGGGTATAGTTACCATCTTTGGAGATATTTTCCTGTTGCTCGGCATTGTAGGGGCACTGATTTATATGAATGTCAAACTGGCGCTGTGGACGTTCTCTGTAATTCCCATTTTATTCGTAATCACCTTTATCTTTCGCTTACGGGTTCGCGAAGCATTCCGAAATATACGCAAGTGGGTCGCGCGAATTAATACATATGTGCAGGAAAATATTACCGGGATGCCGGTTGTTCAGGTTTTCAACCGGGCGGATAAAAATTTTGAACAATTCAAAACAATCAACCTTGAACACACCAGGGCACAAATTAAAACGGTGTTTTATTACGCCCTGTTCTATCCGGCTATCGAACTGGCCGGTGCCTTTGCGCTGGCACTGGTAATCTGGAGGGGAGGTATTTACCGTCAGGAAGACGCCATTTCGTTCGGAGCGCTTGTCGCTTTCATTCAATATGCACAAATGTTTTTCCGGCCGATTAGCGATCTGTCGGAAAAGTATAACATTCTACAGCAGGCGATGGCTTCTTCGGAGCGCGTTTTTAAGCTGCTGGATACGAAGCCTCTGATTTATAACGGCGTTAATGCACACCGTCACTCGCCTTTGCGGGGGAAAATAGAATTTAATAAGGTCTGTTTTTCCTATGATGGCGGGGAAGAGATATTGAAAGATATTTCGTTCAAGCTGGAGCCGGGAGAAAGCGCTGCCGTGGTTGGGCACACCGGTGCCGGAAAAACCTCGTTGATTAACGTGCTGGCCAGACACTACGACATTCACAGTGGTTCAGTAACTATCGATGATATTCCGATCAGGCAATGGGATCTGAAATCACTGCGCGGCCAGATGGCAATTGTTTTGCAGGATGTGTTTCTTTTTTCCGGAACCATTAAAGACAATATTCGCCTGGGAAACAAAAGCATAACGGATGATCGCGTTCGCTGGGCGGCAGAGCAGGTAAATGCCCATTCTTTTATCGAAAAATTGCCGAAGCAATACGATACCGAAGTAAAAGAACGGGGCGTCACGTTATCAATGGGGCAAAGACAATTAATCTCCTTCGCCCGTGCGCTGGTGATCAATCCCCGTATACTCGTACTGGATGAAGCGACCTCCAGCATCGATACGGAAACCGAGTGTTTGATACAGGCTGCTCTCGAAAAACTTATGCAGGGCAGAACTTCTATCGTGATCGCCCACAGATTATCCACCATCAAACATGTCGATAAAATCATTGTTATGCACAAAGGCCGAATTCATGAAATCGGCACGCATCAGGAATTGCTTGAAAAAGAAGGTTTGTATTACCGGTTATATCTGTTGCAGTATAAAGATCAGGAAATACAGGTAGCGTCTCGCACAGCAAACTAAAAAAATAAAAAACATTTGTTCCGGACAAAAAAAGGGCAGCCTGCAACGAGTACTGCCCTTTTCAATTACTGGCAAACAATTATTTTATGCCGACCCTCTCTTCGAGCATTTCCAGTGTCAGGGATTTCGGACGTTCGATGGACTGTCCGAGTGCGCGATCCCAGATTATATTTGATAGTACGCCGAGGGCACGTCCGACACCGAACATAACCGTGTAGAAGTCATATTCGTGTATGCCGTAATACCACTGCAGAACGCCGGAATGCGCATCCACATTCGGCCACGGATTTTTGGCTTTTCCGTGTTCCTGCAAAATCGGCGGAACGACTTCGTACAACAGACTGATCATTTTGAACAATTCGTCTTCCGGCAGATGTTTCAGGGCGAACTCACGCTGTGCCGTATACCGCGGGTCGGTTTTGCGCAACACGGCATGGCCATATCCCGGAATTACCTGGCCGGAATTCAGTGTATCCCACACATATTTTTGCAGGTATTCTTTTGTCGGCAGTTTGCCGCCCATCTGCTCCATGAGGTTCTGGCTCCAGCGCAGTACTTCCTGGTTGGCAAGACCGTGCAGCGGGCCGGCCAGGCCGTTTAATCCTGCTGCCAGCGAATAATAAGCGTCGGACAGGGCCGAAGCAACCAGATGCGTTGTGTGGGCGCTGACGTTTCCGCTTTCGTGATCGCTGTGAAGAATGAAATAAAGACGGGACAATTCGTCGTAGGGATGGTCGATACCCATCATATAAGCAAAATTCTTTCCGTAATCGAGAGAAAAATCCGGTGATATCGGTGTATCATCTTTGTACTTCATTCTGTAAATATATGCTGCAATGGTGTGCAGTTTTGCAATCAGATTCATGGCATCCTCAAACATCGGATCCCAGTAATCCATCTTGCTCATACCGGCATTGTAGCGTTTAACGAATTCGGACTCGCGCTGCAGGGAAGTGACCGCGGTAGAAAACATGGTCATCGGGTGCGTATCGCGTGGCATGGCACGCAGGGTTGCCCAGACATAATCGGGAACTTCTCCGCGTTTCTGCAAATCACTGATCACATCCTGTACATCGGCTTCAGTCGGAAGTTCTCCGGTAAGCAGTAAATAAAGATGTCCTTCAACATAGGGTACCTCCGCTCCCGGCGCTTTGGGAAGCTTTTCAAGCGTTTCAGGAATGGTGTAACCACGAAAACGGATTCCTTCCATGGGGTCCAGGTAAGAAATGTCGGTAGTGAGACATTTAAGCCCTCTCATACCACCGTAAAACTGGCGCACGTATACCTTGTCGATTTCAACATCGCCATATTCTTTCAGCAGACGGGTTACGCGCGCTCTCCATTCAGGCATCAGAGAAGCTAGTTTCTCTTTGAGTTTAGACATAGGGCGCTCCTTTCATAAAGGTGGAAAATATTAAATGCATCTCGTTAATCAGTTCACAAAACAGGAGCCATTTCGAACCCTGTTTTGTTGTATGAATCAGGAGGCTTTAGCTTTGGGCTTGTTTGGTTTTTTGTCAGACTTTTTCGAGTCTGAACCGGAGTTGTTGTTGTTTTTATAATCGGTTATATAAAAACCACTACCTTTAAATAACAGCCCGGACCCACCTGATATCTTGCGCTGAACCGACCCGTCACATTTTGGGCAAATGGTCAGCGGATCTGAGGCAATGCTTTGAAACTCCTCGAACTCGAATCCACATTCGGTGCAAAAGTATTCGTAAGTCGGCATTTACTCAATTTCTCCTTCTACAATACCTTCGATCTGTTTCCGGTTTAGAGATGCGAACAACGCTAATTTAATCATCAACTGAGAATCGCGCAAATACAAGCGACATTGATTATGTCTTCTACGCTGCATCCGCGTGAAAGATCATTATACGGCTTCTTAAGACCCTGTATTACCGGCCCGATAGCTTCGGCTTTGGCAAGCCGCTGCACCATTTTGTAGCCGATGTTGCCGGCGTTTAGATCCGGAAAAATAAAAACATTGGCCTTGCCGGCCACGGGACTTCCGGGTGCTTTTTTTGATCCGACGGATTCCAGCAAAGCGGCGTCGAATTGCAACTCCCCGTCAACTTTCAGGTAGGGAGCCGTCTTTTTTACGATCTCTGTTGCGGCAATTACCTTGTCCGCAAGCGGATGCCGGGCACTGCCTTTGGTCGAAAAGGAAAGCATGGCGGTTATCGGTTCCTGTTCGATTAATTTTTCGTGCGTACGCGAACTGCTGATCGCGATACTTGCCAGCTGTTCGGGATCGGGATCGGGAATGACGGCACAATCGCCGAACGTATATATGGCGCCGTCGGGCAAAGCCATTATGAATGAACTGGAGACCACGCTGACATCATCCGAAAGGCCCACAACCTGAATGGCCGCCCTTAACACATCCCCGGTTGTGTTAACGGAACCCGCAACCGCCCCGTCGGCCATGCCGTGCCGTAACATAAATGCAGCGAAGAAAAGAGGATTTCTGACAGCTTCAGCGGCCTGTGCCTGCGAAATCCCCTTGTGCCTGCGCAGCTCATAGTATTCACGACACCAGTTTTCGTAATGGTCCTCCTGTTCGGGATGAATGATTCGTACACCATCAATGTTGACTCCGGCCTTAGCCGCTGTCGATTTCACCTGCTGTTCATTTCCAAGCAGTATCGGGGTCAGTAATCCGCCGGTATGCAGAAAGTGGGCGGCTTTCACAACCCGTTCCTCCTCCCCTTCCGGCAATACGATGATTTTCCTTTTGCCGGCGGCTGATTCTCTGAATTTGTTTATCACATCCATTTGGAACCTCATAGTTATTTGAATTTGTCCCTGAGTCGCCTGGCTACTTCCGGTGTGACAAAATTGGAAATATCACCACCAAATTCAGCGACTTCCTTAACAATAGTGGAATTCAGATAGGTATATTTTTCATTTGGCATTAAAAAAACGGTTGTTATGTCTTTTTGCAGGCGACGGTTCATCAGTGCCATTTGAAACTCAAACTCAAAATCTGAAATAGCGCGCAATCCCCGGATAATCGCAACGGCGCTTTTCTGTCGGGCAAAATCGACCAGCAGCCCACCGAAAGATTCGGCGCGGACACTGGGAAAACGGCGGACGGCATCATGAATGAGATCGATTCTTTCTTCCACGGAAAAAAGAGGTTTTTTTCGGGCGTTGGTTGCAATCGTGATAATCACTTCGTCAAAAATTCTGCAAGCCCGTTCTACAATATCCAGATGGCCGAGTGTGAATGGATCGAATGTACCGGGATAAATTGCGCAGCGCTTACTCATCATGCACCTCCTTCGCGGGTATTAAAAAAGATATGATGCTCCGGCCGAATTTCTTCTGTTTGACAATTTCATAAAATTTTGACTGCGCAGCAAGCGGATTTGTAATTTCATGTTCGATTACCGCCATTCCACCCGCTTTAATTATTTTATTTTCAAACAGTATCTCGGTTAATTCCTGCAGGGGGGGATAAACAAACGGAGGATCCATCAGAATAAGATCAAAACACATATCGGTTTTACGTGCAAATAATAAAGCGTCCATTTTCAATACCCGGTATTTCGATGTATCAATGCCCAGATTTTCAATGTTTTCCAAAAGAATCTTCAGCGAGGAGGAATTTTTTTCAACAAAAACAATTTTATCAGCCCCGCGACTGAGGGCCTCAAGTCCCAGGCCGCCGCTGCCGCTGAAAATATCACAGACGATTTTTTCAAAATAAAAATCCTGCAACACATTGAAAATAAACTCTTTAACGAGGCTGGTGGTGGGCCTGATGGACAGGTTCCGGCTTGCTTTTAATTTTCTACCTTTATAGATACCGGTCTGTATTCGCATCAGTTCTGCATTCAATCGCAGATCACATGTAGAGATCTACGATCAGGTCCATTTTAAATTGTGCATTGCGAAAATTCCGCTGGTTGGTAGGAATCAGTGATAGTTTATAAATTCCGGCATTCAGGTTCGCCGTTGAAAGTTGCTTTAAAAAATTCAGACAAGCCGTTTCACTACCGCGAAAAGTATACTCCATCCGTGTCACAATGAACAGATTCTCTTTTTTGGTCGAAAGCTGCCGTGAATTCTTCAGGGATAATTTGTGACTGCGGGCGACCTGTTTAATCCATTCTCCCGGGGCTTTTACCACAGCTTCCTTGCTTTGAGAACCGCTGCCGGCCTGAGGTCGGCCCAGCACGACATCGTATAAAGCAAAAATTCCGCCATTTTCACCCGGACGCTGGTCAACGGAGATCAGCTGGCTCTCTGCAAATACCGGATTGTCTTTTATTTTCATATTGAATCGGGCAAGGTCCTCACGGCCGGGACTGAATACTTCAAAATTTAAATTCTGACCGTAGAGAAGAACACTGGAATAGTAAACATTGTTTACTTTCATATCCCTGAGAGCTGAAATATACCCGACGCGATATTGTTTTTCGGCGGCCAGCTGCCTGGCCATCTTTTCCTTTTGAGTGGTTTTCGCATCTTTAAGTTTTTTTTCAGCATCCGGACCGGACACCGTTTTTTCCCGTACGGGAATGGGTTTGCCCGGGCCGCCGAGAATAAAATTCTTAACGATAAAATATCCGCCGATAATCAGGACAACAACAATAATCCCGATAATAATCGGTTTATAATTGATACCTTCCTGCTTTTCATCCTCGTAATCAATTTCCGGCGGTTTCTGAATGGTTACCGGTTTTTCCAGGTCCAAGTCGTCACCGGCAACAGCGGGTTGCTCGGCAATAGGCGTATGCTCGGCGACGGCGTCTTTACCGGGAGCAGCTGAAAACATTCCCTGATCAGACGCTTGTTCGGATTGGGGTTGTTCATAAAAATCCGTAACGGGCCGCACCTCGGACTTGTCTTGCACGGGTGTTTCAGGACCGTTATCTGCAGTTTCAGCAGGCTTTTTCTCAAAAATACTGTCAAGATCATCCGTACGCTTACTATCCAAAACATTATATTTTGGCATACCTTACCTCCCGGAACCGAAATTACAAATCGAGAGCAATACCGATACATTCTACATATCGGGATAACTCTTCCCTCTCTGACAGAACGCCTTTGATTGTTTCGTCCATATTTATATTATCGATCGGAATAAATAGTTCAACACCGACAGATAAATTTTTTCGAACAGTTTCAAGCAGGTCCCGATTGCAGCGGGTGCCGTAGATATAAACGGAGCCGACCTTTATTTCATCCTCTCCCCGTTGTTCAAAAAACCGTTCGATATTTTTAATGGAATCTTTTATTTTTACAGCAATATCCTGATCATTTTTTAAGCTGTTATTTCCGGGCTGAACCTTTTCATAAATTGAAGTATGGTAAACACCATTTTTTAAATAAACACATTCGAAAGACTGATTGCCGGGTTTTACCAGGCAGGTCAGGCCGGCGGCATTGTTTCCATATACCTGCTGAAAACAGATTTCTGCGGATAATTGATTCACTCCGAGATTTACAATATTGAATTTGCAGAAGCTGGCCATTTTCTGAAAAAAATCCACGACCTTTTTCAAAATACAGATTACGATAACATGGGGCGTATCTTCAATAACTTCAATATTATCGGTTACTATGTAGATATAATTTTCCAGCGAGGAAATCAGTAGTTGAGATAATTCCCAGCGAATATGCTCCGTACGTTCATCCCCTTCAAGTCCCTGCGGAACCGGCACTCTCTTGATCTGTGCCAGATTGGATTCGATTGAAATACAAACATCCGGGTTTTCTATATGTAAAGCTTGAAAACGGCTGATCAGCGAATTGGAAACACGTACGATATTTTCATCATTAAAAAAACTGTTTTCCCGGTAGGTAAAAGGGTAATCGATAGTTTCAAGTGTCTTCAATGTTAATGAATCGTTCTCTCGCCCGAAATGAGCCAGATAGATGTTGTCGCAGGAAAATGATAGGCCTATATAATTGTTCATAGCTATAAAAAATAAAGACAGGGAGCCCGAAAGCTCCCTGTCAAATAATAATTATTCTTCCCAGCTTTTGCGTGCTGTCCGGCCATAAACATGACCGTGGTTTCTGATGGTTTTGGAAAATACGCCGTAAACAGGTTCTGAAATTCCGTCAGCGGCCTGGAGAAAAAGATCTTTAAGGCCGTTTTCAATATCCGTTAATTCATTGTTCACCCGGCTTCCGCTGATGGAGTGAATCTGGTTTATTGCCGTTTCAAGTGCGGAAATTTCTGCGTCGACAGTGATCGTATTGCGACGGATATTGCTTAAAATCTCATTCAGACTTTCCAGATATGCTTTAATCTCCGAGTGTGTCGAATCAAATTTTCCGAAGAAATTATCCGTATATACCTGTTTAAAGGCACCAACACTGATCAAAGCTGAATCCAGTTTGCTAAATATCGAAGAATAGGATTTGTTGCCCGGAATTCCATAAACAAAACCGTGCAGTCCTTTGTAGGCTCCCATCACCTGAGTGTCATTCAGTTTTTCAAGACTGAGATCCAATTCTTTGGTTTTAATAAAAACTTCCGTATTGCGGCGATATTTTTCCTTGATTGCAAGATAGGATTTGCGAACGGAATCCAGCTGCGCAAGGTAGCCTTCAAAAGCCGGAATAATAGGCAGTGATTTTGCTTCCTCGATATACGGCAATGAATTCTTCTCCAGAAAATCCGCAAGTAACGGACATTCGACTCTCAGACCGAGTGTATCCTGGAATTGCATAAAATATTCGTTGCCGCCAATGGGGGGTACAAAGTTTTCCGGACTCAAATTGATGATCATCGAATCAATTTCCGATAAGCGGTACATAGCTCCTTTTTCCGTAATCAGAAAATCGGTCAGAAACTCTTTGTAAACCGTATCCAGATCATTTACCGCGTCTTGAACATCCTTCGACGATCCGGAAAGTTTTTTAGCCGTGATATTTTTAAATCCGTCATTGGTGGCGGTCAGGAAATCCGCAACACGATCGGCAACGCTGGTGTGGTTTTTGAGATCGGTGGAATTCACTTTATTCATAAAAGCGCTGATACGTGCCGACAAGGGCGACCAATCGTCAGCCATATTGGCAAAATCGATATTTGCCAGATGTTCAATTACGGATGTTGACAGATGTACGGCCCGTTGTGCGGCAACCTGCAGGGAATAATCAGTCAGGTCACGTCTCAGCTGCAGCAGAGAGTCGAGGCTGAGACTGGCAAGACGATAATCCTCATGCTGCAAGCCGGATCGCAGTCCGATCAGATCCTGCTTCAGCTGATTGGATTCCTGCAGAATTTCATCATACTTTCTGAAAAAGCGTTCATTATTCGTCAAATCATTTTCAGTATTTACAATATTCTGGGAAATTGCGATCAGATTTTTAACAATCGGAACACTGAAAAAAGTCTCGAGGGCATTTTTCAGACGCCTGGTATGGGCAACAATTTTTCGGCGCTGGGCCAAAATCGAATCGTTTTTTATAGCCTGTAAAAGGGTATCCTGTGATTGAGCATATTTACCAAAATTTCGGAAAAAGTATCTTTGCGCTTCATATATACTTATCATATTTGAGCGGCAAACTGCGGTTTGTGCCTCTTCCTCTTCCCAAATCTGGCCAGGAATTATAATAACAAAGATCAAAGCAATCGCCAAAACTGCAATCAGCAATTTAAGCACGAGTGATCCTTTCGCTTGCTGAGTAGACATTACGCCTCCGAAGAAAATTGAAGTAGTTATCAAGTACAGATAGCTTAAATTCCGCCGAAGTTAAACATTAAACAAATTAATGTCAATCTCTTTTTTCGTTTCAAATACGCGATAACTTCACAATTTATAATCACTTCGAGAAATGACAATTCATCTTTCCTCTCCGCTTTTAAGTTGCAATGATACAGGCTTTTTCCTAAAATAGCCTTCGCACTTCCACAAGACTCTAATATTATCAGGAATAAAGGTGAGATTGTTTATATCGACAGTGATCGTTGGGTGCCTGCTTTTCTCATGTAGTCCCGACGAGCAGGAAATTTCCAATGCAATCCATCGGCTGGAATTCAAAAGAGTAACAGCAAAGGACAAATGGGACTCTTTTCTTTGTTCGGAAAATGAAAATGTTCGACGACTGGCCGTTCTCAGCGTCGCCAAAATCCAGAATCCTTTGCTGCTCGATCTTCTGGAACCCCTGTTGAATGATGCGTCAACAGGAGTGCGCGAGGCGGTTGTATTCGCACTGGGACAAATCGGTGGTGAACGTTCCGAAAGATTACTGATCAGTACTTTTGAGAAACAGACCGGTGTTTTCTGGAAATCAGCTGTAATCAATTCGCTGGGACGTTGCGGTAAACAGGTGGCGTGGCAATGGCTGAACAAACTAAAAAACCATTCGGATGATGCGTTGCTTCCGGAAATAATCCGTGCGATGGCGTTTATTTACCCGCGCCTTGTCGACATTGAAGCGGATATTGCATGGTTAAAAAAAATGCTGAACAGCAAAAACAGCGAAATTCGGACTGCCGCAGCCTATTTCTGTTCGAGACATCCGCAACCGGAATTGTCGGTGGTATTTATGAAAGTCCGGTTCGATACGAAAAAAACAGGTGAGAAGTACCGTCTGAAAGCTCTGTACAAATCCCTGTCCGGGAATAAACAGGTTTTGCGGGACAGTATTATCGCACAAAGGCTGAAAGCCCAGCTGGTTTCCCGGCTGCAGACAAAGCATATTCCATGGCAGACCAGATATCATGCCATTAAGCTGCTGGGTGGTTTTGCGGATTCTCTTGCGGTTGAAGTGCTCGCCCCTCTGCTGAACGACGGAATACCGCATATTCGCGCCGCCACCATTGATGCGCTGGCAACGATGGAATTCCCCCCGGCCAATCATACTCTTATGAAATATTATGAAAAAGCAGGATGGCGCGACAAGGGGTTGATTATCCGGGCGCTTTCTTCGAAATATACAAAATTAGCCCACCGGTTGATACAACAGAATCTGAACCGCGGATCGACCTATTTCAAACAATTGCTGTTACAGTCACTGGGCCGCATAGACGAGCCCTATTCTCTGAAACAATTAAAACAGTTTCTGCGCGTGCCGGATAAAAGACTGCAAATGACGGCATTTGCAGAGCTGGACAAACGGAACCGTATCAACAGGGATGATGCCCGCCGATTCCTGCTGAGCAAAGATTTGGCATTTACTACACTGGCGGCCAATTGGTTTGCGGAAAACCCGGAAGATGCCTCTCTACTTGATTTAAAGGAAGCATTTTCACATTTTAAAGAACCCGTCGGCGTGGAACCGATGCAGGCAATCATCGAAGCGGTGTCTGCAATTAACAATTCCGCGGCTCAAAAATTTCTGCAGCAGGTGTTTGAAACGGCAAAAGCAAAACCGCTGGTTGAGTCGGCCGGAAAGGGGTTGGAAAAATCGGGACTCAGCGTATCCCGGCGGGAAGCCGGTGATGTACCGTTGTTTGTAGCGGATTCGTTATTTCTGGAAAAAGATTCACTGATCGCCGAAATTAAGACCAGCCGCGGTTTTGTTAAAATTAAGCTGCTGCCGAAGATTGCACCGGCGACCGTCGGCAGTTTTGTTCAACTGGCCCGAAAGAAATTTTACAACGGGCTTACTTTTCACCGGGTGGTGCCGGATTTTGTAGTGCAGGGCGGCGACCCTCGGGGCGATGGATGGGGAGGGCCCGGGTACAGTATTCCGTGTGAGTACAACCGGCATCCTTATCTGCGCGGAACCGTGGGCATGGCCACCGCCGGCAAAGATACGGGCGGCAGCCAGTTTTTTATCTGCCACTCGGAACAACCGCATTTGAACGGCCGTTACACGGTATTCGGTGAAGTTGTGGATGGAATGGATGTGGTTGACAATCTTGAAATCGATGATAAAATTATTTCTGTAGTAATTAAAAGATAGGGGAGTAAAATGCGTGTTTTAATCAGTTTTTTCTGCGTTCTGTTTTTAATTGGAGTTGGCTTTGCACAAAATGATGCGGCGGCACAGATCAGTATCGGGGACAGCCTGTATAACGTCTATGACAATACCGGAGCCCTGAAGGCCTATCAGGCGGCACTGGAACTGGATTCGAACAATTATGAAGCCTACTGGAAAGCCGCCCGTGCGGCCGTGGATGTCGGCGAAACACTGGAAGATGAACCGCGCGAGCAGCATTATAAAATGGGTGCAAAATATGCCCGGCTGGCCACAAAGGTAAATCCCGAAGGCAGTAAAGGACATCTGTACCTGAGCATAGCACTCGGCCGGGTGGCCCTGGATGCCGGAGCGAAGGAAAGAATCCGTTTGAGTAAAGAGATAAAAAAAGAGGTGGATCTCGCCCTGAAATATGATCCCAATGATGATATCGCCTGGCATGTTTTGGGGCGCTGGCATCGTAAGCTTTCCAACCTGAGCTGGATTGAAAAAGGATTCGCCAACATGTTTCTGGGTGGCGTACCCAAAGACGCCAGCGAAGAAAAGGCGGTGAACAGTTTCAAAAAAGCCATCGAACTTAATCCCGACCATATTAACCATCATCTTGAACTGGGTATTACCTACGAGATGATCGGCAACGACGAGCTGGCCGCCGAAGAATATAAAAAGGTGCTGGAAATGCCTAAAAAAGACAGCGACGATGATAATCATAAAGCCGAGGCAAAGGAGCGACTGGAAGACCTTTAAAAATGGATTTTGGAATTTCGTTTGATTTCTGGAATACACTTTTTGCGGATGGAGACGAACCCTTGCGCAGGGAGAAGCGCAAACAGCTCCTGTTAAAAACGGCGCAAAAATACCGTCCTGCGGTTTATGAGGAAATTGACCGGGCCTTTGCCGTCGCCACAGATTTTTTTATTACCGAATGGCGGAACAGGCACCGCACGCCGACAACCATCGAGCGGCTGGAACTTATTTTTACAGTGCTGGAAATAGAAATCAGCCCTTCGGATATTAATGAACTGGCTGAAAAATTTGGTGCCATGGTTTTTGAAATCCGCCCCGGAAGTATCGAAGGTGTTGCACAGGTGCTGGAAAAATTATCCGTCTCCTATCCGCTGGGCATCATTTCAGATACCGGATATGTGAACGGTAAATTTCTGCGCGGTTTTCTTGAACAGGAAGGCTGTCTGCAGTATTTTCGTTCGCTGATATTTTCAGACGAAGTGGGGGTTTCCAAACCGCAATTACAGGTATTCGAGCAGACGGCTGAAACACTCGGTGTTCCGATAGGACAGCTGGTCCATATTGGCGATCTCGAACCTACGGATATTACCGGCGCAAATCAGGCCGGAGCTGTCAGTGTTCTGTTCAGCGGGGCGAATAACCGTTACGCAAATGAAACCCGGGCGCAATACGTTTTCGACAATTATGACCGGTTGCCGGATATTCTTGCCGAGATAGTATCCGAACAGAAAGTCCGGGCATGACTACAAAATATCGGAATTTCTGATTTTAAAAATACAGGGTTTGAAAAATGCATATTCCCGATGGTTTACTGGACACAAAAACCACCGTAATAACCGCCGCAGTCAGCCTCCCTGTGCTGACGTACGCCGCCCGGAAAGTTAAAAACGAACTGGATGATAAATACATCCCGGTTACGGCAGCGTTGGCAGCTTTTGTTTTCATCGCCCAGATGATAAACTTCCCCATTTCCGCGGGTACTTCAGGCCATTTGATCGGGGCCTTTCTGTTGACTTTCCTGATCGGGCCCTGGTTGAGTATGTTGACAATTACTCTTGTTCTTCTGGTGCAGGCTTTTCTGTTTCAGGACGGGGGCATTCTTGCCCTTCCGGCGAATATTCTGAATATGGCGGTGATTGCCCCGCTGGCTTCCGTTGTGTGGATAAAACTTTTCAGCAGAACTAAATCCTGGATACGGCACCTGCAGATCGTTCCGGGTGCGATTTTTTCGCTGGCCTGTATGTCATTTATTGGTGCAATGGAATTGTGGACGTCGGGGTTGTTCGAATTCCGTTTTATCAGCAGTACCCTGGTAGGCGCACATCTGATTGTCGGCCTGGGTGAGGGATTTATCAGCCTGATGATCATCCGTTTCGTGCAAAAAGTGAAACCGGAACTGACTTATGCGTCCTGAGCGAATAAAACAATTACTGGCGGCGGCCGTTCTCATTCCGGTGATTTTATTGCTGGTGCGTCTGGCAAGTGAAAAGCCGGATATTCTGGAAACTTCCGTTGAAAATATTCCACTGAATTCCGAAGGTTGGTCACTGTTCGGCGGCTATAAAATTCCGGGTATCGGTGACGGGATTCTCGGAACAGCTCTGGTATTGATCATCGGTTGTGTGGTTTTGTACCTGTTGATTATTGTTTTGCTGAAACCGTTGCGTTCCAAAAATGAAACATGATTTTATTGATCATCACAGCCATGGCCACAGTTTTTTCCATCGACGGGCTGCTGTTGATAAAATACTGATTTTTTTATTGATTACGATTGATGTACTTTTTCTGCCTTTTAATTTTCCCCTGAAACCGGCCTTGCTTATTGCAGTTGAAATCATCCTGCTTTTATCCACCCGCGTTCCTTTTATGCATATTGTATCAAAGTTTTTAAAGGTGATCTGGATTGTGCTGCTGATAACCCTCCTTCTGCCTTTCTTCGGAAACGAACCGGGAGGTGAATTGTTCGGTTTTCAATGGTATCGGGATGGTTTGCTGCGTACGGCAACGGTGTTAACGCGCAGCAGTATTTTGCTGTTGGGTGTCATTTTTCTTAACCTGACAACTCCCTTTGAAGAGCTATTGAATGGGTTGCAGCAGCTGAAAACGCCAAAGGTTGTTATTACCTTACTGGCCTTCATGTACCGTTTTATTTTCATATTAATCGATGAACTGGAGAGGGTACAAATCGGTTGGACGTCCCGCTATATTTACCTGAAAGCGGACAGCCGTTCGGTTTATCTGGCTAATATTGTAGGGGCATTATTTGTTCGAACCATCGAGCGCGGCGAAAGAACCTACGCGGCGATGATTTCTCGCGGATTTGAAGGCGGAAGTGCGGTTCCGGATCCGCGCCGGGAAAAAGAATTTAATTTCGAAATGACCGTTATCTTTTTTATAGTTCTTTTTTTTATAGAATTTGTTACCTGATTGGTATAAGTACGAATTGAAAAACATTATTAATTCGGCCACGGTTACGGATATTGAAAAAGGTACTTTGGCGGAGGGAGGCAAACGTTTCTTCGGTGAAGAAAGTTAAAAAGCCAAAGTACCCGCCCAAAATATAGGTAATCGCACAGGAGATTGCAAGAGTAGTTAGTTTAATAAAAATTATACCTTTGCTTGTTGGCAATTTTTAAGGTTTCAATTGAATATCATTTCAAGTTCGCGGTAGGTGGTTGTCACTGTTTTTCTCAGCTTTTTCAGCAATACCGGATTTCGTAAATTAAAACTATGGCAACGATGAAAAAGGTACTGGTTATAACATACTACTGGCCGCCGGCCGGCGGGCCGGGGGTACAGCGGATTTTAAAATTCGTGAAATACCTGCCGCAATACGGCTGGCAGCCTGTCGTGCTGACCGTGGAGAAAGGGGACTATCCGGCACTCGATCCGTCAATGCTGGATGAAGTACCGCGGGAGTGCAAAGTCGTTCATATTCCGATTCTGGAACCACACGCCTTGTATCGCAGGTTGACCGGAAAAAAACCGGAAACCAATATTCCCGTAGCCGTACTGGCACAAAACAAAAACCTCTCCGGACCGGAACGGATTATGAACTGGTTGCGGGCCAATGTGTTTTTACCCGACGCCCGTGTCGGCTGGTATTTTTCCGCTTCGAAGAGGGCGATTGAACTGATTCGCTCGGAAAAAATAGACGCTTTACTGGTAACTTCCCCCCCGCATTCACTGCAACTGATCGGAAAACGGGTCAGGGAAAAAACCGGAATCCCTTTTATTGCCGATTATCGTGATCCGTGGACGGATATTCATTATTACCAGAATATGGATCGTTTATCCGTTTCGCAAAATTTTGATAAAAGACTGGAAACCAAAGCCCTGAATGCTGCTGACCGTGTCGTCACCGTCAGTCCGCAGCTGGCCCGGAAATTTGGCGAAATTACAACAAAACCCGTCAAAGTGATTTTCAATGGATACGACGGGTAGGATTTTGAAAATGATTCAACGAAAGTGGATGATTCAAAGTTTGTTATTTCATATATTGGCAACCTGAAAGCCAATCAAAATCCGCAAGCCCTGTGGCGGGCTCTGGTTGCATTGTTGGACGAGAACCCATCACTGTCTGAGCAACTGGAATTGAATTTTACAGGACGCAGTCATGCCGATTGCCGGGAGGCTGTTAAAAAAAACGGGTTGCAGAGAATCGTGTACTTTAACGATTATGTTCCGCATCATGAAGCAATCCGGGCCATGCGACGATCCGCGGCACTGCTGTTTATTATACCTCGGGCAAAGGGTAACGAGGGAATTTTAACAGGCAAACTGTTTGACTATCTGGCGGCGGGCAGGCCCTTTCTGGCTATCGGTCCGACCGGTGGAGATGCTGCAAAAATTCTGCTGGAAACGAATGCCGGTGAAATGCTGGATTATGAAAATGAAGCCGGAATAAAATCACGAATAAGCCGATTGTTTGCTGCCTGGCAAAAGGGTAAAATAGTGGAAACCGCCCCGCGGACATCGACAGTGAAAAACTATGAACGCAGTAAACTGACGGGAGAACTGGCGAAGCTTCTCGATGAAACACAGGTGGGATAATGGGTAAAGAAATAATAGATATGCGGGATCTCGCTACGGACCATTCCTTTTTCGGAAAACAAACTTTACTGCTGGCGGTGAAAAGTTTCGATCTGCAGGCCATCCGCAAGCGTTATCTGGCCTCGCGCAAACGCAGCAAATCGGGCAGCGTCGAGCGGCGTGAACCGGCAAACGGAGGGTTGGTCCTGTTGGAAATCGAAAACGGGATAATTATTAAAACGGATATCGTTGCCCGGCTGAAAGAGCCTCGCGGTATTGATATTGGAAGGCGACTGGCTGCCGTTTCATCGGAAGATCGAATTTTTGTTTTCAGCAAAAACGGATCGCATCCCGACGAGATTGATTACCAATGGCTTTCCTATATTCATACGGTGCGCTTCAATGAACACGAATCGCGCTTGCTGGTGTCTTCGTCGGGAGTCGATTCTCTTCTGGAATTCGATTGTGGTTCCGGAGAAATTCTCTGGGAATGGGATGCCTGGGAAAACGGTTTTGACTGTGGTGAGAATCCGGATACCGGAGAAAAACATTACTTGACCCGTTCCCCGGCAAAAGCAGAAGAGTTGTCCCGGAAAGGTAAAAAGCCGTTGCTGGTTACCGATCCGAAAAAGGAACCACTGCCCACGGCATTGCGGGCGGCTTTCATGAATTCCGCCGAATACGATACCGATGGAAATATTCTGACAACGCTGTTTCATCATGGTCAGGTTATGAAAGTTGATTACCGCAGTATGAGTACCGAAGTTCTGGCAGAGGGGTTGGCGAAACCGCACGGCGGCATGCCTTTCAGAGACGGTTATCTGGTTACCGACACCGGAGGCGGGAGGGTTGTGCTCAGAAGTAAGAATGGAACTGTCGGTTATGATTTTTCCCGGTTGCCGGGAAAGGCGGAGGAAGTAAAGGAACTGGAATGGCTACAATTCAGCCGGAATAAAGATTCGATGATCGCCACGCTGGATTCCAACCGCACGGCAATCGTTTTTTTTGATATCGTTGCCGGGAAAAAAATGATCGTGCCGTATGATCCAAACTGGGCGTTGCAGGAATTTGTATTTGTTACCAAAGACAATACCGGGTTTGTCGAAATTATGAACAACTGGTTTGTGAAAGCTGAAAAGGAATAAAAAACCCATGCGAAAACTACCATTTAAACGGGCGCTGGTGCTGTCATCACACACGGATGACATGGAGTTCGGGTGCGGTGCAACCGTTCACCGGCTGATCCGGCAAGGCTGTGAAGTCCATTCCGCTGTTTTCTCCATTTGCGAGGAATCGGTGCCGGACGGATTGCCGAAAGATGTGCTTTTACAGGAGATGCATCAGGCGGCAAAGGTGATCGGTATAGACCAAAAGAAGATTATCAGTTTCCGTTACCCGGTGAGGAAATTTCCTGCCCACAGACAGGAAATTCTTGAAGACCTGGTACGGTTGGGAAAAGAGATTCAGCCGGACCTGGTGCTGACCCACTGTTCCGGCGATGTGCATCAGGACCACCAGGTAATGTACCGGGAATCGGTTCGTGCTTTTCGCTATCTTAACTTGTGGGGATACGAACTGCCCTGGAACAATATTTCTTTCACGGCTTCGGGGATGATCGAAGTGGAACCGGAAAACATAACCGCAAAAGCCGATGCCATTGCCTGTTACAAGTCGCAGGGGTTTCGTCATTATGCCAGGCATGAATTTTTTGAATCGCACGCCCGGCTGCGCGGCATACAAAACCGCAGTGAATTTGCCGAGGCATTCGAAATAATTCGGGTTTCGCTTTAAACAGAAGTTTTGTCGAAAAAAAGTTCATCGTAAACTTTTTAGATTTTCAGGTAAATGAAAACAGTCAGTGTCATATTAACGACCTATAATTCTCAAAATACGGTAGATCGTGCTTTACGATCGGTCTTTCAGCAGAAAGGAATTGGAAAAGCGTTTAATCTGGAAGTTATAGTAATTGACGATTGTTCTACTGATTCGACCGTCGACAAACTGAAAAAATATGAAGTAACACTTTTAACAACTGATAAGAACTCCGGGGGACCCAATAAAGGAAGAAATCTCGGTTTGGAAAAGGCGACCGGTGACTTTATTTGCATAATGGATCACGATGATGAATGGTTGCCGGAAAAAATCAAATCTCAGCTCGGTTTGGCCGATTTGGCCCCGGTAATATCCTGTGGATACAGGATTAAAGGGAAAGAAGCAGATCACAGCATTTTGCGTATTAATAAAACTTCTGATGCGGGCAGCTCAATCATCTACCGGAAAAACGATACCTTTTTAAAAAAACTGTCGAAAGCAAAGAATGCACAGATAACTTATATTGGAGGATTGTTGTATTCATCAGATTTGAAAGATATTTTCTTTGAAGAGCAATTCGGTATGCTGGATTTTGATTGGTTGCTGAAGTTATTTCAACATAGAAATTCAGCTGAAGTATGCAAGCCGTTGTTTATCAGACATATTGATAATATGAATTTGTCATTGAATGAAGTATATAGAAAGAATGATTACAATTTTTCAAACAGGATATTGAACGATTACGAAGATCAATATCCCAGGGAAGTAAAAATGGCTAGAAAAAGACTGAATGGAAGTTTAGCGCGCTATTATTATTATACTGAAAAGATGAAATATGCGAGGTCATATTTTTTGAATTCCGGCGTGAATATTAAAAACGTGTTATACTTTTTAACTTCATATGCCGGTTACAAATTCGTAAACAAACACTTTAGGGTTTTTGGCTGATTATGGATAGATTGAAAACAAAGCTTAATATTGGTGCGGGCAGGTCGTATATTCCCGGATTTATAAATATTGATATTTCTGAAAGGGCTGATATTTCTCTTAATTTAAGTAATGACAAATTGCCTTTTGAAGATGATTCGGTTGATTTGGTGTTCAGTTACCATACCCTTGAACATGTGCCGGATTATATCTTTGCTTTAAGTGAAATCCATCGGGTATTAAAAGATGGCGGAGTATTTTTACTTGGAGTTCCTTATGTAACGCTTACGAAATATAATCTGGTGAATCCCTATCATTTGCACAATTTTAATGAATACTCTTTTGATTTTTTTGATCCATTGAAAATACATGGGAGCGCCGTGGAAGAAAACGACCTTTTTTTTCAAAAAATTTATCACAAGTTTTATTATATGGGCATATTTAAAGTCCTTCCGTTTCCGGTTAACAAATGGTGCCGTAATCATTTGTTTAATGTTGTTAAAAAAATAGATTTTGGTTTGATCGCCATAAAAACCCCCGAGAAAAATATTTCATTCGGATTCACCAAAAGCGATTTGAAAAGACTTTTTAAATCCTGCCAACGTGCCAGAGTTCCATATGTGAAGGATAGTGAAATCCGGAACAAGAATATGGTTAAAAAAATAATCAGACAAACACAAAGATGGTGGAAAGGTGAAATATAAGATGAATAAATCCGGACAGAGTGAAGTACATGAACTTTCAAAACTACTTTTAATATTGGGATGTCAGCGATCAGGTACGACACTTTTGGCAAGTATGCTCGGCAGACATTCTGAAATAAACATGCTTTTCGAATCAACGTCAACAGATGTTTTATCCCTTATCGGAAAGAAGTACAGAGGAAACAAATTGTGTGTTTGGCGGCAAATTCGTTTTGATCAAAAAGCTTCATTCTATGGCCATTTATTGAACCGCATTGTAAACTTGCATTTTCTGAATTCAAAAAAATATCACCGAATCCGTGTTCGCCCTACATCCGTATTCAGTATAGAAGATTACCTTGATCGTGGTGCAGTTCTGATAACGATTAGTCGGGATAAAGAAGCTGTTGTTAAAAGCATGGTTAATCGTACTCCCCTTTCTGAAAAGCAAGCCGTTAAAGAGTGGGAAAAGGCAGAAGAAATTCTTCAGGAAGCTAACAGACGAGGAGCGATCAATATACAGTTTAATGACCTGGTAAGAACGCCGGAAAAAGCTATGAAATTTCTGTGCAAAAAGTTGAATCTGGAATTTGAGCGGAAAATGCTGGAAGGCTCTAAATATAATATAATCTATCCCCGGAATAAAATTATTCGGGAAAAAATTTAACCCGGTTGTTCTCTTTTGCAATTTGAGCATTCCACAACTATATGCAAATCGCCGGATAGTCTGAAATGAACCTCGAACTTCGTTGTTTTGAACACGCGAACGGTTGGCCTGATTACTGAACACAGTGATTTTATAAATCGCTATATTCAGAATTCAGGTGTTTAAAATAAATTCAAAATTCATTGTATTTATAGTGTATTGTTTGTCTTTTCTATATTGTTCACGGGTTGCAGGAATACTAATTCAGCTGACGATTCTGATTCGCCGGTTCCATTCTCCGTTCAGCTGAACCGGCAATGGTGGCATTCATTACCGGAGAACCGATACGAACCGGTTTTGATCCTGTTGTTCGTGAATTTGAAATCGATGATAATTCGGCTGCAACAGATTTCGGAAATGTTATGGCAGAATTATGGCACCTTTCTGTTACCGCTTTCGATTCAGGACAAACTACTTTATTTTATGGAGAAACAGATGTGAATATTCAGCCGGGAATAATGAATGAAGTACATTTACATCCGCATCCACTTAGCGGTGGATTAATCGCCAATCCAAAATAATATGGATTTTAAGATTTAAATAAAAAGGGCTGTCAGGAATTTAACAGCCCTTTTTAATTGAAGCCAGAGTATGTTTATTTTTCTTCGTCAGTTTCATTTTTCAGTTGTTTGAGGATACTCATTCTTTCGTTGATCTCCTGCTCCAGAATTTCTATCTTCTTTTGCATCTTATCCTGTTCCTTGCTTTTCAGTATTTCCTGATTCTCGGCTACCAATTCGTCAATTTGCTTCTGTTTGGTCTCAATTTGTCCGTACAGGTCCTGAATCTCCTCGACCACCAGCTTGATCGCCGGATTATTTTTCAGCGCTTCAACATCATTTTTTATCAGGTGATTGTAAACAGCATCACCTAATACGGTCAGTTTTTTCTCCACACTTACGGTAATCTGACGGATTTCAAATTTCAATTTGCTTATCTTACCGAAATCTTCCGCCTTGTCGATAATATTGGTGGCGCTGTCTCTGAATACATCATAGCTTTCCTCCAGCGTCTTTTTTATTTTTTCCAGCGTGTTTATCATGTCTGTTTCCTCCGAATTTTAAAACAGGTAATTGATTGATACCGTGTTATACGATTAAATGTACGGAAATATTCACAGAATCAGAAAAATATATCAGCACTCGATTTGGTTTTCAACAAATGCCTATCGGGGCGTAGTATAATTTTAGCGAAATTTCCTGCATTCCGGCGATAAAATGCCGATTACTGTTTAACTGTTAATCAGGGGACATATTGCCAGAAGGAAGGCCCATGGCTTCAAAGAAAACCATTTTACTCGTGGAAGACGAGGAACCGATATTATTCTCCGTTCAGCGTATACTCGAACTGACCGGGGATTATGAAATAATCACTTCAACCAATGGCAGCGATGCTCTGAAAAAAATTTCCAACATCATTCCCGATTTGATTATTTCCGATATTGCCATGCCGGGTATGGACGGCATAGAATTGTGTAAAACCATCCGGAAATCAGAAATTTCCAGCAGCATACCCTTTATTTTCCTTACCGGCAAAAGAGACCGGCTTCTCGAGGGAATTCAAAGCGGCAGTGATGACTATCTGACCAAACCATTTCAGGTGGATGAACTGATAGCCAAAATAAAAGCCATGTTCAAACGGATCGAACGAACGAAGGAACAGGCCCGTCTGCAAAAGGGGAATATCGCCGACTATTCCGTTGATGAATTGTTGCGCATCTGTACCTCACAGGCCTTCAGCGGGGAACTGGTTTTGCAGAGCGCCGGCAATGAAGCGACACTGGAATTGGAGAAAGGCGATATTGCCAGGATTTCGTATAAAGAATACAGTGAGGATAAAGCGCTGGATGAAATACGAAAATGGCAGGACGGCACTTTTATCATGAAACCGAAAACCATCCGTATCCGTACATCGGTCAGCAATGAGAAACCGCAGCCCGATGAGGCAGGACTGAATCTTGACAAGGCGGTTCAGATCGGGGATGACACCTGGTGGGTGGGGTATCGTAATCCTGAAACCCTGTTACAGATCAATGTATATCTGCGCCAGTTCAAAAACGGTACGCAGGTAATTAATTATCTGATCGATCCGGGATCGCCGGTCGATTTTCCGGTGATAACAAAAAAAATCAGTTCCGTTATCGGCGACCTTTCCAGTCTGCACATCTACAGTATTAATCACCAGGACCCCGACGTGGGTATGAATTCCATATTCATTAAAAATATCAATCCCAAAGCCATTTGCATGACGACAGAAGATAACTGGCGCCTGGTATCCCATTACGAAATCAATCCTAAAAGCGTAAAACTGATCAATGAGCTGAAAGACTGGCGGGTACGATTGGCAACCCGTCATGAGCTGATTTACATTCCCTCACCGTTTTGTCATTTCAAAGGAGCCTTTTTAACCTACGATCCCAAAACCCGCATCCTGTTTACAGGTGATCTGTTCGGAGGCATATCCAACAGCGAGCAAACATTCACCCTGTGGGCGCAGAAAAACAACTGGGACGGAATAATGGCCTTTCACCAACTTTACATGCCGACCAGGAAGGCGATCCGATATACCCTGGACCTGATCAGGAAGTTACAGCCGCAGCCGCTGGTAATAGCGCCGCAGCATGGCAATATCATTCGCGGCGAATTGATACAGGAATTCATGGATCGATTATACGATTTGCCGGTTGGTGCCGATCTGCTGGATACGGCGGTAATCCCCGAGATACGAAGTCGGTATACAGATGCTTTGAATGAGATTATCAATTTTGCCGAAAACCAGAAATCGAACGAAAAAGTAGCGGAAAAACTGCATGCTGACAAACAGTTGCTTTCGATGATGAAATTCGAGCGCAACAAAGTCAAAGAAATCAAGGCCCAGCCGGAAAAGGCCATTACCCGCCTCGTGATGGTTTTAATCCGTAACGAATCCCAGGCGGAAATCGCTCAGCTGAAATCGGTGGCGTTAAAAGCGACCGTTACCCGAAACCTGCCTGCACCGGCCCTCGACTGGGAAAGCACACAGACGGTTGCCCTGGACCCGGATCATGTATTGAGCCATCAGGAATAGTGGATTACAATTATTTTAAATTTCAATCATATTTCTTTTTCAATTTGAAAATACCTGAATTTTTTATAAGCTGGCTGCGTTCAATAAAAGAATGTTAAATTAGCGGAAAACGAAAATGTCATTAAAGCGGGTGTTAATCACTAAAAAATTCGAGTTCTCGGCCAGCCATCGTTACTGGCGGGAAGAGTGGAGTGAAGAAAAAAACAATGAGGTGTTCGGTCTGTGCACCAGTCCTTACGGACACGGACACAATTACGAACTGCATGTTTCCGTTACCGGTGCCATTGATCCCAAAACGGGTATGATCATCAATTTGTCGGATCTTAAAAAGTATGTGAATAAGGTAGTGCGGGAATTTGACCATAAATACCTCAATGTCGATACGCCCTATTTCATGGAAAGTATCCCGACGACGGAAAATATCGCGGGCGTACTGTTTCGGCGAATTGACGAAGAACTGCGCGATAAAGGCGATTTCAGGTTGCAACGCATACGGCTTTACGAGCGAAAGGATCTGTATGTCGACGTCTGGCGGGAGGATAAATGAATCTGAAAACAAGCTTCAGCCGTGTTTATTCTTTCAGTGCTGCACACCGCCTGCATTCATCTCTGCTGAGTGATGAGCAGAATATCAACGTTTATGAAAAGTGCAACAATCCCAGCGGACACGGCCATGATTATTTCCTGGAGGTATCGCTGGTTGGTGAGCCGGACAAAAAAACTGGAATGATTTTTTCTCTTTCGGAAATGGACAGAAAAATCAATGAATTTCTGCTCCGGCTGGAACACAAGCATCTGGATTACGAAGTACCTTATTTCAAAGAGCATATCTCAACCGGTGAAAATATTGTCCGGTATTTATGGAATGAACTGTCTGAATTATTCCCGCCAGACATGCTGTATCATATTAAATTGTGGGAAACCAACAACAATTATTTTGAATGTGGTGTGGATGTCTGAGAAATTTGAATGTAATTTTACCGAACGACTGTATTGGAGTAATAAATGAAAGAACTGGAAACAGCAATAAAAAAAGTGTTACACGAAATCGGAGAAGACCCCGACCGGCAGGGTTTGCAGCGCACGCCGCACCGGGTGGCAAAAATGTACAGGGAATTAACCCGCGGATACGAGCAATCGCCGGAGACCCTTATTAACGGCGCCATGTTCGATGTAAAATATGATGAGATGGTGACGGTCACCAACATTGAATATTACAGTCTGTGCGAGCACCACATGTTGCCTTTTTTCGGCGTAGTGCATGTCGGGTATATTCCCAACGGCAAGGTGGTAGGGTTAAGTAAAATCCCGCGTATTGTAGATATGTTCGCCCGCAGGTTGCAGGTGCAGGAAAATATGACCCGGCAAATCGCCGATGTTCTGAAAGAACAGCTGAACCCACAGGGTGTCGGCGTGGTGGTCGAAGGGTATCACATGTGCATGATGATGCGCGGCGTACAGAAAGACCGTGCCAAAATGATAACATCGACCATGCTCGGTGTTTTCAAGAGGGATGAAAAAACCCGTTCGGAATTTCTTCATTTAATAAGGAGTGAACCAAGTGCTTTCTGAATGGGCGGTTATTACAGGGGCCAGTAAAGGAATCGGCCGGGCGACGGCCGCATTGGCTGCGGAGGAAAACCTGTCGGTATTGGCGCTCGGGCGCGATGAAAATGATCTGCAATCCTTAAAAAACGAAGTCGGGAAGGGTAATATATACCCGCTCTCAGCAGATTTGACAGCCGCAAACGAACGTGCGGAAATTGTTTCTTTTTTGAAGCAAAACACAGTGTCGGTCAATTTGCTGGTGCATTCTGCGGGAATCGTTAGTCTCGGTTCTGTTGCGGAAATGCCGGAGCAGGAATGGCGGCAAGTGCTCGAAGTAAACTTGACGGTTCCGTTTTTACTTACGAAAGAATTACTGCCGTTTATGAAAAATGGCAGTCAGATCGTTTTTATCAATTCGGTTGCCGGACGCCAGGCATTTCCGGACTGGAGTGCCTATTGTGTTTCGAAATTCGGGTTGCGGGCACTGGCCGATACCCTGCGCGAGGAAACAGAGTCCCGGGGCATCCGCGTGACAACCGTATTTCCGGCCGCAACCGATACGCCGATGCAGGACGGTATACCTTACGGTTGGGATCGAAAAAAAATGCTGCAGGCGGCGGATGTTGCAAAGGCGACCATGTTTTGTTATAAACAACCCACTTCGGTTTTGATAAAAGAATTGGATATTCAGAACATGGCGGGTACGCTTTAGGGATATTTTACGGTATTTGTACTCCTGTTTGTAAAGAAACATACAGTGAGGGATTTCATGAATTGTTATTTTGGTTCCATGAAGTATTTTATTTATCTGCTGACGCTGGTTCTTTACTTCGGTTGTGCCGAACGCAACCCGATGGATACGGAAGATAACCGCATTATAATCCCTTCTCCCGATACGGGTGTTCTGCAACTGTTAAGTCCGGTTGAATTCGGCGGTATTTACACCACGAATGGAATTAATTACCGGGAAGCTGTTTTTGTCGATCATCAGGCAGCGGATGTCTGGACGGTTTTCGTCAGAACGGCAACGGAAACCCGGCGTCTTGATCTGGGGCTTGATTTCGGACAGATACCCGAATTTATCATGTTTACAGACAAATATCAGGATCGTGAGGGTGGCTGGCATTTATCAGTTTACTGCGCCGTAGCCGAGCAGCCGGGTGAAAACATTCAGGAAATACTGGTGACCGTTGCCGGAGAATATTCTATGGAAGAGTATAATCGTGAATTTACCGAGGTGAGCCCGGATACATTCGGAAATATAGTAACAACAGCCCAGGGTGACTTTATTGAAGCCCGTTTTAACGGATTGCGCACACAGGATGTGTGGTCGATTCTGAAAACCAATGGCAACAATTTTCGCTATAAGATCAATGTAGCGCGGAAAGTAAACCGCCCGCTCGATTATTACCTGCGTCAATCAAATGAAGATATCGTCGTCGGCCTGCTTTATGATTCCGATTTTCCCGTCCGCAATATTGAAGTTATAATTAAAAACTGATCGATCTTCCGTCCCCGGAATAAAATTTATTGTTCATTTCCGCCGGTTTTTGTAATTTTAATTCACAAAACAAAAAACCAATTGTCAAACCATTGCATACCGGTTAAAGGAGGCTAAAATGGCCAATTACCGCATTGAAAAGGATTCCATGGGAGAAGTAAAGGTTCCCGAAGACGCCCTGTGGGCCGCACAAACCCAGCGGGCCGTCAATAATTTCCCGATAAGCAATCTTAAAATGCCGCGGGCGATGATTAAAGCCCTGGGCCTGATCAAACAAACCGCTGCTGAAGTCAATTTTGATCTCGGTCTGATGAATGAGACCATGAAAAAGGCAATTGTTGAATCGGCTCAGGAGGTGATCGACGGCGGGCACGATAAGGAATTCCCGATTGATATTTTTCAGACGGGGTCCGGTACCAGCAGCAATATGAACGCCAATGAAGTAATCGCCAACCTGGCCACAAAAAAACTGGGTGAAAAGGTTCACCCCAACGATCACATCAACATGGGTCAGTCATCGAATGACGTAATTCCTACAGCTATTCATGTTGCCGCTTATATGGAAACTTCGGAGATGCTGATTCCTGCTTTGGAGCATTTACATAAAACCATTGAAACCAAAGCAGCCCAATACGATGATGTAGTCAAAACCGGACGCACCCACCTGATGGATGCCATGCCGGTGCGGGTCAGCCAGGAAATGTCCGGCTGGGCCAGCCAGGTAAAGCACGGTATCGAGCGATTACAGGCATCGCTGCCGAGAATTGCCGAGCTGGCACAGGGCGGCACGGCGGTCGGAACCGGCGTCAATGCCCATCCGGAGTTTGCTGAACGATTTGCAAAGAAACTTTCCGAAAAAACCGGGTTTCCCTTCAAAAAAGCAGGTAACTTTTTCGAGTCGCTTTCTACAGCTGACGCTGCCGTTGAATTAAGCGGGCAATTGAAAACCATTGCTGCAGGTTTCATGAAAATTGCCAATGATCTGCGCTGGGAAAACAGCGGACCGATAGCCGGTTTCGGTGAAATCTCGTTACCCTCTCTGCAACCGGGTTCTTCCATTATGCCGGGCAAGATCAACCCCGTTATTCCGGAAGCCGTAACGATGGTGGCCGCACAGGTAATCGGAAATGATGTTTCGGTTACAATCGGCGGGCAATCGGGTAATTTTCAGCTGAACGTAATGTTACCGATGATCGCCTATAACCTTACACAGTCTATAGAAATACTGGCCAATGCAGCCCGTGTTCTGGCCGACAAGGCCATAGAAGGGTATACGGTGAACACGGATAAAATGGCATCGCTGGTGGATAAAAACCCGATTCTAGTCACAGCCCTGAATCCTGTAATCGGGTATGAAAAGGGTGCAAGCATCGCAAAAACCGCCTACGCAGAGGGTCGCTCGCTGAAAGAAGTTGCTTTGGAGCAAACCGATCTGAATGAAGCGGAACTTAATGATATTCTCGACCCGTTAAAACTGACAAAATAACCATTCAATGCCATCGCTTAAAGCGGTGGCATTTTTTATTGTACCGGTACGATGGTATCTTCATCAAAGAGCGGGGGCACTTCGATACCCAATTCGCAGTAAAGCAGTGGCGGCACAGAAATATCCGCAACCAGCAGCTCCCCGACATATTCCCGCGCTTTGGGCATCAACAAACCGTTTTTAGGCAGGGCAAGGGTCAATGTTTTGTCTGCCCGCACGGTGAAGGGGGAGGCATTTCCGTTGCTGGTATTCAAACCGCTTGGTGTGTCCAGCGAAATAACCGGGCTGCTCATACCATTGATCTTGTCGATCACCCCGGCTGCTATTCCCTCCGGGGGACGGTTAAGCCCGTAACCGAAAACGGCGTCAATGATCAATTCGGTTTCCTGCAAATTTACCCACTGATTTATCTGCCCGGCAAAAACCACCGAGACGGGAATATGCCGAACGATTTCCAGTTGCAGAGCCGCCACCGGTTTGAATATCGTATCGGGTGTGGCAACCAGTACGGTAACTTCTGCGCCCCAGTTACTTAAATGCCGGGCGGCAACCAGGCCGCCTCCGCCATTATTTCCGTTACCGATTGCCACACAGATTCTGCGATTTTCAACCGATTCACCCATGCTGCGTCGTACCAAAAGGGCAAGATTACGCCCGGCGTTTTCCATCATCTGGATCAATTGAATGCCGTAACGTTCAATCATCAACCGATCCACTTCCCGTATTTGTGCTGTGGATAACACGGGGATATTGTTTTTTACTGTAACAGTCATGTGATTCCCTGAATTCCCTTCGGTTTCTTTCAACTTGCACGGCTATTTTAATAAAAACATGAACATCAATTCGTAATTGAAATTACGCTGATACAATCAAAGCCGATCGGTTTTCGCCGAATGCAGGAACAGCCGTGCTGCAATGGCCGGGTGAAATATCGAAAATAATAAAAATGAAGCGGTAAATTTCATTTTTGCGAACGAAAACTCAATCCACGAAAAGCGTTTCATTTTATGTGGAAAAACTATTCCCCGATCTCATCGCGTATTTATATCAATTGCTGATTGAATACCCGCTTATGATGCATGAAGTAAAACTATCGCCAGCCGTTTCGGGCCGTGTGCGCCGAGCACCAGTTGCTTTTCAATGTCCGAGGTACGTGACGGTCCGGTAATGATCACCGCATAACTCCAGTCCATTTTCGTTTTAAGATACAGGGCAATGGCTTCGGAAAGCGAAGGCACCAGTTGATTTGTTTTGGCGATGACGATGTGCAGCGGCGGCAGTATCGACAAACGGCGACCGCCCGCGCTGCGACTGTTCAACACGATACTGCCCGTACGGGCCACCAGGCAATCGGCAACCGAAATCGCAGCCTGGTATTCGGCAAATTCCGGGGCGGATAATTCCAGTCCGGGATAAAAATCAGTATCCGGTTCCACCGTCGGCAATATTTCACGAATCAGCGGATGTTCCTGTGCCAGCACCGGCGAAGCACCGGACAGCAATTTTTGAATCTGTTGCCCGGCTTCGGCAATATTTCCAACTTCATACAATTCACCGTTCAATGCCGCAAATTTTGCGCGGAACTGCGAAAGCCACTTGTTTTCATCGTCAGTATAATCGGCGAAAATGCCGGCATCGTTGCCGAAAGGCGAAGTCGCAGGGTTTTGCAGTGGCGAAGATTGCCGCAGGCGTTGTAATATTTTTTCACGACTGTTCATTTTCTTCCCACCATTGGGCAAAAGTTTGACGCGCCAGTTTCGGAATGCGTTTACCCGTTTCATGCGGCAATAACAATGCGGCGGCCTCGGCGCCGTTGGCAGCCGCGCGGTGGAAGGCATTCAGTTTACCGCGGTCGCTCATTATTACCGCCCAGATTTTTAACGACTGTTTCCAGAATAAGGAAGTGTTGCTCTGTTCATCGCTTTGCCGGCGATTTTCCAGCAGCAGTTCGTGCAGCGGAATGTCTACCGGACAAACCTGTGTGCAGGCGCCGCACAGGCTGGAAGCGTCGGACAGATGATGCCACTCCGCAATCCCGCGAAACTGCGGAGTCAGCACGGCGCCGATTGGCCCCTGATATGTGGTTTGATAGCTGTGTCCCCCGATGGTTTTGTAAACCGGGCAGGCATTCAGGCAGGCGCCGCAGCGAATGCAGCGCAGGGCAATACGCAGTTTCGGATCGGCATGCAGTTGTGAGCGGCCGTTATCCAGCAGAATGACGTACATTTTCCGCGGACCGTCCGCTTCACCGGCTGCACGTGGTCCGCGAATAAGATTGTTGTATCCGGTCAGCTGCTGTCCGGTACCGCTGGTGGCCAGAAGCGGAAGAAAAAGGGCCAGATCTTCCAGCCGCGGTAATAGTTTTTCAATACCGGCAATGACCACATGCACCGGGGGACAGGCGGTTGTCAGCCGGATGTTGCCTTCGTTCTCGGTTATGTGTACCAGCCCCGGGTCGGCGATGAGAAAATTGGCGCCGCTGACGCCGATATCGGCGGTAACATACGCCTGGCGCAGATGGGCGCGGGCGATCATCGTCAGCTCTTCGGCGCTGTCGCTTTCGACGGAACCCAGTTTTTCGTGAAACAGTTTTGATATTTCTGCTTTGCTTTTGTGCATGGCCGGGGTGACGATATGATACGGTTTTTCACCGGCCAGCTGCACGATCAGTTCGCCCAGGTCGCTTTCCCAAACTTCGATGCCGTTCGCTTCACATGTTTCATTCAGTTCAATTTCTTCCGTGGTCATCGATTTGGACTTGACGATTTTTTTTGCTTTGTGCCTGTCGGCAATCTCCAGAAATATTTGCCTCGCTTGTTCAGCCGTTTCCGCCCACAGCACCTCTGCGCCGTTTTCTTTCATATTGGATTCGAACTGTTCCAGCAGATCGGCCCAGTTTTCCAAAACATACTGCTTGATTTGTCCGGCCTGCTTTCGCGCCGCCGGCCAGTCGATGAATTGAGCCTGTTTCATTTCCGCAACTTTTTCATCGTAAGTTCGGATGGCCTTGCGGATTTTCAACAGGTGTTGCTGGTCGTGGGCCTTTTCGGCCGACTGTTTTTTGAACTGTTTTTGCGTATTCAATTTTATATCCGTGAAAGTCCGTGTTTTTCGGCAGTCAAATAGTTTTGGTTGTCCGTTCCAAAAATTCCACTAAATGTAAAATATCCATATTCATATTTTTGTCCTTTGCTTCCTGCCGCAGGTGCATAATACACCCCGGATCGTTGGAGACGATTGTTTTCAACCCGAGTTCAAAAAACTGCTCCAGCCGTGATCGGGCCATGGTTGCGGAAACGGCAGGGAATTTAAAGGAAAACAGGCCGCCGAATCCGCAGCACACCGGTTCGCCCGGCGGCCGAACCGGCTCAACACCGTCGATGCGTTTCAATATCCGCAATGGAAAATCATCAATGTCCAGCTCGCGGTAACTGTGACAGGAATTATGGAAACCAATGCGGCCTTTCCATTTCCCGCTGATTTTATTCAACAAATCTTCCTGTTGAATGAACTCCGAGAATTCCAGCACGCGCCCGCCAAGTGCCGCCGCCGTTTCACAGGCATGATGTCCTTCGAACAGGTTCGGGAAGTATTTGCGAACCATGGCCGTGCAGGAACCGGAGGGTGAAACGATCAACCCGTCTTCGGCAAATACTTCAACAAAATGGCCGGCAACTTTTATGGCTTCCTTTCTTTGACCGGCATTAAAGGCCGGTTGTCCACAGCAGGTCTGTTCTTTGTGGTAGAAAATCTCATATCCGAAAGAGCGCAACAGTTTAATCATGGCAATCCCCATTTCGGGATACACCTGGTCTACCAGACAGGGAATGAAAACCGAAACGTGTTTTGAATTCATAAAATCAAATTACAAAAGCGATCCGTTTTTCTCAATTACAAAAATTGTTTTGGCGTCCTTCGCAAAGCTTAAATAAGCGATTAAAAATACGGTTTGCAGGAAACGCCATTCTCTCTTGTATAGGCGGATGATTGGCCATTATATAAAATTACCGGATACTGAAAATCCTGATTCAAACGGATCCGTTTTGGTGATTCCGTCAAATCTTCAAAAACTGTTGAATGAAATGGAAAATTGACCTAAAATGGATTCATGCAGCAGCGAGTCAAAATAACCATCCGCGGTGCCGTGCAGGGGGTAGGATTCCGGCCGTTCATTTTCCGGTTGGCGGATGAGCTGAAATTGAAGGGCTGGGTGACCAATTCGGCAAGCGGCGTATTTATCGAAGCCGAAGCGGAACGGAAATCGCTCGACCGGTTTCTGCTGCGCATAGAACGGGAAAAGCCGCGTCATGCCGTCATTCAGAGTATGGAATTCTCCTTTCTCGATCCGGTGGACTACAGCGGATTCGAGATCAGGCACAGCGATTCCGGCGGAGAAATATCGGCGGTTATCTTACCGGATATCGCCGTTTGTGAAGACTGTTTGCGGGAAATGAACGATCCGTCCGACAGGCGTTACCGCTACCCGTTCATCAATTGTACCAATTGTGGTCCGCGTTTTTCCATAATTGAAGCGTTGCCATACGACCGGCCCAATACCTCGATGAAACAGTTTGAAATGTGTCCCGACTGCCGAAAGGAATACGAGGATCCGTCAGATCGTCGCTTTCATGCCCAACCGGTGGCCTGCCCGGTTTGTGGCCCGCAGCTTACCTTGTGCGATGAAGCGGGTAGAAGGTTATCTGAAAAAGATACGGCATTGCGGCAAACGGCCGAATTTATCCGCAACGGTAAAATTGTTGCCCTGAAAGGCCTGGGCGGCTTCCAGTTGCTGGTCGATGCCCGAAGCGATCGGGCGGTTCAACGACTACGCCGACGCAAACGTCGTGCGGAAAAACCGTTTGCGATCATGGCGCCCGATTTGAATTGCGTTCAGCGATTCTGCTTCGTTGGCGACATGGAGGCTCGTTCGCTTCGTTCACCTGAATCTCCCATCGTTCTGCTGCTCAAATCAGAGAAGGCCGAAGAGCACATCGCCGAACGGGTGGCGCCGCAGAACCCGTGGCTGGGAGTGATGCTTCCTTATACGCCGTTGCATCATCTGCTCATGTGGGAACTTGGATTCCCGGTCGTGGCCACCAGTGCCAATCTTTCCGAAGAGCCGATGGTTACCGAAAATGCCGTTGCACGGGACCGGTTATCGGGCATAGCCGATGTTTTTCTGTTTCATAACCGGCCCATCGTGCGCCAGGTGGATGATTCGATTGTACGCATTATTCAGGGCCGGGAGATGCTCACCCGCCGGGCACGGGGGTACGCGCCGCTGCCGGTAACCCTGGAAGAGGAAGTGCCGAATACGGCCCGGCCGGTTCTTGCTCTGGGTGCTCATCTGAAATCAAGTATCGCTGTCTGTAAGGGAGATCAGGTTTTTGTGAGCCAGCACATCGGCGATCTGTCGAACCTGGAATCGGTGCAGGCATTTGAGAAAATTGTTGAAGACTTTACAAAAATGTATGATATTAGTCACCCGCAGGTGGTCGCCGACCTGCATCCTGATTATGTGAGTACGCAATATGCCCGTAATCATTTTGAGCATTTTACGCAGGTGCAGCATCACGAAGCTCATGTGTGGTCATGCCGGGCGGAAAACCGGATCAAAGGGCCGGCGTTGGGCATCAGCTGGGACGGCACCAGTTTCGGCGGCGACGGCACGATATGGGGTGGAGAAGTATTTATTTCCGATGACACGGAAATAAAACATATCGGCGGTTTGCGTTCTTTTTCCCTGCCGGGCGGCGAAAAAGCCGTGAAAGAACCCCGGCGCGCGGCGCTGGGTCTGCTCTTTGAACTTTTCGGAGACGCTGTTTTTAAACGGGAAACAGACCTGCGAAATGCTTTTTCGGATAAAGAGCGGCCGTTGCTGAAAAGCATGCTTGTAAAAGGGGTGAACTCCCCGCGTACTTCGAGCATGGGACGGCTCTTCGACGCCGTATCGGCGCTGCTAGGCATCTGCATGAATATGAGTTTCGAAGGTCAGGCGGCGATGATGCTGGAATTTAGAAGCGATGAAACGGAAACGGGGTGGTATTCGTTTTCCATTCAGGAAGAGGAAAAATTGAGCATCGACTGGCAACCGGTGATTGAAAATATCCTGAGCGATCTTCAGAATAACGTACCGGCGGAAAGGATCGCCGCCCGGTTTCATAACGGCCTGGCGCGGATACCATCCGAATTGGCCCGGCGGTTCAAACTGAAAAAAGTGCTGCTCAGCGGCGGCTGCTTTCAAAATATTTTTCTGCTGAAACGGGTTATCGGCAGGTTGAGAAGTGAAGGGGTCGGGGCCTACTGGCATCAGCGGGTACCGCCCAACGACGGCGGCATTGCACTGGGACAGGTGGCGGCTTTTTTAAAAGATAAAAAGCTGAAAACAACAGCTTAAAGAAGAAAGTGGATTCAAATTTTCTGGAAATTGTGAGTTAAAAACTGGAGGTGGATAAATGTGTCTTGCGGTACCCGGTAAAATATTATCGATTCAGGATAATAAAGATGCGTTGCGCATGGCGAAAGTCGATTTTGCCGGCGTAGTGAAAGAGGTCTGCGTGGACTGGCTGCCGGAAGTGAAAGAGGGCGAGTATGTCATCGTGCATGCCGGTTTTGCATTGAATAAACTGGACGAAGAGGATGCCATCGAGACGCTGCGTATTCTACGGGAAATGGGTGATCTGCCGGAACAGGAGTAAATTTGTCACAGTAGCACGGAAATCGCAGAGAAATTAATAATATTGATCCTGGAAAAACACGGAATGGACGCGGATCAATTGAAAAGCCAAAGTACTATTTTTTTCTCAGTTCCCTCTGTGTTTCCGTGGCTAACAAAAGGTGCGATATATGAAATATAAAGACGAATACAGAGATGCGACAGCCGCTCGGAATCTTTCCGGAGCCATACGTAAATCGGTAAGCAAACCATGGACAATCATGGAAATATGCGGCGGACAAACCCATGCGATCATGAAATACGGTCTGGAGGATCTGCTTCCGGAGGAGATAACACTGGTTCATGGTCCGGGTTGCCCGGTGTGCGTAACCCCGCTGGAAATGATTGACAAGGCTATCGCCATCGCCAAACGGAATGACGTCATTTTCACCTCCTACGGGGACATGTTGCGCGTACCCGGCTCCGATGAAGATTTACTGAGCGTTAAAGCCAACGGCGGTGATGTGCGCATGGTCTATTCGCCAATGGATGCGGTGACCATTGCCGAAGAAAATCCCGATAAAAAAGTGGTGTTTTTCGGCGTGGGGTTTGAAACCACGGCGCCGGGTAACGGCATGACCGTGGCACAGGCTCACAAAAGGGGATTGACCAATTTCTCGCTGCTTTGTTCGCATGTGCTGGTGCCGCCGGCGATTGAAGCGATTCTGTCGATGGAGGGAACGCAGGTGCAGGGCTTTCTGGCTGCAGGACACGTCTGCACGGTAATGGGCTATGAGGAGTATCTGCCGCTGGCTGAGAAATTTAAAGTTCCGATCATCGTAACCGGCTTTGAGCCGGTGGATATTCTGCATGGCATTTATTTATGTGTACAGCAGCTGGAAGCCGGGCGTTTCGAAGTTGAAAATCAGTACAGTCGCGTGGTGCGCAAAGAAGGCAATCCGGCGGCCAAAGCGCTGCTGGCGGATGTTTTCGATGTGGTCGACCGTAAGTGGCGCGGCATCGGCAGGATTCCTGAAAGCGGTTTCGGCATCAGCGAAAAATATGCGGCCTATGATGCAGAACGAATATTTGATGTCGGTGATATTAAAGTAAACGAACCGGAAGTGTGTATCGCCGGTGCGGTGCTGCAGGGACTGAGGAAACCCGAAGAATGCGCGGCTTTTGGAAAAGAATGCACGCCGGAGCATCCGTTGGGCGCTCCGATGGTTTCTTCCGAAGGCGCCTGTGCGGCATATTTTCATTATGGGAAGTAATATGAAGATTAAAAGTTGAGAAGTTGAAATCATAAATTGCTGAAGCGCATCTTTAAGGTTGAATAAATGTGACGGCGGCATTTAACTAAACTAAACTTTTCAACTCATAACCCTTGCTACATTAATAAGTTGCAGAATATACAGGAAAAAAAATGAGTGACAAACCCGATATCGATCTCTCGGGCGGATTTGCCTGTCCGATTCCTAAAAGTGAATACGATAAAGTGTTGCTGGCCCATGGCGGCGGAGGTACGCTTTCAAGCCAGCTGATACAAAAGATGTTTCTGCCGCAATTCGACAACCCGATGCTCAATCTGGAGCACGACGGGGCGGTGTTCGAAACCGGGGGGGCACGACTGGCATTCTCTACAGATTCCTATGTCGTGCAACCGATTTTTTTCCCCGGAGGCGATATCGGCGAACTGGCTGTAAACGGCACGGTCAACGATCTGGCCATGTGCGGCGCCAAACCACTGTACCTTTCCGTTGGGTTCATTATCGAAGAGGGGCTGCCGCTGGACGACCTGTGGCGGATTGTATTGTCAATGAAAACAGCTGCCGACAAGGCGGGCGTGCAGATCGTCACCGGCGACACCAAAGTGGTGGATCGGGGCAAAGGGGATAAGATTTTTATCAATACCTCCGGCGTGGGGGTAATTGAAGAAGGGGTGAACAGCTCGCCCAAAAATTGTCGTCCCGGAGATAAAATCCTGCTCAGCGGACGCATCGCCGAGCACGGCGTTACAATCATGTCGGCGCGTGAAGGGCTGGAATTCGAATCGGCGGTTCAAAGCGACTCGGCACCGTTGAACAAAATGGTGGAGGAGATGCTGGCGGTCAGTAAAAATATCCGCGTGCTGCGCGATCCGACCCGTGGCGGTGTTTCCAGTGCATTGAATGAGATTGCTTCCGCTGCCGGTATGGGCATGCTGATCGACGAAACAAAAATCCCCATCACCGAAACCGTACGGGCCGCCTGCGATATCCTCGGACTCGATCCGCTGTACATTGCCAATGAAGGCAAATTGCTGGCGGTGGTTCCTGCCGAAGATGCGGAGGCGGTCTTAGCCGTTATGCGAAAAAACGAATTTGGCAGGCATGCGGCGATGATCGGCGAGGTGCTGGAAGAAAATTCAGGCCGGGTGGTAATGAAAACTTCCATCGGCAGTAAACGGGTTGTGGATATGCTTTCAGGAGAGCAGTTACCGCGGATTTGCTGAATCAGGGACGGACCCCCTTATTTACCTGTGGTGTTCAATTTTTCCGGAAACAGAAGCCGGAGAGTTAAGACATAAAAAAACAGAAAAAAAGAATATCTCTCCGGATTTTGCGTTTCAGGTTTTATCAAATCAATTAACTGTAATCGGAGAATTATTGTACAATTTATTTTTTCTCATTGCATTTCTACTTTGGACCGGATGTTCAAACAGCGGGGTCCCGGACAATGGCCCGTTGAAAATAAAGGCAGCCTTTCCGAACCTGAAATTTAATCGTCCGGTGGACCTGCAGCATGCCGGAGACGGCAGTAACCGTTTTTTTGTCGTTGAACAGGCCGGGCGAATTTTCGTGTTCGGTAATTATTTCAACGTTACCCGACGCACGCTGTTTCTGGACATTCGCGAAAAGGTCAATGACTGGGGTAACGAAGAAGGACTGCTGGGGCTGGCCTTCCATCCGCAGTACAGGCAGAACGGCCGCTTCTTTGTTTACTACTCAGCTGACGGCCCGCGCCGTTCGGTGCTGGCGCAGTACAACGTATCCGGCAATAATCCCAATAAAGCCGATCCAAACAGTGAAAAAATAATTCTTGAAGTAAATCAACCCTACAGCAATCACAATGGTGGACAGATACGCTTCGGTCCGGATGGATACCTGTATATTTCCCTTGGTGACGGCGGATCGGGTGGCGATCCGCAGGGCAACGGACAAAATCGTAAAACCCTGCTCGGTTCGATTTTGCGGATTGATGTCGATAAAACACAGAACGGTAAAAATTATGCTGTTCCGGTTGACAATCCCTTTACCGGAAACACCAGCGGCCGGCGGGAAGAAATCTACGCCTGGGGACTACGCAATGTATGGCGCTTCACTTTTGACCGCGTCGATGGTACGCTCTGGGCTGCGGATGTCGGGCAGAATCGCATCGAAGAAATCGACATTATCGAAAAGGGTAAAAACTATGGCTGGAACATCATGGAAGGCAGTAAGTGCTTCGAACCGTCCGAAAACTGTGATCAACGCGGACTGACCCTTCCGGTTCTCGATTATACCCATGAAGTCGGACAATCAATTACCGGCGGGTTCATGTATCGGGGTTCTGAAATCCCGCAATTGCAGGGCGCTTATATTTATGCCGATTTTGTCAGCGGCCGAATCTGGGCGCTACGCTACGACGGGCGGGAAGTAACAAGCAACGTACTATTGCAAAAAACCAGTCTGAACATTTCAACTTTTGGAGAGGATGAAGCCGGCGAATTGTATTTTTGCGCGTTTGACGGAATGATTTATCGATTTTACCGATCGGAATAATGAAATTGTTTCTCTCTGCGAGCCTGTTTCAGTCGCTCCGGTTTACCCACATCGATCCACAAACAATCATCGGCCCGGAAGCCGGTGATCGGCTGGCCGTCAGCCGCCAGTTTTAAATACAATTCCACGATGGAAAAAATATTCTCTTCGGGAAAAAAAGCAAACAACCGCGGCGAAATAACATGGATGCCCATAAATGAAAGCCGCTGCAGACTGCCGCTTGTCTGCCGTACCCGCCGCACTTCCCCGCTTTGCAGATTTTCCCAGCCGCATAACAAGTCGTCCCCGTCAAACAAAAAGTAGCGGCTTGTATCCCGGTGACGTACAGCCAGCG
>JAJRVZ010000064.1 GCA_024277055.1 Calditrichota bacterium
CTATCAGCACATCTCCCCGTTGCAGCATCGGTTTCAGATCGGTAATAACAGCGTCGACGGCTTTACCCGCAGGTACCATTATCATTATTTTATAAGGTTTTTTCAATAATCCGACAAACTCCCTGATATTTTTAGCGACCGACATTTTTTTTCCTGAAAATATTTCAGCGCCTGCTTTCTGCTTGTTTTCATCCAAATCAAATCCGGCAACCGAAAACCCATTCCGTTCCAGGTTTAATGCCAGATTGCGCCCCATAACTCCCAGGCCTATCATTCCAATATCGAATTTCGACATTTTCATTATCCTTTGTAAATTGACTTTATTTTAAAATAAAAATGGATGCTTTGAAAGTTTTTCCGGACTTTTACACTTCATCCTTAAATCAGGTAACGGAACAATCACCGTAATCGTATATTTCTCAAAAAGCTAAATTCCATGGGTACTTTAATAAGTTTCCATTTCATTCACATGGAATATTTCTGCTGCCAGGGAAGATGTATAAAAATGTTTATTTAATGCAAATATATTAAGCTGCAAAGATTCTTTTCGTGAAAGAAGTGAACATCCGTATTCATGTAAGCAGGTTTCCGTATACGGATATTGGTGGGAGATCAACAGAAATGTTATTGGCAGGATATCCTTTGGACAACCGTTGATTGCCTGACTTTTTCCGAAAAATCTTCCGGCCCGCAGGTCGGGAGTATAATTACTTATTTATTGTGACAAGTTAAACACAATTGGCTGCCGTTGTTGTTTTTTACAAGCAAATGTTTCGTATCAGCCTGACCATGCACATCATGACAGGAAATACACTCAACCCTGTGATCGCGCAATAAATCCTCATCAATAGAATTTCCCAATCCTGATTCGGTTGTAATGGGATTGGCCAGTTGTCCGTCTTTTATAGTGAGACTGGCATCATACACAAAAGATATCGGGTGGTCATTACCGAGATCGTCCCCAAGAGCTTTGCGCACGTTTTTTTCATTGCTCCCCTGAATCAGGACGCTTTCAAGCGCCACGGTTCCATCATGGCAGCTTAAACACAGTTTTGATATACCGCTTGGTTCACCAACAAAAGCATCCATTGTTGCTGTTTTATAAACCCGAAAGCTTTCCCCTCTATCCGGAAAGATATCCGTTCTGACCTCTGTGTACTGTCCACTTTTAAAATGACAGATTACACAATTCTCATTTCCTGCGTTCCATTGTTGCGAGTCAAATCGGTGGGGTGCTTTGAGTAAAGTTTGTCCATAAACTGCACTCATCAAAGCGAGTACAAAAAGGGCTGAAATCCGTTTCATTCCTTTCCTCTTACTTTGGCTAACTTGTTAAAAAGATAACAATATATTGCCTAAACATCAAGCAATAATATTGCACAAAAACTTACATTTTCACCTTTTTTATAAATTGTTTTTGTCCTTTTCTCTATTCCTGATAATCGTCGGTTTTTACTGCTTTTTTAATCAATGAACACAGTTGGTAAATTTTTATTTTTTTACCATATGCCCCCTTCGTCCCGGCTATAAATTCCTATTTTTTATGACAGGTAAAACAGAGGGCGCTGTTTGTGTTATCTACCCGAAGGGACAATGTACGGGTGGTTCCTCCATGAACAAAATGGCAGCCAAGACACCCATCCGTATTTCGTGACACATGAACATCATGACATGTTGAACACTCGACTTTTCCATCCTGTAATAAATCCTGCGCAATGGTTCCCCCCAACCCGGACGGCGTTGTTGCCGGATCATACAACTCGCCGTCTGCAGTAGCCAGGGCTGAATTGTAGGTTATCGAAATCGGATGATCGTCTTTTAATTCCGTCCCGATAAGCCCGACGCTGATATACAAGACTCCACCGGTATTACCACTGTGGTTCTCCAGGGCCACGGTTCCATCATGGCAAGACAGACACAATTTCGAATGCCCGCCGGGCTGACCGGGGATCGATTCCATGGTTGAACTCTGATAAACCTGAAACACTGAAGTGGTAAGCTGATGATTCCATAGGGGAGAATTCGGTACATCCACACTGGCATTGTGCGGAGTGTGGCAGGGTAAACAGATTTCATTGTTTGCCCAGGCTGATCCGCTGAAATCGTGATGGCTTTGCGTAATATCAGCCAGCGCGACGGTACATAATGATACAAGTAAAAATATCACTAAAAGTTTAATTATAGTTTTTACAGACATGATCCGTCTCCTAAACTATATTTATTGTTAAAATTTTATCATAGTAATAATCGACCGTTTTTACTCTACTTAAACCTCAAATTAACAAATACTTCATTTACTACCTGGTCCTTGAGTAAGTCTTTTCTTCATTACACGCAGGAAGACACTTCCCCCCGCTTTCTGTCGCTTCATATTTTATCGGCATTTTCCAGCGACCGAATCTTGCTTTTTCAGCTATCAGAAAATCCTGATCGGATGCATGTACATTATGACAATTAATACAGCTTCTGGATTTATCCCGCATTACATGCAGATAGTGTAAATTTAAAAGACCATTTCTGAATTCAGTTTCCGTCGAAGTATTCTTTTTCTCAATTAAATTACTATCATGGCAACCGAAACACAAGGCAAAATTTTCACTTTTCCCGGTTGTATAATTTCCTTCGGGAAAGGTAAGCGTCAATATCTTGCTGTTTTGTGATCCATGAGGCAAATGACAAGTTGAACATCCCTCTTCCAGGGGGGCGTGTAAGGTTTTCTTATTAATATCGATTAACTCCGGCCGCTTTCGCGTTGGTGCCAGACTTCTCTTATTCGCGCTTGAATGGCAATTCAAACATACTTTTTGCTCTTCGGATTTTAATAAACTGTAGTTTTCACTGATGTGAGGTGAATGACAATTTAAACAGGTGCCTTTTTGACCTAGAGCCGGATGTGGAACTTTCGATTGTTCAGCCGTTTGTTGGATTTCGTCATGACATTCGTAACACAAATTTGGTGGATTCATTATCGTTAGCTTAGCCCTTGGTGAATAATGAGGGACATGACAATTCAGACAGTCTTCTTCAAATGGTGCGTGAATCGTTTCCGTTGATTCCGTGGCCTGTAAATCATCATGACATTGTAAACATAATTCCGGTGATTCGGCTTTTAAAAGAGCACTATTATCGGATTCATGAGGATCATGGCAATTCATGCACTGTTCGTCTTTCACCGGAGCATGGCCAAAACGGCTGTTTTCTTCAATCAATTCATGGCAGCTGAGACATATAATATGTTTACCTTCCTTTAACAGAAAATACTCCAGATTCGAACCGTGCGGTGAATGGCAGGTTGTGCAATCACCCTCTTCAACAGGGGGGTGTATATTTTGTTTTGTACCTTTTTCATCATGGCAATTATAACATAATGTCGGTACTTCGTCACTTATCGTATATTCCTGGCCCGGATTCTCCGGGTGCTTTGTTTCCTCCGAGTTAAGTTCGTGACAATTGGTGCAGTCCTCCTCAAACGGGGGATGCAGTTCGGAAAGATTAAAAAGTGATCCATGACATGCCGCCCCCCCACAGCTCTCTTCCTGAGCTATCAACTCCTTCCCTGCAGGAAGCAATACAAGTATACTCGATAAAATCAACAACGGTATTTTCAAAACTTACGCTCCAGTCGTAAATACCCGCTACTGTAATTCAACTGTTCTTCAAAAAAATCTCTTTTGAAAGTCTCAAAGCCTACGGATATTTTCAATTCCCGGTAAAAGGTGCTGAACTCCCCGCGAAAAGTAAGAAGATCCAGATCGATGGTTCTTCCACTTTGAAACCGGTATGACCCATCAAATTTTACATGTGTTCTGTATGCCAGATTATAAATCAACCTGGCGGAAATATCTCTGAAGGTCTGTTCGTCATTATCATCTACCAGAATATACTGACGATAATTTCCGGTTACAGATGCGAGTAAATCCGTAAGCAGGTTACCGGCAATGGTTACATAGTATTGCTCGGATTTATAAGGAATAATGTTCGAGCGGAAATTGTCGTTTTCATATCCGGCCTGAATCAGTTTGTGCCTTACATTCAAACCAAAAACGTTTTGATTGAACTTTTTCAGAATCAGTGCTTCTGAATTCGAAAAATCATCGAACGATGATTCGTTATACCGAAAATAGAATTCCAGCAAATTTCTGAATAAACTTAATGAAGCACTGTAGGTATTATTGTTCGATGTGAATTCGTAAGACCCCTGTTGTACCGCTGTATAATTTACCAGAACGGTGGCACCGGCTGGTATCTGGCCTCCCGGCAGTCGTTGGATTTCAAGGAAATTTCCACGTTCGATGAGCACGAAATCTATGTTTTCCTGGTAGATAATCGTTTGTGTTTCATCTGTAACCGTTACGCTTCCCGCAATGACAAAGGGGAATTTCAGCAATTCGGTTCCGCTGTCTGTTAATACATGCGTTTCATTAACCAGCTGAATTGTATTCTCACCGGCATTTCGCGTTTCTGTTCTTTGACGTGAACTGTATTTTAATCCCAATCGTCCGAATGGAATTTTCTTTTTATAATCAAAAGAATATCCATAGCCTTTATAATTTTCTTTGTATTCAGTTTGATTAAAATCGTTGTATTCATAATAGATATCACTGGACAAACTTTCGAACAACTGATGGCCGAGGTTTGCGATAATACTTTGATTCTTCACATCCAATTTATCTTGTTCAAATTTAGAAAACTGATAATTCAGACGGCTTTTAAAATTCCAGGGTAACTCGTATGAGACCGATTCATTCGCCTGAATTCTTTTAAATGGTATGGTTCCGTTTTCAATCTTGTAATTGATAAATGAAATATAATTTCCCTTTGTTTTGCCGAAGCGTATTGTGTTGCTTAGTTCAATATTCGCAATTTTATTTTCAACTGTTGTGTCAAACAAATAGTCCCTTGAAAAATCGTCGTACGATACTTCGAGACGATGGGTATCAAATTCGGAAAAGGATTTTTGAAATTCCAGGCCGTAAAAATTGTCCCTGCTTCTGTATTTCCGCCCTGTCTGTAATTCTTCCTGATCCCATTTTTGATTGTTATACATTAATCGAAACGGAAGAATATCGTTGCGAAATGCAAAATTTACACCAAAACCCGTCCGGTACATTTCTACATTAGTAGTAAACTCCCGATTGGTAAAACTGTGATTAAAACTTCCGAACAAACTGAAGTTGATCGGCTTACCGGAGAAGAAAGCCACCCTGCTGTTTATTTTTTCCGCAGTGTTTATCTCGGATCTGTCCGGTATAACCAGATAGCGGTCCCGCTGCGTAGCGGGATTATACTCGCCACCCAATTCGATACTCACCAGGTTGGGATGAAACATGTAACTGCGAGTGTTCAATTCAAGTTTTCCCAGGAAGAGCGAGCTTTCCAGTTCATCCTGCAGACCACCTTTTAATTGGGTATCCTGTTTTCTGTAATTTCCTTCTAATGAAAAACTGCCGTTTATTCTCTGCAATGAAAATAATCTTAAGGGAACATCACGCTGGGCATATAACGTTCCGGATAAGATGGAAACAGCCATAATGACCGTCATCATTAATTTAAAAGTATCTGAATTCCTGTATTTACCGTTTAATCGACTTCTTCTCATATTCTTCATTTAAAAGAAAAAATATTGATCATCCCCGCCATGAGGATTATGACATTCTATACATGTAGCATCATCAATTCCTTCATGCGCTTCGTTTTTGAAAACATCTTTTTGCTCATGACAATACAGGCAAAGATCCTGGCCCGTACGTTCCAGCAATTTTTTTTCACTGGCCATATGTGGATTATGACAACCGGTACAATTCCCCGATACTACCGGGCCGTGCAAATAGGTATAGTTTTCGCTGAAGTCGTCATGGCAGTTAAAACAAAGCGCCGGCGGTTGTTCCAGCAATCTGTTGCCCTCCTCCAGATTATGGCAATCCGTACAGGCTCTCTCCTGGAAGGGCGGGTGAAAAACAAATTCACTTTCCTTCTTTCCCCGCAGCGACCGCAATTCATTTTTATTTGATGCCAGTTTAGTGGAATCCTGCTTTACTTCTTTTTTTGCATTCGGGTCCGGTACACCATCAAAAAAGGTACTGAGGATATCATAAGTGGTCTGCCGGTTACAGCTCACCAGAATTCCCGAAAAAATTATTGTAAATATCAGTGGCCGAATCAAATTTTTGGTTTTCAGTCTCAAAGTAAAATCACTGTATAGTTATTTTTGGTTCAACAAACCCATACACACTTATTTTATCCGGTCCATACTGATTCGTAACAAAAATCAGATACTTTAGATTAAAGCTGCTATGGACATATTTTTGAAAATATTTCAGGTTATTGTAATCGACCATCACTTTCGCCGGGAGCCACATGTCTCCCGGTTGACTGTAACTCCCCCCGAAAAACATCATTAATTGTCCCTCTGAATTAAACATCTGTACATTCTCAAACCCCGAATCAACTACATAAAGAATATTATTCTTGTCGACGGCAATACCTTTGGGACGAACAAATTGTCCCAATCCCCTTCCGAAGCTGCCAATGGATTTAATGTATTCACCTTTTTTGTTAAATACTTTTATTTTGAAAGCTCCGAAATCGCTGACATATATCCGGTTTGAACTGACGGTTAAATTAATTGGCTGATTTAAAAACTGCGGATCATCCGTTTCGGCATCCGGAAAAGAAAACAAGTGGCGAAAACCGTTTTTTGTATAGACATGAATTTTATGCTGACGCATATCGCAAAACCAGATCGTATCATTTTTTACAACTACATCCGTCGGTTTGGATTCCATCGCATCTCCGAATGCGGCAACATATTTCAAGTTCTGATTGAAGACGATTATCTGTTTTCTATTGGCATCTGCCACGTATAACAAACCCTGCTCATCTACGGAACAATTGATGGGTTTTTTTATCAGTCCGAGTCCGCTCGGTTTAAAATAGTCGAAAGTTTTCTGATTAAGATCCAGAATTTCCAAACCGCCTATTATCGAGTCACATATATAAATTCTGCCCTTATAAATCGCAATACCATACGGCTTTACGATGGGATCACCCTGCTTTTCGCCCAATATATATTTCATCAGGCCGGTACGTTGACCGGTTATATCTATACTTGAACTGAAGCTGGTCAGATATTGAATACGGGTAGTATCCGGGGGAGCAGGAAAAATCCTCAATTCGCTTTCACTGATAAGGCGTGTACCACTTGTGGAACAGGATATAAAAAAAACAGCGATTAGAAAAACCGCTAGTTTTGTTAAATTCCATTTTTTCATTTTCCATCCTCATCTTTATAATTTAGGGGTGATAAACAATCACCCCTAAAATTACATAATTTTCACGGTTACAACAAGATTTCCTCTTATTTCAGATGACAGGTTAAACACAAACCGCTGTTCACGTTTGAGATAAGCAGCAATTTTGTTCCGGGCACGGATTGTGTATTATGTACATCATGGCAGGATGCACATTGAAGTTTCTGTCCGAAAAGTAAATCCGTATCAATTGTGTTGCCCAGCCCGCTGTTCGTGGTTGAAGGATCGGCCAATTCACCATCGGAAGTCGCAAGGGCGGAATTATAAGTAATCGATATCGGATGATCGTCAGTAAGATCCGTTCCCATGACATCCCTGTGTCCTGAAGACCAGAACACGGTTCCGGTCTGTCCTCCCCAGCTGTCCAGTGCCACCGTGCCATCATGACAACTCAAACAAAGTTTGGATACACCGTCCGGCTGTCCTGTGGCAGCATCCATGGTTGTGCTGGTATAGGGTGTGAAATTTGCCGTTGTAACCTCATGGTTCCACAAAGGGGCATCAACAACACTTGCATCTGCATTGTGCGGTGTATGACATGGAATACAAATCTCATCCGTTCCACCGTGCATGAAGGTCCAGTTCCACCCGGAGCTGGAAAAATCATGTTGAGAACCTACAATCGTTTGTGCCTGCATTGTTAATGCCGAAGCATAAAAAAGAACCAAAAGCCCCCGCAAAAAGATTCTTATTGTTGCTTGCATGATCTATGTTCATTATTTCACTAATCATTTAATTAAAAAGGGCGGAAGGCAATTCCGCCCTTAAGATCTGATTGTTTTTTTACTTGCTGTGGCAGGTCAGGCAGAGTGCGCTGCCGCTATTGTTGATAACCAGCAATTTCGTACCGTTAACCGCCTGGGTGTTATGTACATCGTGGCAGGAAGAACACTGCATTTTACCGCTGATCAGAAGATCCTGATCGATCGTGCCACCAAGGCCACTATTCTGCGTAGTCGGATTATAAATCTCACCGTCTGCGGATGCCAGTGCAGCATCATAGGTGAAAGATACCGGATGGTCATTGCTCAGATCGGTACCGAGATTTTTGCCACCACCGATAAACTGTGAACCGTTTGTGGTTCCACCGAAGTTGTCGAGAGCAACCGTACCATCATGGCAGCTCAAACACAATTTGGATGCACCGTCGGGCTGGCCGATCGTGCCGTCAAATGTGCCGGAACTGTAAACCGTGAAATTTGTAGTTGTTACTTCATGGTTCCACAGCGGAGCATCCGTTACGGAAGTGTTTGTATTATGCGGTGCATGGCAGACAACACAGATTTCGCCGGTGTTGTTCCAGTTTTTGTTAGAAAAATCATGAGCCGAACCCACAATCGTCCCTGCAAATGCTGTAGCTGACAAAACAGCCACAACAACCAAAAGACTTGCTAACTTTTTCATAAATCCTCCAGTAAGTTTATGTTAATGTTTCCCACGTCTTGTCATGTGCCTTATTAATATACAAACAACGTGCCGGAAATTACAAGTTTCACAATTTATTATTTCTTCAACCTAATTACCTTTAAAAACAACTACTTATCAACGATCTCCGTTTTAACATTAATAAATTTTAATTTTCATGACCCATGCGCCGGGGCATTTCACCCAAATTTTTTGGGGCATTTCACCCATCCTGTTGCGAAATCTTGTATTTTTTGATCTTGTAACGCAATGTATCCCGTGTTACCCCCATCATTTCCGCCGCTCTCGTTTGGTTATATCCTGATTTTTGAAGAGTCATTTCAATGATCGATTTTTCAATTTCATAAATAGAAAATCCCTCTTCCGGAATTTCCAGCCATTTTTCCACGTCCGTAATTTTTGTCGGCGGTTTCACACCACTGATTTCAGAAGGCAGATTATCCGTGTCAATCCATTCGTCCGTCTCAAGTATAATCGCCCTCTCGATCACATTCCTCAGTTCTCTCACGTTTCCCGGCCATGAATAATTCATCAATACCTTTAAAGCATTGTCCGTTACCCCCTTAATGCTTTTTCTGAACTGCTTGTTAAAGCTTTGAATAAAATATTCTACCAGAAGAGGAATATCTTCCCGCCTTTCACGGATGGGAGGCATGGTTAACTGGAAAACTTTCAGACGATAATATAGATCATTCCTGAATTTTTTCTGTTCTATTGCAGCATTGAGATCCTGATTGGTTGCTGCAATAATCCTGATATTTACCCGGATGTCTTCTGTCCCCCCCAACCGACGGAAGACACGGCTTTCAAGAACATTTAAGAGTTTGACCTGCAGAGCTACATTTACTTCACCAATCTCATCCAGATACACCGTTCCGCCGTCGGCTACCTCGAACAGACCCTTTTTTTGCGTTTTTGCATCGGTAAATGCACCCCTTTCATGACCGAACAGTTCACTCTCCAAAAGGGTTTCAGGCAGGGATGCACAATTAATGGTTACAAAGCTTTTATCTTTTCTGTTGCTGTTATTGTGGATTATTCGAGCCAGCAGATCCTTTCCCGTACCACTCTCCCCCAGCAATAAAACCGTAGTTGCTTCCGATTGCGAAATCTTTTTTGCCAGATCGATGATTCTATTCATCGATTTTGAAGTTCCAATGATGTGATTAAAATTTAGTTTGTCCTGTTGCTCTCGGCGTAATATTTGCAACTCGTTATCGAGATTAATTTTTTTCTCGATGTTCTCAAGAATCAATTCAATTTCATCGAAATTAAAGGGTTTGTTTACATATTCGAAGGCACCCATTTTCATGGCCATTACAGCCGTTTCTATCGTACCGTAGGCTGTCATAAAAATTATATAACAATCCTCTTTGAGCGCTTTCATTTCCTTTATTAATTCCAGGCCTTGTTTACCAGGTAATTTGTTATCCAGAAAAACCACATCCGGATATTTTTCCTTAAAGCGCTCCAGTCCCTCTTCTCCGCTTTCGGCCGTTTCGACTGAATAGCCTTCTTTTTTTAATTGCTGTTTGAAAGACCAGCATATCAGTTTTTCGTCATCAATAACTAGAATATTCAGGCGAGACATATTAAACGATTTCTTCTATTAAAGTCATATCTTTTTTACTGGTCTGATGTACCGGCAAACTTATTATAATAGTCGTTCCGATATTTTGCTTGCTTTCTATTTTTATTCCGCCTCCATGGCGCTCGATAATGTCTTTTGAAATTGAGAGCCCCAGCCCGGTTCCTTTGTTGCGGGTGGTAAAAAACGGTTTAAATACCCGTGACCGGTCTTCTTCCGGAATACCCTTGCCATCATCTTCTATCCTGATCAGGATTTATTCCCGCTGACTATTAAATTCCGTTGTAAAAGTTACAACACCATGATCAACAATAGACTGGATTGCATTTTGCCCGAGATTAATGATTACATCCTCAATTTGCTTGTGATCGAACTCAAAAACAGGAATACCGCTGGCTAGTTTCAGATGGAATGCTATCTTTTTTTCAGTAACCTGATTTTCAAGAAAAAAAACGGCTGACCGGATCAGCTGGTTAATATTACCCGGCTCACTTTGCAGATCAATCGGCTTTGAAAACTGCAATAGATCATTTATCGTTTTATTTACCCGGTGTACCTGGCGATTAATTTCTTCCAAAACGGGCTTTTTGTCTTCATCATAGGCATCGCTGACAATTATTTCAATAGCATTTGCGATTCCGGTAAGCGGATTTTTTATCTCATGAGCCAGGCCGGCAGCCATTTCACCGACGGTCGCCAGCTTCTGAGCATTCAGCAATTCTTTCTGGTGATATTCTGCAAGTTTGTTCTGCATGAGCTGCAATTGATCCAGCATACGGTTAAAACTTTCCCCCAGACTGCCCAATTCCTTATAATCGGCAATACTTACTCTGGCGCTTAATTCTCCCTCTTCAACTTTTTGAATCGTTTTTATAAAGTTTTGCAATGAGCGACGCACTGATTTGTAGTGCATGAAAATAGCGCCAACGATTATTATCAGTAACATTAAAACTGTAAAAACAATTCCAAACTGTCTGATTAAAGCTATATTTTCTTTCAGGTTGCGCATGGAATAATCAAGCACGACATAGCCGAGATTTACGGAACCATCGCCATGACAGGAAAAACATTTTCCGCTGTTTTGGATCTGCATAATAGCTCTCAGGTATCCGTCATCCGCCCGGTCGGATCTATAGTTTACAGTTATATCTTCAGAAACCGCAGAAACGTCAATAAAACCCGTCTGACCGGATAGTGTCGTATCCGAAGTTGTGGACATCACGATTTTTCCGGATGCATCCAGTATATAGGTTGCATTGATATTCTCATCTTTCTGTAATCTGTTCAAAATTGGATACAGTATCTTTCCGCCGTTGTCGGACAAAAAGAAGAGCATATCATTTCGCAGAATGCCAAGTAATCGCCGGACACTTTCTTCAGAATTCCGTTGAACTCTTTCCGCCACGGAATTCTGATAAAAATTAAAGGCCACATAGCTGGCAATTATTATCATCAGCGAAAGCGATGTCAGTATTTTAAATCTGAATGTAAACATTTTCAGGTTTAATACGTCTTCGGACCATGTCTTTTACCATGACATTCCAGATAACATTCACCCTTATAATTACCGGTATCGCGAAATTCAAGCCGGCCCGAATTCGGGTCTGGATTAACAACGGCCGTATTAAAATTGATAAGAGCCGTATGGCTGCCCTGATCGGAACTGATACCGTGTGGATCATGACAATGGTTGCAGGGAAACTTCTCCTTAACAATGTGTTTTTTATGAACATCTTTACCAAACTTGTCGGTAGAATTAATGATCGAGTTCCGGTCGTGGCACTGATAACATAGCTCATAAGCAAAATAGGATTCGCTCGTATTCTCCTGTGTATTGTAATTAAATTTTAGAATTCGCGGATATATTGAGCCGTGGGGACCCTTAGGGGAGCCGGGACCGTCACTGGCATGGCAATCCGAACAGTAGATTGTGCTCGATTCCGTCAGGGGTGAAATCAGACTGCGAACATTCGTGTTCTTTCCAGGACCTTCAACCGGATGATAGGAAGTGTTCCCCAGATCAAACTCCAGACGTACATTGTTTTGCTCCCATTGCCTTGGTGTCGGGCTGGAGGGTTTATTGGGACTATCCGCATGACACCGGTAGCATATTTCATATTCATATTGGGCATTATTGGTTGGATTGCCGTTAGTGTCTATACCGGGAGCTCCCTGTAATGCACCGCTGACATTGGGTGACTGGCTGCTTCCTCCGTTTGCTGCATGAGGATTATGGCAATCGACGCACTCAACGTGCAGCGCCTGTACCGGATCCTGCTCTTTGTTATCATGTATTTGCTGATAATTATACACGTTATGGGTATAGGTTTTTGACAGCATGGCTTCAATATTTTTACTTGCCACACTTCCGTTGTGACAATGCAGACAGTTGTTTTCTTCATTCAGCCAATTCAACAACCGTTCTTTTCCCTGGGCATTGTGCGGATCATGACAGTTCTCACAGGCATTTTGCGAAACCGTTGTGTAATCGGTATGAAACCAGGGATCCGTTCCGTTTCCGTTCCAGGTTTTATTCGAGGTCTGATGTGAAGCGGTAGACCAGAAATTTTTGTCGTGACAATAAAGACACAAAGCGGAGTTTTCATTTGTTGCCAGCAGGAAATTGCCATACACATTGCTGTGCGGATCATGGCACGATGTACATTCCATTTTATCGCCTTGTAAATGTACCGGTCCGCTTAAAAGAGAAGGATCGACAAGTTCACCGTCACTGGCTGCCAATGAAGAATTGTAGGTAAAAGAAATCGGGTGATCGTCATCCAGGTTCGTTGTCAAATCACTCCCGCGTCCGGCAAGAGTTCCCGAACCGGAAAAACTGATTGGAACCGGTCTGCTCAAAACATTTCCCAGTGCAATGGTACCATCATGACAGGAAAGACACAAAAGTGATGAACCCGAAGGTTGACCGGGTGCCGCTTCTGTGGAAGAACTGTTATACAACGTATAGTTTGAAACCGGATCCGTACGGTTCCACAATGCCCCCCTCGCGCTGGCGGCATGCGGCGTATGGCAAAATATACAGATTTCCGTTTCGCTCAGGGCCTTTACAGAACCCGGCCCGGAAACAGACAAATTATGAACGGTTCCAACAATTGACTGACTGAAACACAGTCCAGGCAAAACAATGAACAAAATCCATTTAATTTTCATCGCTAAATCCCTTTACAAATTTAAATTCCTGGATACGTGAGTTATATAAATCCGCTATGAAAATATGATCATTATCATCAATATAGATTCCTGCCGGGAGCCAAAACTCCCCCATTTTTCTTCCCTGGCGTCCGATATGCATGAGTAACTGCCCCCTTCTGTCAAACACCTGTACCGTATTGAATATGGCATCCACGATATAGATTCGTCCCCTCGAGTCGGTTGCCACGCCCCGCGGGCGGGCAAAGTACCCGGCTGAGTCCCCGGCATCACCAAACTCCATCACGAAGTTTCCTTCAATGTCAAAGACCTGAATTCTAAAATTCATGGAATCTATTACATAAATCATGCCAGTTTTATCTACCCAGACAAACGTCGGATAATTAAACTGACCCGGCCCCGTTCCACGTTGCCCCAGTGAGCGTAGCAGATTACCCTGCAGATCAAATTGTGACAACTGATGTTTTTTTGTTTCAACGACCCACAAGGTTTTGTTTTTATTGCAAAAAGCCAGGCCTGTGGGGCGGTTGAAATTGTGAGAAGCGGCAAATTCCTCAAATTGTTTATCTTCAGAATTGAACCGGTAGACCCGGTTGAGTTCTGAATCCGAAATAAACATATTTTTATTATCCCCCAGACAAATCCCCACCGGCGCCTTCAAACGCATATCATTTTCCGGGTAATATTGGGTGATTTCACCCTCTTCAAAATCCAGACAGAACAAAGAGTGTCGCGCCTGATCCAAAACCCACTGGCGTCTTTCAGCGTCCACAACAAGGTTGAACGGATTCATTAAATTGATCTGTTTTTTGCCAAAAAGCAGGTCGGCAATCCGGTCTCCAAGACCCGGCTCAAATCCCGTATCAACCCTGTTATTATAAGCCCCGACCCATTCGATTATCCGGTTTTCTTTATCCGGCCAGTAAACCGAACTGGAATCATCCTGTGCATCGGCCTTTAACGAAAAAATAAAAATTACACCCAGAATCTGCAGATAAGTTTTTAACATAAAGTTTATCCGTTTTCTTGATTAAAATAGTAATCGGTTGAATATTATCATAATTACAATTTATTTGCAACTTTCGGGCCGGAGTGACCAATGATGATATTTTTAAAAACGTCATTTTCAATTTTGATGCTCTTTTTTACCGTTTCAGGTCTTTACGCCTCAAACGATCCCATTTCCAAACTTATAATTCGGACGGTTTCCAGTAGTCCGCTGAAGCATGGTCAATGGAGTTTTACCGTTCTCGATACGGACTCGAAGAAAATTCTTTACAGCCACAACAGCCAAATGAGCCTGGCGCCCGCATCCGGCCTGAAGCTTCTTACCAGCGCTGCATCTCTGGAATTGCTGGGGCCTGATTTCCGCATGCGAACTTTTCTTGAATATGATGGCGAAGTATCGCCCGACGGCTCATTTGAGGGCAATATCTATTTACGGGGTGAAGGTGATCCGACACTCGGTTCAAACGAAATGCCGGGCGTGCTCCCCCTCGATTCACTTCTCGAATTCTGGTCTCTGAAAATTGTAAATACCGGTATTAAATTGATCAACGGCCGAATTATTGCCGATGACTCGTATCTTGATTCCCGGTGGCTGCCCGGCGGTTGGAACTGGATTGATATCGGTAACTATTACGGAGCCGGTACCAGCAGTTTGTGTATAAATGAGAATCTGTATTACCTGTATTTCAAACCCGGGAAATATGTTAATGCTCCCGCAGAGGTATTGCGCACCGAACCCCGAATACCCGGATTGCAGTTTATCAACCGGATGAAAACAGGCGCTGAAGGATCGGGGGACAACGGCTATATTTACGGAGGTCCGCTGCAATTCATCCGTGTACTTCGGGGTACTATCCCTGCAGGAGTCAAAGAATTCTCAATTAAGGGGTCCATTCCTGATCCGCCGCTATTTGCCGCTCAAGCCTTAAATTCGGCTCTTGAAAACAGCGGAATCCGGATCACCGGGAACCCGGTCGTATTGCGAGACAAAAACAAGGTAGCCATGGCTGCTTCACGAGAGCAGATAGCTGTTATATTTTCGCCTCCGTTGAAGGATATTATTTATCGATTAAACAAACGCAGCGTAAATCTATACGCAGAGCAACTACTGAAAATCATCGGAAAAAAAGTGAAAAATCTCGGTAGTTCACAGGCAGGAATCAGGGCCATTGTGGAATGGCTGGAAGAAAACGATATTAACAGCGACGGATTGCTTTTATACGACGGCTCTGGCCTGTCGCGCAGTAATGCCGTCACGACCAGAATGATGGTGAGGTTGCTGGCGTACATGACATCCCGCCCGACTTTTGAGGCGTATTATAACTCTCTGTCCGTTGCCGGCGATCCGGAAGATATCGGTTATATGAAATCGGTTGGCCGGGGTACGGCAGCCGCAGAAAATGTGCGGGCTAAAACCGGGCTGATTGACAGGGTGCGCAGTCACAGCGGATACGTACGAACCCGTTCCGGCAGATTGCTGTGCTTTTCGATGATTGCCAATAACTTTACGGGCTCATACCGTAAGATCGACCGGCTGCACGAGAAGTTGATGATTGCGCTGGCGGAACTGCCGTAAAGTTTAAGCTAAGAGCCGGAACATCAGAAAAGAAAATAAAAACCCGCGAAGCGTCTTTCTCCGCGGGTTTATTTTTCTAATTCATCGTCGTTTTTTCAAACATTAAATGTAAAAATCCATGACCGGTGCCGGCAACCGGATCCGGATTTCCCTGAGTATCCTGTGGTGGTAAAATAATATGGGTTTCAATCATTTGCGTACTGTGATCGGTGGCATCGTTTGCCAGGTTGGTTATCAGCTTCAGGTCTGATGTTCGCGCACGGGAAGAAACCATGATGTGTACCAGCCTGTCAGCCGCAAGAACATTTCCGTTGCCGTCTTTCAGATCAACGATACCCCAAAGTGTAATGTATGACAACATTTTAGGCATCATGTTTGTCCCGACACCGGTATCGCCGTGCATTTCCTTATCATAACCGACGCCACCGAAAAAGGTATGATCTCCGGTACCTTCCGCTTTGTGAATGATATTTATTCCGTCAATCGAAAAAGCCGTTCCATCCGCCCGTTCGTAAAACAGGGTAAAATTATCTACGGCATCTTCGGAAGATTCGGAATCGCCGGCGGTTAAGTCGCTGGTCGTAAGCGTGAAACTTCCGCCACCCACTGCGACCCGATCAGAAAAAGGTGTGGGTGACATTTGCGGATTGACGGCTGCCGGTCCGGGTAAAATTTCGTAGGCCAGTTTCCAATCCCTGGCTTCGCCGGAAAGCGCAACCTGTTCGAACATCATGTGCAAAAAGCCATGGGCGGTTCCGGGTACCGGGTCAGCGTTGCCGGCCATATCTTGCGGCGGTAAAATGATATGTGTTTCCGCATTCCAGGTATTGTGATCTGAAGAATCATTTACTGCGGAGGGAATCATTTTCAAATTTGCATCTCTTGCTTTCGTTGCGACCATTATATGAATAACACGGTTGGCGGCGATTACCGAACCATCTGACGCATTTTTCAGATCTGCCAATCCCCATAGAGTAATATATGCCAGCATCTTCGGCATCAGGCCGATACCGATACCCGTATCGCCATGCATCATTTTATTGCGACCGACACCTCCGAAGAATGTATGATCGCCGGTGCCGGCTGCCTTGTGAATAATATTGATCTTATCGATGAGGTATTCGGTTCCGTCACTGCCGGTAAACAATATGGTCACATCGGATATCGCATCCTGTGAAGAAGGCGAATCATCCTCGTCTGTATCCGAAACGGTAAATGAATAGGAACCCGTCGTGGTTTGAATATTATCGGAAAAGGGCGTGGGGTTCATGGCGGGATTCATTACTGCCGGTCCCGGTAAAACTTCATAAACGCTTCCCGGTGAACCGGATTGTGAAGCGGTGAATTCAGCAACACCTGCATAGTTTGCACTGGCGGTCCGTGTAGTTTGTGGTGTGTTAACCGGACCGGTGCTATCGTCACTGCTTTCACATGCAGTAAATATGAAAACCGACGATACAAAAATAATACCCAACAAAAAATGTTTCATTATAACTCCTGAATCCTGGTAAAGTTAATTAATTGTGAATTAACCCAACGTAACCATTTGTGAAGACTCAGGGTGTAATGAAACCTACCAATAATTGTTTATCGCATCGTATCTGCTATTTGAATCGCATGTACGCCCGACCACCTTTTTCCGCCGGAATTATCCGTGAATCAGGCGCGGCATACAGGCCGTGCAGACAAACACCTGTTTTTCTTCTTTCCAGCCCTGTAAGATGACTTTCTGATGACTGTCGTTTCCGCAAAAACTGCAAACCGGTTTGACTTCTTTTTTTTCCTCTGACATAATATCCTCCTGTTTGTACGTTATACTGATTTGTTTAAATTTGTCACCAGCCCGAAAGTAAACGGTCTGTGCATCGAAAATGAACCGATGAAATCAGCCGGCATTTCGCATGCAATTAAAGACCAATTTATCGGAAATCTAAGAAATTAAAGGAAAAGAGTAAATGCCGGTTTTGGAATTTGTCGGATATTTGGGGTCGGTACTGGTTGCCGTTTCTCTGATGATGAGCAATATAGTTCGTCTGCGCTGGATTAACCTTTTTGGAGCGGCCGTTTTTTCTACTTATGGTATTTTAATCGGCGCCTTCCCTGTTTTTCTACTTAATGGATTTATCACTTTGGTCGACATTTATTACCTGATCCAGCTGAAAAAACAACGGGAATCTTTCGAGTTGCTGAAGATAAGCGTCCCGAATTCCAGTTTTCTGAGGCGGTTTCTGCAATTCCATAAGGAAAGTATTTCTGGGTTTTTTCCGGAATTTGATTTACACAAGCTTATTGATCCCCAGGGTATTTTCATTCTGCGCAATATGCTTCCCGTAGGTCTTTTTATCTACGAAGAAAAAGCACCTTATATTCGTATCCATCTGGACTATGTTATTCCGGAATATCGTGATTTGAAAAACGCCCGGTTTTTATTTCGTCGTACCGGCGAGTTTATTAAGGACGATTACTTCGATGGGTTTATCGTACGCAGTACGGTAAAAGCTCATCGCCGTTACCTAGAAAAACTGGGTTTTCGGGAAATGCGTATCGATGGTACCGAATGGTATTTCCGCCGCCTGTAATTTTTTTCATGACATTTGAAAAATATTTATTATATTCTACTATGTTTATAGTAGACCAACTAAAGAAATAGTATATGAAGAGAAAAAATCTGACTTCGCTGGAACTTGAAATTATGAATGTTATCTGGCGGCTGGGTGGTTCGCCGACGGTGAGAGATGTCCTTCAATCTGCATACCCCGAAGGTGAAAAAGCATATACCACGGTGCAGACCGTAATGAATAATCTTGAAGCCAAAGGGTATCTGCGCAAGGAAAAAAAGGGTCTGGTTAATTTTTATAAACCAATAAAGCGACGCCGGGATGAATTACGCCGCGCAACTGCCGTCCTGATCGAAAAACTGTTCAGCGGCTCGGCAATCGAACTGGCCAGTTATCTGATCTCTTCCGGCGATCTCAGTAATCAGGATATCTCCGAATTAAAGGCGCTGATTGACCGGAAAACAAATGGCAGTAATACCAATGCTTGAATCGTTTTTTCAACCGATGATTTCCATGGCGTGGCAGAACATCCTGTTTCTGTCGGGCGTGTTCGCGCTGTTGTTTTTACTGCGAAACCAGGAAGCCGTGTAATTGAAAACAATCTCTGTTCTGGCTTTGCTGAAGTCCGTGATTCCGCCCTTTATCCCAGTTTCAAATTCCGACGCAGTGCATATGCTGTTGCCGCTTCACTGGCAAATCGGAGATAAACCCGCTATTCATACAACAATTCAGCAATTGTCGTTCAACTGGAATCAGTTGTTGGTGGTCACCTGGTTTCTGGGCTTTGTCGGCATCATTCCGTACGCAGTTCTTCATTTCCGGCGATTAAATTCGCAGTTTCAAAACACTGAAAAAATTGAAACGACGGAATTTTTCCATTCTTCAAGTGAAATCAGGGCCTACCGTTCAAATTTCCATCATTCGCCGTTTCTGCTGGGTCTGCTACGTCCCCGAATTATCCTGCCGGCCGGCTTGGGATTCATGGACAGTCGCGGAACAGCGATCGGTGCTGTTGCACGAGCTCCAGCACATTCGCCATCGTGACCCATGGCTTAATCTGTTTGCACTTCTGGCCCTGGCTGTTAATTTTTATAATCCGTTGGTGTGGATGCTTGTGCGACAGCTTAAACTTTATATGGCAATGGATTGCGATGATATAACCCGCAATCACGAACACATGGAAGGCAAATCGTTCAGCCGACATTTACTCGATTTGGCTTCCCGGTCATCACAATCAACATTGCCCGTTTCCGCCCTTGCATTTTCGGAATCGCGGCAGTTGCTTAAAAAACGCATCATGTATCAACTAAACAGAAAGGAGCAACTTATGGCAAAATGGCTTCGTGTATTTATTATTACTTTGCTGGCATTAGCCATTCTCCCCTTTACTTTTTCCCTTGCTGCCCAAAGCAAAGTACATTCGATTAATTCCGTAGATGTAAAACCGGTATTGAAGACCTTTGTCCAACCGGTCTATCCCGAATCCGCCAGAAAGGCAAATATTCAGGGCAAAGTTGTTCTCCGCCTGATCGTCAATAAACAGGGGAATGTCAGCGAAGCTACGGTTATCGAATCGATACCGGAACTGGATGATGCAGCATTGGCGGTTGCTAAAAAAACAACTTTCTCTCCTGCCGAGAAAAATGGAAAAAAAGTTAAGGTGGAATTGAAAATGCCTTTTCAATTTCGTCTGAAATAATCAGGCGATCCGACCGTGATGCCAGAGCCCGGGCGCATTGCGGTCATCAAATCGTACCATTTTAGCCGGAGTATATTCAAATTACGGCGGTTGTTTTACAACTGATTGTTTTTCGTTGACATTCTCAATTTACAGATTTAGTATTATCGTATATTTTTGTATTCAGAAAATTATACTTTTTTCTTTTGTAAATTTTCTTTTATCTTTGCCCAAAAGCAGAGGGTAGCAATGGATAAAAAATCGGTTGCCGGAATTTTAAAGAAGATCGGCACCATGCTTGATCTGAAAGGTGAAAACCCCTTTAAAACACGCGCCTATCACAACGGGGCGCGGATAATCGAGACACTTGACCGCGATATTGAAGAACTGGTTGCCAGCGGCGAACTTGCCGACCTGAAAGGTATCGGCAAGGCGCTTTCTGAAAAGATTTCAACACTTGTCGCCACCGGCTCGCTGCCCTATTACGACAACCTGCTGGCCGAAACACCGCCGGGATTGCTGGAAATGCTGGAGATACCCGGGATGGGTGCCAAAAAGGTGAAAGCCGTTCACGATGAACTGGGAATCGCTTCGCTGGGTGAACTGGAATATGCCTGTCGAGAGAACCGGCTGCGGGATTTATCGGGGTTCGGTGAAAAATCGCAGCAGAAAATTTTGCAGGGCATCGAGTTGCGCAAAAAATACAGCGAACGCTTTCTTTTCCCGGTTGCTGAAAACGAAGCCACCGCCCTGCTTGCCTATCTGAAAAAAGACGAGCGCATTTTACGCATAGAAATTGCCGGCAGTCTGCGCCGTAAAAAAGAAACCATCCGCGATATCGATATTGTCGCCTCTTGCCGGTCTTCCGACCGCGAATCGTTAATGCAATATTTCGTGAATTATCCGGAAGCCGAAACCATAACCGGTCAGGGTAACACCAAATCCGCCATCGTGCTGAACAGCGGAATCGGCTGCGACCTGCGTCTGGTGGATGATGCCGAATACCCGTTTTTGTTGCACCATTCGACCGGCAGCAAAGAACATAATACGGCCATGCGCTCCCGCGCCAAATCCCTGGGTTTGAAAATGAACGAATACGGTATTTTCAGAGACGATAAACGCATAGAATGTGCTGACGAAGCGGCCGTCTTTGCCGCGCTCGGGTTGGATTACATTCCCCCTGAACTGCGCGATGACATGGGGGAACTGGATGCCGCAGAACAACATACGCTGCCCCGATTATATGACGGCGCGAAAATGTACGGCCTGTTTCACGTGCACACCACCTGGAGCGACGGCGCGCACAGTCTGGAACAGATGGCACAGGCCTGCCGCGATATGGGTCTGCAATACCTCGGTATCTGCGACCACAGCAAATCAGCGTTTTACGCCAATGGGCTGAATGAAGAGCGCGTGCTGCGGCAGCACGCGGAGATCGACACGTTGAACGGCCGATGGACGGATTTCAAAATTTTTAAAGGAATCGAATCGGATATCCTTCCCGACGGCTCACTGGATTATGACGACGGTTTCCTGCAACATTTTGATTTTGTGGTTGCCTCTGTACACAGCAGTTTTAATTTGAGTCGCGAGGCGCAGACCAGGCGTCTGGTCCGCGCCGTCCGGCATCCGTCGACAACCATGCTTGGTCATCCAACCGGTCGACTTTTACTTGGCCGTGAACCCTACGATGTAGATATGGAAGCGGTGGTTAAAGCCGCCGGAGCGGCCGGCAAAATCATCGAGATCAATTCCAGTCCCTACAGACTGGACCTCGACTGGCGGTTGGGCAAACTGGCTAAATCGGTGGGTGTAAAGGTAGCTTTAAATCCAGACGCTCACTCCATCGACGGACTGAAAGATTTTCGATACGGCATCGGTATTGCCCGCAAAGGCTGGTTTGAAACCGGGGACGTGATTAACGCGATGACAGTCGAACAAGTAGGACAACTGTTCACTCTGTTTTCAGGCGACATCTGAATTGCTTAAATGATATTTCTCCGGCAAATGTTAATCGTATGGATCATGCAGCATGAACAATTTTGGATGTTTTAAGAAATTCATTACCCGTTGTGGTGTTTTCCGTAGCATTCTCATATGTGAAATTACACCATTCTTTAAACTGTTTATATTTCGATTGGATTGCGTCCATAATTTTGTGTAAAAAGGCAAAAGTTTTAAATTTGCCATATCCTTCCTGACTTTAAGTCCGGTAAACAAAAAAGGAAGGAAAGGATATGGCAAACGTTGAGACAAAAGATGGTGGAATCGTTTATGAAATCTAAAAAAGTATTGTTGGATGACGCCGATTTTTTGTCGGAACCACCGCAGATAATTTCCACTCCGGACACGGTGGCTCATGCAGGTATACATATCAGGTACAGGGTAATTACCAGGCTCCACGGTTTTTGGAGTATTTCATGTTTGGCGCGGATTGGCTCACGGATGACCCGGCAGGCGGGTATGATGTTTGGGTTTGTGCCGGTAATAATATTTTTCTGAGTAAAGATTGTCAAAATTTCGTTACACGTAGTCAATACGACAAGTGTTATCAGCGACGGCAGCACCTGGAAAAAATTAAATTGAATTATAATTTGGTCATTTGAAATGAAATTTCAACGAACTGCAAGTCCTTCGAAAGTCTCCTTTTTCCTGCCGGTTTTCCTTTTTTTAATTATTTACTGTTTCCTCCCCGGATGCGCTACCGATCCGGCCCAAAGAGTCGACCAGCTTTTTGAGGATTATGACGGAAACACCCTCCCCGGTGCGGCGGTGATGGTCATCCGGAACGGTAAACCGGTTATGACAAAAACCTATGGCATGGCCGATCTCGAAAAACAGCATCGGGTAACCCCGAAAACTAATTTCCGTCTGGCGTCGGTTACCAAGCAGTTCACCGCCATGTGTATCATGATGCTGCAGGAACAAGGCAAGCTGGATTACAACACCCTGCTCACTGATATCTTTCCCGGGTTTCCGGATTACGGCCGGCGGATCACCATCCGGCACCTGTTGCAGCATACTTCCGGACTGATTGCCTATGAAAATGTAATGTCCGATACCGCCACAACCCAGGTACTGGATCGTGATGTGTTGCAAATGATGATGCAGCAGGACAGTACCTATTTTCCGCCCGGCTCAAAATTTCGATACAGTAACTCCGGTTATGCGGTGCTGGCCATGGTGGTTGAAAAACTTTCGGGGCAATCCTTCGCCTCTTTTCTGAAACAAAATATTTTCACTCCACTGAGAATGGACAATACCGTCGCCTATGAAAAAGAAATTTCTGAAGTGCCCTGTCGTGCAATGGGCTACTCAGTTGAAAACGATTCGGTGCTTTTCTCCGACCAGAGTCCCACCAGCGCCGTACTTGGCGACGGCGGCATCTATTCATCCCTGGAAGACCTGTTCAAATGGGATCAGGCATTATACACCGACAATCTGGTATCTGTGAATAATCTGCGGAGGGCATTCACTCCGGGGTTTAAAAATTATGGTTTCGGTTGGCGCATCGATACGTACAAAGGACACCGGCGTATTCATCATACCGGAAGTACCTGCGGGTTCCGTAACGTCATTCAACGTTTCCCGGAAGATCGGTTCACAATAATCGTTCTCACAAACCGTCGTGCTCCGGCTGTCGGCCAACTCGCAGAAAAAATCGCGGATCTATTTTTGCTTTGACTGTGTTGTCCGCTTCGCCGAACATTAGCGCTTTTCCGAAAAAAATTTCCATTTGAATTTTCAGACCAATATATTTCGCCTGGATCGAAACAGATATAATCAGAAAAGGGAAATAAAAATGAACCGTGAACAGGCTCTTGAACTTTTGCACGAATTTACTAAAACGGAAAGCTTACGCCGGCATGCCTATGCCGTGGAAGCTGCCATGCGTGCCTATGCCGGAAAATACGGAGAAGACGAAGAATTGTGGGGGTGCGTCGGCCTGATACACGATTTCGATTACGAAATGTACCCCGACCAGCACCCGACGAAAGGCAGCGAAATCCTGGCCGAGCGTGGTATTGCTGAAGATATCCGTACCGCGATTATGGGACATGCCGAATATACCGGTATCCCCCGGGAAACACTCATGGCCAAAACGCTGTATGCGGTGGATGAATTGTGCGGATTTATTACCGCTGTAACGCTCGTTCGCCCGACAAAATCGGTCGGTGAGGTTAAGGTAAAATCCGTAAAAAAGAAACTGAAAGATAAACGCTTTGCTGCCAAAGTCAGTCGCGAGGAAATCCGCAGGGGTCCGGAAGAATTGGGTGTCGAATTTGACGAACATGTGGCCTTCGTGGTTCAGGCTTTGGTTCCTGTTGCAAAAAATATCGGTCTGAATCCGTGATTTCCAGAACGCACAAAACCGTTGATATTTTTTTTGGCGAATCGGGATCGCGGGCAATTTATTACCTTTATGCTTGAAACTCTTAATGGCAAATTCAAAACAAAGGGAAGAAATGCAGCGAAATGAACTTACACACTATCTTCAGACCTACCTGCGCACGGACGAATTTAGCGACCTGTGCCCAAACGGCCTGCAGGTTGAAGGTAAAAAAGAGATTAATAAAATAATTACGGGAGTCAGCGCGTCGGTAGCTCTGTTCGAAGCGGCCATTGAACAGAACGCCGATGCGATTCTTGTTCATCACGGCATCATCTGGAATTTTGAACGACCGACCTATCGCGGCGGATACCGTGAACGGGTTCGGCTGCTGCTGGCAAACAACATCAACCTTTATGCTTATCACCTGCCACTGGACGCTCACCCCGAAGTGGGCAACAATGCGGAATTGTGCCGCCTGCTGGGCGTGAAGAACATGCAGCCCTTCGGCGATTACAAAGGACAATTTGTAGGTATGCGCGGTGAGATCGAACCGATGGCTGCCGATGTCTTTGCCGAAGTGATCGCACAGGTCGTGCATCGCGACCCACTTCTGTTTCCTTTCGGACCTGAAGTGGTTCGGAAGGTGGGAATAATCAGCGGCGGGGCACAGAAAGAAATTTCACAGGCGGTTTCCGCCGGACTGGATGCTTTCGTCACCGGAGAGGTCAGCGAACATATTATGCATTACGCACAGGAAGAAGGCATTCATTTTATCTCTGCCGGGCATTACGCCACGGAGCAATTCGGAGTGCAGGCACTGGGGAGACATCTTGCCGAAAAGTTTGGTGCAAAGGTTGATTTTATTGATGTACCGAATCCGGTATAAAAACCAGGACCGGGAGATTTTTTATTGTACTCACTCTTTTCCCCGGGCAATTACCAGGCCGTAATCAGGAATAAGATCGGTGTTTACTTCCTTTCAAAGTAAAAAGGAATTCAAATGACTAAATTGAATGACAACCAGATTACCGAAAAACTTCAATCCCTGAACGGCTGGCAGCGTCAGGCTGATTATATCATAAAAGAATGGCAATTCACTGACTTTGTTGCGGCTATGGGATTCATTCAGCAGGTGGCACTGTTGGCGGAAAAGCACAATCACCATCCCGAAATATTCAATGTGTACAATCGTGTCCGGCTATCTTTTTCCACTCACGATGCCGGCGGACTTACCGAAAATGATTTCAGGCTGGCAGCATTAATCGACAAATTGAGCTGATCTTCTAATCAGCCGGATTGTGTCGCATGCACATTAAGTTATAAAAGGCCCGGTTCTTTCTTTTTCATTTTTCATTTTTCTTTTTTCATTTTTCTTTTTTCTTTTTTCTTCAATCTTTATCTCAATGCTTGCCCCCAATTTGCAGTCCTCGTAAATTTGTTTCTTGTTATCATCCCAAATGAACTGCCAAAAGTAGGAGACAGGATGTCGTTACTAAATAAACTGGTCGTTCTGACCCTGCCCTTTGTACCGAAACCGATCGTACATTACTTTTCCAAACGCTATATTGCCGGGCCGCATGTTGAAGACGCCGTACGGGTAATTCGTGAGCTGAACAGCAAAGGCATAATGGCTACGGTGGATATTCTCGGTGAAGAAATCAAAGACAAGTCCGAAGCGGAAGCCGCCGCCGCCGGATACTGTGATCTGCTGAAAATCATCAATGAACAAAAACTGGATGCCAATGTTTCGCTGAAACTAACGCACATGGGTTTGAAACTCGATAAAGATTTTTGTTATCAAAACATCCGTGATATAATAGAAACGGCAGCAAAATACAATAACTTTGTGCGCATTGACATGGAAGATCACACCACCACGTCGGACACCATCGAAATCTTTCTGCGGCTCAAAAAAGACTATGAAAATGTGGGAACGGTCATTCAGGCTTATATGCGCCGCACGCAAAAGGATCTCAATGAACTGATCAAACACAAGGCGAACCTGCGCTACTGCAAGGGGATTTACAACGAACCGCGCGAAGTGGCTTACAAAGATATGGCCATCATAAATGAAAACTTCAAATACGGCCTGGAAAAACTCCTGCACAACAAATGCTATGTCGGTATCGCCACCCACGATGAAAAACTGGTCTGGCATGCTTTGAAAGTGATAGATGAACTCGGATTGAAAAGAGAAGAATACGAATTTCAGATGCTGCTGGGCGTAGATGAACAATTACGCGATATTATCGTCAATGACGGTCACCGGTTGCGCGTGTATGTGCCCTTCGGGGAACAGTGGTATGCCTATTCGGTGCGCCGGTTGAAAGAAAATCCGAATATGGCCGGATACGTTTTCAAGGCTGTTTTCGGATTGTAAATTTTACTTTTTGCGTTTTAGTTTTTTCGGTTCCCCTGCGAAATAAATTATTCGCCGGGAAATACAGCTATAATGATATCCGTTTTACTTCAGGCGGATTCCACCAGTTGCCACTAACCAGCGAAGACCGGAAATAATGACTGAATTAAATACAATTATTAATTTTCTGATTCATTCCCGGCAGTCCGATTTCGAACCTGTTTTGCCCGTTAAACTGAGCAACCTTTCAAAACAACAAAATAACGAAACACGGCATCAGAACTTTAACGCCGCCTTTCTGATTCTTCTGGCCGGTGAAAACCATCCCGAATATTCAGCCGCCCGAAAATTACTTGAAAAAGCGATTGATTCTCCTGATTGGAAGAATCTTTCCGGATTTTATCGTCAATCCGTTCAGCTGATTACCGAGGAGCTGAAGCAGGTTTTTCAACAGGACTCCCGGTTGAAAGAGAAGTTTCAAAAAGCAGCCGGCATGCTGTCCGAACATCCCGCAGATAATAAAATAATTGCTGAAATCCTGTGGTCCGTTTTTTTTCCGGAAGGTACCGGTATTCGGTGGCATGAAAATGAACGGGTGACCGAACTGAGGAAAAAGAGAACGGTAACCGTCACACGGCTGAATCCGAATCCCATTCAGGATCCGGCACGACAGATTCTGTTCACTTCCAATGTCCTGCTGACAACGCCCCTGCCGGGATCGGACCTTTCTGGATTTGACCCTGAGTTTAAATCGCAACTGACAAAAACGTTGGAAGAACCACAGCTGTACTGGTATGATCACCCGATTCCCATTGGCATCGAAAATGACAGCAACGAAATTCTTTACGGTTTAAAAAATTTGAATCATGCTGTTGAGGTAGAAAATAAGCGGCAAAACGGAGAAACAACCAAAGTTAATTGTGTGTTGTCCATATCCGTCACCCACAAACGACTTCAGACTCTCGGAAAAAAATATCTCAGACAGCTTTTTTCAGCAAGTACGCCACTCAGGTGGCTGAATGTTTTTGCTTTTACGGAAGAAGACGCAAAGGAATTAATCGAAAAAGTTCTTCGGCCGGTAGTTGATCGCTGCTTGCCCGATGATGATTCCGCGGCTTTGCATTATGTTTTCGGAGTCGACGGCCGCTACGGGCGTCATTACAGTTTTCTGAAAGCGATTGCCGCCTTGTGGCAGGTACTGATTGAACCGCAAATAAAGGCTACTTTTAAAATTGATCTGGATCAGGTATTTCCGCAAAAGGAATTAATTGAACAGACCGGTGCTTCGGCCTTTGAACATTTCCGCACCCCCCTGTGGGGTGCGGAAGGTCTGGATGCGGAAGGACATCCCATCGAACTGGGCATGATCGCCGGTGCTCTCGTAAATCAGAAAGACATTCACAAAGGCATCTTCACACCTGATGTGACCTTCCCGGAAACCGGGCTGAAACCGGACGAATATATCTTTTTCAGCAGACTGCCGCAGGCGCTCTCCACTGCAGCGGAAATGATGACCCGCTATCGGAACGGTACGGTTCCCGATGGCCGGAAAACCTGCCTGCAACGAATTCATGTAACGGGTGGAACCAATGGTATTCTGATAGAAAGCCTGAGACGCCGCCAACCGTTCACCCCCGGCTTCATTGCCCGCGCGGAAGATCAGGCTTATATATTGTCAACTCTTGGCCGCTCAACCAGACTGGGATATGTTCATGCTTCGGGCTTGATCATGCGGCACGACAAAGAAGGATTTGCTCAGGAAGCGATTGTCGCTGCCAAAGCCGGAAAACAGATCGGGGATTATCTGCGAATCCTGATTTTCTCTGCCTACGCGGATGTACTTCCACCCGGCAGGGAAAAGATCAAAAATATAACCGATCCTTTCACAGGCTGCTTTGTTTCCCAGATACCGGTAACGGTTACCCTTTTGCGTTTCGCTTTCAGAGTGGCTGCCCTTTTTAATGAAAACCATACAGAAGAAGCGGTCGAATTCATGCGGATCGGTATTCCGCAATTGCGGGAGACCTTTGATTTTATTCAGGCCCGATCCGGTGCGCTTCGTCGGGAGTACGAGCGTGAGCGGCAGGGATGGCGTCTGTTCTACAATTGTCTGGATAAACTGGAACAGGCTGTGCAGGCAAATGAGAACTGGGCGCTGAAATTACAAAAATCGGCACAGAAAATTGTTTCCGGTTGTCAGGTAAATTGAAAGATCCAACTAAATATCCCCGCTTGATTCACAAACTTCCGGATACACTTTTAATCCATGCCATACAGAACGGCTTACGTCCGGAATCGGCCGTGTTTTAATTGCTGAAGCTTTTCAATATTATGTTCGCTTAAAGGTTGAATGGCCGGCCGGTAAGTTTACCCGATTCCATCCACAGCCTTTCGGCAATGAGTCTGTCATGGGATAATTTATTGGATTGAACCTTTACCGGGTAGCCCCGCCATTCCCGCCAGCCGCCGGGACCGAAATAATCGCCGCTGATCGCGGTTTCATCCGTCGCCGCACGCAGGGTCGGCAGCGCACCCATTTCAATATCCTGGGCAAAAATATTTAAAATCTCGAAAAGTCTGTTATGACGTTGCAGTTCGGTAGCCGTCCATCCCGGATGTGCCGCCGTTGCTGTTACATCCAGACCTGCAGATCGAATTCTGTCCGCCAGTTCATAGGTAAAATACAAATTAGCGATTTTGCTGTCGCAATAGGCTGTCCATGCTTTGTATTTACGTTTTTCCCAGTTAAGATCGTCCAAATTAAGATTGCCGTAGTTGTGCGCCGCACTGGCTACGTTAATGATGCGTGACTGCTGTGTTTTTGCAATAACACCGAACAACTCTGCCGTCAGTGCGAAATGTCCCAGATGATTGGTCCCTATTTGCAACTCGAATCCGTCCGCCGTTTTTGAATCGGGTGGAACCATCACCCCGGCATTATTGATCAGCAAATCCAGCCGGTCAAATTTAGCGTTGAAATCCACTGCGAACCGTTTCACAGAATCGAGACTGGCCAGATCGAACAGCATCAACCTTAGATCGGCGTCCGCATCTTGTGCTTTAATTCTTGTAATCGCCGTTTCACCTTTCTGTTGATTGCGAACGGCAAGGATCACTCTGGCTCCTTTGTTGGCCAGTACCCGAGCTGTTTCGTACCCGATACCACTGCCGGCGCCGGTAACAATCGCAACCCGACCGGATTGATCGGGAATCCGGCTGACCTCCCAGTCATTATTATTCAAAATCTACTCCCTGTTGCACGGTCAACAATTTCACAAGAAATTAATTGAATAAATCCATTAACAATATCTTTAATCCGATAAAGACCAGTAAAATTCCGCCAACCAGCTCCATTTTTTTCCCGAATCGGCCGCTTAACCTTTCACCGGCACGAATGGCGATAACCGATAATATACCGGTTATGATACCGATAATCAGCGCCGGAAACCAGATGTGTATATGCAACACACCAAGCGTCAATCCGACAGCCAGTGCATCGATACTGGTGGCAAAAGACAGCACGACCAGCTTCCAGCCTTTGGACGGATCGCGATTGAAAGATGTTTCACCATAAAACGAAGCATGGATCATGTGACCGCCTACAAAAACAAGCAGGGCGAATGCCAGCCAGTGATCAATTGCCAGAACATATTTCACCAGATTTGCGCCGAAAAACCAGCCGATTACGGGCATCAGGAACTGAAATAATCCGAAATGGAAAGCCAGTCGGAATATAGCCCGTTTATCGTCGAGGTGTCCTGCCGTGGCGGCAGTCAGCGACACGGCGAATGCGTCCATTGCCAGCCCTAAAGCGATTAGTATTATTTCAGTGGTGGCCATTGAAAAGGAATGTTCCGATATTTTGTTGTCAACAGGTATGCCTGTCGGCGAAACAGTCGATTCTGTTTTTACGATTTTAAAATTGCGGGAAGTTTACAAAATGCCATGGTTTTTTACAACCTGCTTTGTAGTTTTACGAATTAAAACCGGCCCCGATTAATCTCTGTGAATCGGCGCTGTGTATTAATTACGTCAAAAAGCGGTTTTGTTCATCAGGTGAGGACCGTTTCGCCGCGGTTTAATTTTTCATTCTTCATCGTAGAAAATAAAAAAGCGCCGGTGAATTACCGGCGCGTTACAAATATTAATTGATTATTTCCCGACCCGGCCCATTCACAGAATTTTGCTTCATCTTTCAAAACGATCACTCCGGACCGGTGCGAAACTCAACCCCGGCTTTAACGGACAGGGGTTATTCGACTTCCATTTTCAGACATTAAATCCCGATAATTTCCACCTCGCGCATATCATTCAACCGCTCCCGCATTTTGTCAGCTTTATCCATCAACTCCTCCTGCTTTTCCCGGATCCGCAACAGAATTTCCCGACCGCCGTCAAAATAATACAATTCCGGCGGCTCGATTTCTATTTGTGGAATATTGATATCCATTTCAGGTAGTTCCACATCCGGTACGATGATGCGGGGCGCAATAATGTGTACTCCGTCATTATCATAATCGTAGCGATAGCTCCAGTATCGTGGGCGGTCGCTTTTTCCAAGTGTCACGGTTACAGTTTGCTCCGATTTCTCACGCAGGTAAAATACTTTCACTTCATCTTCCGGTTCAAAATCGCTGACAGCGCGGATCAAATCCCGTGATTTTCGTATCTTTTTGTCCCCGATTTTTAACAGCACGTCCCCGGCCTGCAAACCGGCCTTTTCGGCGGGACTGTCTTCCACCACTTCTTCAATAAGAATGCCCTGATCTTCCGGTGCACCAAAATACCTTCGCAATTGTTCACTCATGTTATCTGTTTTTACGCCTAAAAACGCCCCTCTGTGCCAGGGCCGGTTTCGTACCGTATACGAACGCGATTTCCGCGCACCGATGGTAACGGTGGTTGACAAGTTATCGCCGAAACGATAATAATCAATTTTCACTTCTTCGTCCGGTTTTGTTCTTTTCACCAGGTTACTCAAATCGCGCGGGTCAACAACTTCTTTTCCGTCGAAACGGGTAATAATATCATCCTCTTCCAGCCCTGCTTTCTCCGCCGGACTTCCTTCATAAACCTTTACAATTTCAACACCGTTTTCCAACCCGCGTTTTTCAAGCGCCCGGTCGGGAAGGTTTTTAACAACGACTCCAAGCCACGGTTTTGATTTGCCCCGTTCTTCATCGTTGCCGTAACGCCCGCTCCCCGAACAGGATGCAACTGATAGTGCCGGAAGCAGCAATACACCAATCATGAAAAAGGGAAAAATTTTTGCCCTCATGCTGAAGCCCTCCTTTTTTTGTTGAATCGCTTTTTCTACGAATTAATAATGGGCGCGGTTTCACCGGAAACCTACATTTAACATTCTTTACAACTGCGGTTGCCATAAAATTCAAATCTCTGTATTATTGGTAATTCCATTTGACCGGATGATCATGAAACAATTCTTGGAAGACAGCAAAATAATCCGCGCCGCCAGGCACACGTACAATCGTTATGAGCGCTTTGTACCGCTTCTCGCTTTTGTCGGCGGCTTTACCTGGGACAGCCTGACGCTGACACGAATTGATCAGTTGCCGGATAATTTGATTTTATTGCTGTACCTCGCGCTGTTATCCGTTTCAATCGTTTTACTGATGATGCATGAATCCGGTAGTGAATTGCCCGCCCTGGTAAACCGTTATCATCAATGGCTTCCCAATGCCGTTCAGTTTTTCACGGGCGGTTTGTTCAGCAATTATGTGGTTTTCTATTTCCAGAGCGCGTCTTTCACTAAAACCGCCCTGTTTCTGTTGATTCTGATC
>JAJRVZ010000001.1 GCA_024277055.1 Calditrichota bacterium
CGACCGCACGGGGTACCGCGCGACGGAGTTCCGGTACGCGCATCGTCATGGTTCCCGAATGCCAGTGTTCCAGAACACGACCGGTGCAGAGCCAGAAAGGATAGTCCCTGTCCGGGGATTCTGCAGGCGGTTCGTAAGGTACCGCCAGAATGGTCGCCCGGTAGTCATTCTTTTTGGCTTTATAAAAAACAATCCCATCGGGCGATTTACGCTCCGGATGCTTTTTCAGAAATTCGGCGGCATAGGGGTCGTATTTGGCATTGTATCGCCATTTAACCGAATGAAAGTTTTGATCAGAAAGCTGTTCCGTTGTCACCAGGTCTGCCCATACCCCGGAAAAATCATGATCTCCCGTATTGTTTTTATTAACAACCGGCCAAACGACACCATGCTGTTTTTTAAGCAGCTCGTAGGAAGCCAGGTCCTTGCCCTGACCGATTGAGAAAGAGCGGTATTCTTCCCACAGGTCGTGGTAAAAAGTTTCTGCCGGGTAATCATAAATAATATCGGCCAGCGTTTTATCCTGATCAACTTGCAGTCGTTTGGCAACCTGATACAGCTGCCAGATTTCCGTTCGGGCTTCCCCCGGCGGGTCGGCAATCTTATTCCAGTGTTGCGTCCGTCGTTCGGCATTTCCGTAGGCGCCTTCTTTTTCCACCCACATGGCCGACGGCAATACAACATCAGCCACTTCGGTGGATTTGGTCGGATAAACATCGGAAACAATAATGAATACGTCGCGTTCTTTCGCGGCTTTCTTGTACCGGTTCAGATTCGGCATGGTATGAAAGGGATTGGAGACCTGAACCCAGAGAAGTTTGATACGGTTATTGTCGATTGCCCGGAACATTTCAACCGTATGCAGGCCGACTTTCGGATTAATTTTTTCGACCGGTATCTTCCAGATTTCAGCCGCTTTTTTACGGTGCGCTTCGTTTTTGACGACCATGTCGGCCGGCAGACGATGGGCAAAAGTACCGACCTCCCGGGCAGTGCCGCAGGCGCTTGGTTGTCCGGTAAGAGAAAACGGCCCGTTACCGGGCTTTGCGATTTTCCCCATTAACAGGTGAATATTGTATACCAGATGGTTAATCCACGTGCCCCGGGAATGCTGGTTGAATCCCATGGTCCAGAATGAAACAACCTTGCGTTCCGGATCGGCGATCAGTTTTGCGGCGGCTTTCAGTTTTTCCGCAGGCACACCGGAAAGTTTGCTGACATATTTCGCCGTGTACCGGGAAACAAATTTTTTGTATTCGGAAAAGGAAATCGGATACATGGCACCGGCATTTTTGGGAATATCAGCTCCGCCGTCCTTCAGGCCGTAACCGATATCCGTCTGGCCTTTTTTGAAAACGACATTGGTGTCGATAAAATCCTTGTTATATAATTTGTTTTTAATAATATAGTTTGCAAAATAATTGGCAATGGCAAGATCGGTTTGCGGTCTGAATTCAAGGAACAGATCCGCTTCCTCCGATACGCGGGTGAATTGTGTTCCGAGATCGATCAATTTGACATGATCCGGATTTTTCAGCTTGGTGTCCATGATCCGAGAAAACAAAACCGGATGCTGTTCGGCCATGTTGGCGCCCCAGGTAACAAAAGTGTCGGCTTCTTCGATATCCGCATAGCTGCCCATGGGTTCGTCGGACTGAAACGTGCGCATGAAGGCGGCAACAGCACTGGCCATGCACATCCGCGCATTCGGCTCTAAATGGTTTGAGCCGACACCGTCTTTGGAGATAAATCCCAATCCGGCTTTCATAAATTTTATGGCTGCATATCCTTCAAAAATCGTCCATTGTCCGGACCCGAACATGGCCACGGCATCCGATCCTTCCGATTGAAGAATCTGTTTGTATTTTGAAGCTATCAGATCCAACGCCTCATCCCATGAGGCCTCCTGCAATTTTCCGTTTTTTCTGATCAGGGGTTTCGTTAACCGGTCTTTTCCGTACAGAATTTTTGCCAGGAAATATCCCTTTACGCAATTTAGTCCTTTATTAGACCAGCATTCCGGATCGCCTTTCGTGGCTACAACTTTTCCGTTACGCTGTCCGACAAGGACGCCGCAACCTGTTCCGCAAAAGCGGCATACGGCTTTGTCCCAGGTAATACCGAGTGCATCTTGTGTTCCGCCACTTCCTTGTTTGAACGCCTCTTGCTGTTTTTCCCTGCCACAGGCGGTGAGAAGGGAGGAAGCAGCAACGGATGCAGCAGCGGATTTTAAAAAATTACGACGGCTTAACTTATTCATTATGAACCTCTCCACAAAATGGATATTCTATTATCGTTATTCTGTTTCTTCTTCAAAAAAATGGGCGACCAGTTGAACGGAAAGTATTCCGGGTGAATCAGTAAGAATGCTGGTAATACCGGCAGCTTCATCGGTACTGTCGGTTTGCAACAGCACCGCAAAACCGCTTTCGCTTTTTTCAACAATTTCCGCCTGGTCGAAACCGTTAATCAGTTGTTCAACCCCGGAAGCCGATTGGGGTTGGGTGTGAATTACAAGGCTGGAAAAAACCATATTTTATCTCTCCCATGATTAAGACAAATATGTCTTAAACCAATATACATACTGCAAATTACATAAAGCAAGAAAAATTTCACATAATGAAATTCATTCGCAAAATGAATTTAAAAACAATTCGGCCGAAATTAAAGAATTATTGATAAATTAAATGCTTTTCTTAAATTCCATTAAAATATTTTCAATTATTTTCCGGAGGAAAAAACATGCTGATCCGTGAAGTCATGCATCCCGATCCGATCACTATTGCCCCGGATGTAAGTCTCAGTAAAGCCTATTCCCTCATGAATCGTGAAAATATTCGGCATCTGCCGGTACTGGAGTCCGGTAAACTGGTGGGGATTGTAACGGATCGTGATTTACGTCTGGCAACCAGCAAGCTTGCAGAACATCCGTTCGATCCGCAGGTTGAGATCAGAGAGGTAATGAGCCATCCGGTAAGGACAACACATTCCAATGATCCGGTAGAGATGGCGACACAAATCATGAGAGAATTAAAAATCGGATGCCTGCCGGTGGTTGACGAAACGGTTCTGGTAGGTATCGTCACCAATGCTGATTTGCTGGACGCCATGCTGCGACTCACCGGTGTACATCTTCCTTCGGGACGCCTGGACATCGGTATGCCCGACCGGCCGGGTGAACTGGCACGGCTTACAAAAATCATAGCAGACAGAAATATTAACATTCATTCAATTCTGACTTACAGCGAAGCGGGAAAACGTATGCGCATGGTTTTGAGGGTTAATACCATGGAAATACATGCGCTGGCAAAGGACATCTGCGAAGCCGGATTTGAAATTCTATGGCCGCCACATATTATATGCGTAAAGTAATCTATCATCCGAAGTACAAAGAATATGATCTCGGCCCGCAGCATCCTTTCAGCCCGGTTCGGGTTAAAATGGTTCTTGAATTACTGGACAGTCTGGGAATACCGTTCAATCCGGTTCAGCCGGAGCTGATTTCTGCTGACAGGTTGAAGGAAATTCACGAACCGGATTATGTGGATATTGTTGAGGCGGTCAGCAACGGGGAAGCGGCAAAGGACATCGGGCAATACGGCCTCGGAACCGGTGACAATCCCGTGGTCAGAGGAATGGCCGAAGGCGCCCGCTGGCAGTGTGCCGGATCATTGCTCGGGGCACAGTTGCTGATAAACGGGCAGGCCGAATCAGTGTTGCAAATGGGTGGCGGATTCCATCACGCCCGACGGGGACTGGCAGCCGGATTTTGTCTGTACAATGATTTGGCCCTGGCTGTCAAGACTATGACCGACCACGGCTGGCACGTTGCCTATCTCGATCTGGATGTGCATCATGGAGACGGTGTGCAGGAAATATATTATACCAGCGATAAAGTAATGACTATTTCTCTGCACGAATCCGGTGAATATATTTTTCCGGGAACCGGCTGGTTGCACGAACTGGGACAGGGAATGGGACGTTCGCTGAAATTGAATTTGCCGCTCGAACCCTACACCGAAGGGGACAGCTACCTGGAGTCGCTGCGGAAAATCACGGAACCGGCGCTTGCCTGGTTCAGGCCTAATGCACTGGTAGTGCAGGCCGGGGCTGACGCGCATTTTTCCGATCCGTTAGCGGATATCATGCTGACAACCCAAAACTATCAGAAAATCTTCTCCTATATTTTTTCCCTGGTTGAAAAGTACTGCTATAACCGCGTACTGATCACACTGGGCGGGGGCTATTCATTTTTTGCCACAGCGCGAATCTGGACCCTGCTTTACCTGATGCAGCAGCGGTACGAGATTCCTGCAGAATTGCCGGGGTCATGGCTGAACCGCTGGAGAAAAATTATCGGAACCGATGCCGGGAATAATTTCCACGACAGGGAGAAAGCCTACCGGAAAATTCCCCGCAAAGGGGATATTGAACGGGTCAATCAGGCAATGGCAATACGTTTGCTGGATGCCGTGGCAGGAGACTGGTTATAAAAAAAGCCACCCTTTGCAGACGCCTTCAACTCAGAATTATATTTAAAAGCCGATATCCCTTCCTTCATTTTCCTTTTGCAGGAAATCCATCAACGGCTGGAAATAGTCCAGCATAGCACGTGCGCTGAGGTCTTCTCCTGTTTTTTCACGCAGCAGCTCTCGCCAGTCTCTGGTCTGGCCGACGGATAAAATGCTTTTCAGGTATTCTCCCACATCCGTACTGTTGAAATAGTTGGCGTTGTGCGGATCGGTTTTCAGGATATTGCGGCATATATAATCGTGGATTTGGTACTGCAGTAATTTCGCCACGGCATAGTCGTAGTACTGCGCCGGATCGTTGTTGATATGGGTTTTCGTAGCTGCATCGCAAAGCTCTTCACCGCGTTCTGCGGGCGGAACAATTCCCTGATAGTGTTCCACCAGTTCCCACCAGCGCCTGTTAAACTCATCCTGTGGCATTTGTTTCTCATACAATTCGTATTCGAAATGAGTCATCACGCCCGCGGCCCAGGGCATAAAAACAATATTATCCAGTGCCTCGTTCAGCAGCCATTGTATCTTATCGATCTGAATGCTGTCCGGCAACAGCCCGATCTCCCGCATATAGGGTTCCTGGTGCGAAGCGATGGAGATCAGTTCGCCGATACCTTCGTGAAATCCCCTGTTGGCACCTTCTCTCAGCAGCACAGGCACATCAGGATTCGTATAGGAAATATAATAGTAAATATGGCCCAGTTCGTGATGTGTTGTGGCGAACCATTGATCATTGTTTGTGACGCTCATCAGCGACCGAACATCTTTATCCAGGTCCAGGTGCCAGGCCGAGGCGTGTGAATTCTTTTTACGGGAGCCGTCCGCCGGAGCCGGGTATAGGTCGGATTTCTGCAAGAATATCCTGGGCAGTACAGGAAATCCCATAGAGACATAGAATAATTCCGCCTGTTTTACAATCCATTTCGGAGAACGGTAGGTATACAGATCATCAAGATTAACACTTTCCACGATACCCGGCCAGGATTGCGACCAGCGGTTGGGCAGCCAGTGTGCCGGCATTTTTTGCGGTACCGGCCCCCCGTATCGTTCGGCAAGTTTGTATTTAACCCACGTGTATAATTGTGCGTACAATGGTTTTATTTCTTCATAAACCTCATCCATCAGTTCTACCATTTCCGATGCCTTCATACCGTAATCCGCGGTTTCCAGATCGAAGAATGAGGAATAGCCCATTTCAATTGCCACCCGGTTACGCAGTGTCTGCAGATTGGCAAGTCCCTGGCGCAACTCTTCACCCACTTCCTTGGATGCCTGCCATACTTCAAGCCGTCTGGCAAGATCGGTTTCGGTGACAAGTTTTTCATCAATATCATTGGCAGAAAGTTTCGTACCGTCGCTTAATTTAAATTCAAAACTGTACAACGCTTCATTCTGATTCGCTTCAGCCTCAACCAGTTTGCCTACCACATCCGGTATGGTGCCCGGCGCATGGGCGGCCTGGTACAGAATGGCTTTTAATTGTTTTACTGTGAGGGCGTCGAGAGTCTGTTCATGTTTCAGCAGGCTTTGTGCTTTTTTCATAAACTCGGGCTTCCCTTTGAATTCAGCCAGCTTTTTGTTGGCTTCAATTTCTTTTGCCGTATTTTCCGGTTTGATATCCGTATTCGCCTGCCAGGAGGCCAGGCTGGCGGCATAATATAATTTCTGGTATTGCCTGGTATAATCGGTTATGAAAGTTTCAGCCTGCCGTTGCAGGCCGGGTTCCGCCTTGCTCAATTGAAGCCCGCAAATCAGAAAAAATATTAAATATACGCGTTTCATAAGTATCTCCTGTGTATTTCGGAAGTTCGATTTACCAACTGTTTTTTCTTTATAAAGGTCCAAATTTAATCAAATAAAACAAAAAGCAAAACCGCTTGAATTTAGGCTGCAATTACCTAAATTTCGGTACCAACCTAAAATCTCGGGGAAAATCATGATCAACCGACGTCAGTTCATTACAGCACTCGGGGCACCCGTTGCCGGTTTGGCGATGGCTTCTGTATTGAATCCCGGAAAAGTACAGGCAGCTGTTGAGGCCTTTGCGGACCGGGATGAATCACCGGAGCACACGGCCGGCGACGAAAAGACATGGTTTGCCGTACAACAGGCATTTACCGTCGACCGGAGCCTGATTAATCTGAACAGCGGTGGAGTAAGTCCTTCTCCGGTAACCGTTCAGCAGTCCATGCAACGCTACCTCGATTATTCCAACACGGCGCCCGTGTATGCCATGTGGCGCATTCTTGAGCCGCAACGGGAATCCGTTCGTAAACAAATTGCCGGTGTGTTCGGTTGTGATCCGGAAGAAATCGCACTGACCCGCAACGCATCCGAGGGGCTGCAAATTTGCCAGTTCGGTTTCGATTTGAAAAAGGGAGACGAAGTTCTGACAAGCGATCAGGATTACCCGAGAATGATCAATACGTTTAAACAGCGGGAGCAACGCGAAGGAATTGTTCTGCGGAAAATCAGCCTGCCGGTGCCTGCGGAAGATGATGATGAAGTAGTACGCAGATTTGAAAACGGCATCACCGAAAAAACAAAACTGATATTGATGTGCCACATGATCAATTTGACGGGACAGATTTTACCGGTAAAAAAAGTAGTGCACATGGCAAGAAAAAGAGGGATCCCGGTAATTGTGGACGGAGCCCACTCTTTCGGCCATTTTGAATTTACCCGGAAAAACCTGGACTGTGATTATTACGCAACCAGTCTTCACAAATGGCTCTATGCGCCGCATGGAACCGGCATGTTGTACGTTCGGAGGGGGAAAATTAACAATTTGTGGCCGTTGATGGCGCCTCCGGAAGAAAAGAAAGGCGATATACGAAAATTTGAAGAAATCGGGACTCACCCGGCTGCCAATTATCTGGCTATTGGTGATGCGGTTACCTTTCACCTGGGAGTCGGGATAAAATATAAACAAGCACGCCTGGAATATTTACGAAATTACTGGGCCAGGCGGCTATTGCAATCGGAGAAAGTAAAACTGCACACCAGCTTAAAACCGGGTTTTGCCTGCGGAATAGCCAACGTGCAGGTTGAAGGTGTGGACAGTGGAAAACTGGCAGCCTGGTTATGGAAAAGACACAGAATTATTGTTACCGGGATAAAACATCCTCAGTTCGAAGGGATACGGGTTTCACCGAATCTGTTTACTACTCTGAACGAACTTGACAGGTTTTGCGACGCAATGGAATTTGTTATTAAAGAAGGATTGCCATCATGAAGAATATGATTGTCTTGTTTTCGGTTTTGCTGCTAACCGCTTGTTCGGAATCTCTGCCCGACAGAATAATCATAAAATCCGATTTTGCGCCGGAACCGATCGGACCGTATTCGCAGGCGGTTCTGGTGGGAAATACTTTGTATTGCGCCGGGCAAATCGCCATTGACCCTACCAACGGGAAACTGGTACCGGGTGGAATTGAAGCGCAGACGCACAGGGTATTACGCAACTTGCAGGCCGTTTGCAGGGAGGCCGGTTTTGACTTTAATGACGTTGTGCAGGTGCAGGTTTTTTTACGTGATCTGGCCGATTACAGAGCCATGAATGTCGTGTATGCACAGTATTTCAAGAGGAAACCACCGGCAAGAGCAGTCGTTGAGGCGGCGCGCATTCCGGGAAATGCACTCATTGAAGTAATGCTCACTGCGGTTAAATCTAAACATAAAAAATATTAAAGAAACAGGAGACAGGCATCTCCCGTTTCTTCATAAAGTTAGCGATCAGGATGAGGCTTGTGGTTTTATCTGGTCGAACAACTCTTTTATTCCGCCTAATGATCCCAGCACACCACTGGCCTCGATCGGGAGATAAACGACTTTGTTATCTTTTCCGCTGACCATTTCTTTGAGTGTTTCTATATATTTAATAGCGACAAGATAACTCGACGGGTTTCCCCGGCTGGCACTGATGGATTTGGTAATGAAATCGATTGATTTGGCTTCGGCCTCAGCCACTTTAATTTTAGCCTCTGCTTCACCTTCGGCCTGTAAGATTTTTGCTCTTTTATCCCCCTCGGCACGATTTATTTGTGCATCCCGGTAGCCTTCCGCCTCAAGAATACGGGACCTTTTTTCCCCTTCGGCCACAAGAATAACCGCCCGGCGGTCCCGTTCGGCGCGCATCTGCTTCTCCATTGCTTCTTTGATGTCCCGCGGGGGATTGATATCCTGCAACTCAACCCGGTTCACTTTAACGCCCCATTTGTCGGTTGCTTCATCAAGAATAGCTTTCAATTTGTGATTAATCGTATCGCGCGAGGCAAGTGTTTCATCCAGATCGAGTTCACCGATTACATTACGCAAAGTGGTTTGTGTGAGTTTTTCAATGGCATCCGGCAGATTCACAATTTCATAAACGGCCCTTTTCGGATCGGTGATCTGAAAATAAAGCATGGCATTGATCTCGATTACTACGTTATCTTTGGTAATAACATTTTGTCTGGGAAAGTCATAAACCGTTTCACGCAGATCGATTTTTTCAATAGATTTACGGGTGATGAGCATATTCCCGGCCGGATCGACATGCACGTATTTCCACTGTATTTTTCTCGGCTGATCAATAATCGGTAAAATAATATTGATCCCGCTTTCAAGTACACGGTGGAATTTTCCGAGCCTTTCGACCACCATGGTTTGCGCCTGCTGGATCAGTTTGATTCCTTTAACGGTGTATACAGCGACAAAAACGGCCAGTACCAGTAATATCAATGTTCCGGCATCCATAAAACCTCCTAAGATTTTTTAACCAATACTTTCGTTCCTTCGACACGAATTATCTGAACGGTTTCTCCCTCCCGATAAACCTTGTCATCCGATGCAACGGCTCGCCAATCTTCACCGCCTATTTTTACCCGTCCTGTGTCTTTGTCGTTATCCACCGTTTCCATTACTCTTCCGCTTTTACCTTCCAGGGCTGCTACATTCGTGGGCACTTCAACACGGGAAGGGAGCAGGTATTTCTTGAAAAGAGGGCGGATACCAAAAAAGACAAGCAATGTTCCGGCGGAAAACAGGAATATCTGGAAATAAAAACTCATACCGAATGACGCCGAAAGGCCGGCTGCAAAACATCCGATGCCAAAACTGGCCAGAACAAAGCCGGGGGTGAATATTTCAAGAATTATCAGGAAAAGTCCGGCGATCAACCAGTAATGCCATGCTTCCATAAACCCTCCAATTTGTTTTGATCACTCATTTATAAACAGGAATTTATAAATTATTCAATCGGTTGGTAATTGAATTTAGTGATTTTTTCTACAATGCCAAAGAATTAATTGAAACGTTGCTTTTCCAAAACCTTTCTTGCAACAGCAATTGTCGATAAATCTTTGAATTGACATTTTTTTAATGTAAATTTTATGATATTCTCAGAGAGGGTGACTGAGCTGTGAAATCCAAGATCAAAAAAATAAAATTAATCGTTTTTGATGTGGACGGTGTCTTGTGCAGCGGTGATATTTCTTATCTTGATGATGGTCGTGAAATCAAGACCTTTGACGTGCAGGACGGCATGGGGGTGACGCTGGCTGGAATGGCGGGATTGAAGACCGCAATTATTACCGGTAGAAAATCTCCGGCTATTGAACGCCGGGCCGGCGAACTGAAAATCGATGCTGTTTTTCAGGGCAGTTTCAACAAATCCGAGCCCTACCGCCAATTAAAACAGCAATTCAGTCTCAGTGATGAGGATATCTGCTATATCGGCGATGATGTGCTGGACATGTCCGTTTTACAGCAGGTCGGTTTCAGTGTGGCCGTGGCAAATGCACGGGAAGAAGTTAAAGCTATTTGTGACTATGTTACCGTCGCTTACGGCGGTCGGGGGGCCGTGCGGGAGGTTATCGACCTGATCCTGAAACGACAGGAAAAATTTAGTGACCTGATAAAAAAACTGGCTGAACAATAATGAAATCAATCGGAAGAATAATATTTCTGATATTACTGTGCGGCGGATTCACCTTCTCAAGTGCTCAAACGACGGTAGCGGTTGCAGATTTCCGCAACCGGTCCAACGCCTTTTATCTCGATAGCTGGGAAAGGGCCATACCGGAATTCCTGGTTACGGAATTATCTTCTTCAGAGCGGATAATAATTGTTGAACGTTCGCAGCTGGAATCCGTGCTGACCGAACAGGCACTAAGCATGACCGGGTTGATCGACAGCGCTACGGCACAGAAAGTCGGCAAAATACTGGGTGCCCAGTTTGTGATAACGGGCAGTATCAACCGTGTTTCGGGCTGGACGAGAATCGATGCAAAAATAATCAGGGTGGCTACCGGCCAGGTTCGGAGCGAAAAAGTTCGGGCGAAATCCGATGAGTATCTGAATGAAATGCTGGAATTGCTGGCTAATAATTTAAGAAATGTATTATCCGGAGAGGGGCGGTACCGTGAAAAACTTGAACTGGATACTTATCCCACGACCTATTTTCTGGCGGCAACGGTCGGTCTTGCAGCCGTATCGGCAATTTCCAATTCGGCTTACAATAAGAAACTGGATGAATACCGGGCGGCTGTCAGGCTTGATGAATTCGACAGCAAATATGATGATGCAAACCGACTGAATAAATCACGTATATTTTTTGCGGGTCTCACGGTTGCCGCATTGGCCGGAACAATTTATTGCTGGATAAATAATTTATCGCCGGAAGAGATTCTGGCGAATCGGAAGACGGGAAAGGAACAGATTATCCCTTTCCTGGCAACAGATAAACCCGGGAGCTTAAGAGCAGGTGTATCGATCCGTTTTTAACATAATGTTTGCACTGCTTTTGTTCGGTGCCTGTGATGATATCGTTCGGGATAATGTTCTTGATCCGAAGAATCCGAACAGTTTTCGCCCGCAGGTGGTAACCGTCGAAGCTTTTGTAAATACGGGGCATCCAAGCCCATACAGCGGTTATTTGCTGGCTGCACTTGATTCGCTGCAAACAATGTTCGGCGCGAGAATCGTAATCGCCGAGCATCACAGGCCGGTAACCGGCAATACTTACAATGACAATCTCGTGCTGGACGACAGCGAATTGTTATACGATAAATACTTTACTGCCGTAAACGAGGGCAATAAAGGAATACCCGATGTTTATATTAATGGAATCGGTGAACGGATTCAGGGCGCCTCATCGGTTTCTTCTGTTTTGTTCAGACTGCAGAATGTATTGCAGCCGCTTATTTCCGAAAACAGCAGTTTCACCATTGAACCGGATGTAAGTCGGAGCGGAAACGATATTATCCTGAAATCTACTGTCGCCAGGCTGGGTTCGGATTCCGCGATAAATTTCAAACTGCGTGCAATGCTGCTGGAAGATATAGATGGTGACAGCAATAAACGCGTGGTCCGTAAAATAATCTATTCAAATATAGTACCGCAGCTTTCGGCGGGAGAGGTAACATCAGTATATATCGGTACTGTCAGCGAAAATTATCAGGGTAAACTGACCGCTCTTTTTTTCCTTACATCACAGAATGATACGGAAGTGTATCAGGCCATCGCGGAGTCCGTACAATGAAATATTTATTTGCCTCCCTGCTGGTTGTGCTTTTGATAAGTTCCGGTTGCGATCCGGAGAAAATATTCGGCGAGAAAAAACCGCCGGAAGTTGGCGAGATTCAGTCGGATGACGCCGATCTGATCGTTATGCCGCTGGATACGGTTCGATTCTGGGTGCAGGCCACCGATCCTGAAAACGGCACCCTCAGCTACGATTGGTCAAAAAGCGGAGGACAGTTTCTCGGCAGTGTAACCGGAAGTGAAGTTACATGGGTGGCTCCCGCAGTCGGTGGATCATTTAAGATTTCAGTAAAAGTATCCAATGCGGAAAAAGACGTGACGAAGGAAACGAGAATTACCGTACAGTCGCCCTTTGCGCCGTTTGTGAGAATTACCGATCCGGCTGACGGATTTTTCGCAGTTCAGTGGGAGAACGTGCCGGTAAAATTTCAGGCAAGTCATGCGAACGGCATTGCCGCTGTCGAACTTCATATCAGGGATACGCTGGTGCAAACCTTTGCCGGCCATCCCGGCAGTGACTACGAAATTACCTGGCCGGTGAATCAGGATGCAGGTCCTGCAGAATTGAAAATAGTTGCCATTGCAAATGTAACCTCTGCTGCCGGCGCGGACAGCGTGCAGGTTACGATTGAAGGTCTGGTTCCGGGCAAAACGGAAATGGAGACAATCCGTGAGTATTGAAGCCGGAAAAAAAGTCATCCGAATCGAGGCTGAGGCGGTGGCAGCACTAGAAAACAGGATCGATGAAAATTTTGCCCGTGCGGTAGACCTGATCTATAACTCAAAGGGCAGGGTAATCGTAACCGGTTTGGGGAAATCGGGAGCCATTGCCAGAAAAATAGCCGCTACACTCACCAGTACCGGCACCAGCGCTTATTTTCTACATGCTGCTGAGGGAGCGCACGGTGACCTGGGTATGGTTCACCGTGACGATATCGTTATCTGTATTTCCAAAAGCGGCGAAACGGATGAGCTGTTCAATTTAATGCCGGTTTTTAAAAAACTGGGCATTAAAATTGTGGCAATGACGGGAAAAATGAATTCCACTCTGGCTAAAAACGCTGATGTTATACTGGATATAAGTGTGAAAGAAGAAGCATGCCCGAATGATCTGGCGCCCACCGCCAGTACCACGGCAACGCTCGCCATGGGGGATGCGCTTGCAGTAGCCCTGCTCGAAAAACATGGCTTCACTCGCGAAGATTTCGCACTGTTCCATCCGGGCGGCAGTCTCGGTAAAAAACTTCTGGTAACGGTCGATAACCTCATGGAAACCGGGGAGGGTATGGCATTTTGTTCGCCGGACGAAACCATGAAAACCGTTACTATCGAAATGGCACATAAAAGAGGTATCTGCCCGATTGTCGACAAGGCAATGCGTGTGCTCGGGGTAGTTACGACGGGGGACCTGAACCGGCTGGTCGAGCAAACGGAGAAATTTTTCAAATACAGAGCGGAAGAGGTGATGAACAGGAACCCGAAGTGTATTGAATCCGGTACACTTGCAGCGGTTGCTTTAAAGAAAATGGAAGAAACACGAATTATTGCCATGCCGGTTGTGGATACGGACAACAAATTAATCGGTATTGTACATCTGCATGATATTCTTACAGCCGGGATACAATCATGAAACATACGATATATTTAATAATCATCCTTCATTTTGCCATCGTGGCGGGATGCTCGGATATTCAGGATACTGAAAACACAAAAGCGCAAATTACCGATTATCCCGATCAGGAAAGCTGGAATGCCCGGATGTTTTTTACGAGGGAAGGGCGGCGGCGCGCCATTCTCGAAGCGGGGTATATCGCCAAATACAGCAAGAAAAAATATACCTTGCTCAGGGAAGGTGTGAAAGTTGATTTTTATGATGAAAACGGCGAGCATAAATCGGTTCTGACCTCGGATGAAGCAAAGGTGTTTGACAGCAAAGATGATATGATCGCAACCGGCAATGTAGTCGTCGTTTCGGACAATGGAACCCGCTTATACTCCGAAGAACTCATCTGGGAAAACAAAACTCAGAAAATCCGCTCCGAAGTGCCTGTAAAGATCACCACGGAAAGTGACACCCTTTACGGCGATACTTTTCTTTCCGATCCCGACCTTGTTGATTATGAAATAACCAATGCCCATGGTACAAGCAAACAAACAATAAAAATCGATGAATAAAGGCCTATTTGTTCTGTTTTTGATTGCTGTCGGATTGTTATATGCCATTAACTCTTCCGATGGCTTACTGCATCTAATTCACGCCGATAAAACCAGCGGCAAAATACAGGATGGAGAACGGGTCAGAATCCTTGAGGGAAATGTAGAGGCCTATCAGGACACGCTTTTCATGTATTGCGACAGGGCCGTATTTTATGAAAACAGTGATCTTGCCGTATTTACGGGAAATGTACGTCTTGAAGACGGTCAACATGTTCTATGGGCGGATAAAATTGAATATTACACCGCTACGCGTACAGCTTATTGCTACGGCAATGTGCGCATCTCCGGAGAAAAGGATTCACTGTTCGCCCGGCAGTTCGTTTACCGTTTTCGGGAAGAAAACGCTTACGGAAAAACGGATATGTATATCTGGGATAAGGAAAACAATGTATCCGTCTGGGGAGACAGCGGCAGGTACCTTTCGGGGACAAGGGAGAGCCATGTAAAGGGAGATGCCCGTTTTCAGCAAATTAAGGCAGATGAGGCGGATACTTTAATTATAACTTCACGTCACCTGGCCTATTTCGGAATGCAGCCCAAAAAAGCGGTGGCATTCGACAGTGTTGAAATCCGGAAGGGTGAGGTGCGCGCCCGTTGTGATTCCGCCGTGTATTTCATTGAGGATGAAAAAGTCTGGCTCAGAATTAATCCGGTTGTTTGGCAGGCCGACAGCAAAATGAGTGGCGCCCGAGTCAATTTCGATATGGACAGCCTTGAAATAAAGGAAATTTATTTAACCGGAGATGCAAAAGTATTAACCCCGGTAGACTCTCTGGACAAACGAATGAATGTGCTTAAAGGCAAAAGTATACAGGTGTCTCTTGTTGACAAGAAGCCACACCTGGTGGTTGCCAGAAATAACGCCAGCAGCATTTATATTTTGAAAGAAGATTCACTGGATCAGGGGACTAACGCATCGAGTTCGGACAGTATATTTATTTTTTTCAGTGAAGGGACTATGGACAGTATTGCCATCATCGGGGGAATCGAAGGCATCTTCTATCCGGCGGATTACAAAGGGGAGATAAAAAGTGAGTTCTGAATCCAAATACTCGGTACTGCGCGGAGAGAGTCTGTGTAAAATATATGGCAAACGAACCGTCGTAAAAGATGTATCCGTTAGTGTAAGTCAGGGGGAGATTGTAGGGCTGCTGGGACCGAACGGCGCAGGTAAAACAACAACTTTCTACATGATTACCGGCATGATCCGTCCGAATTCAGGCCATATTTTCATTGATGATAAAGATATAACAACAATTCCCATGTACAAGCGGGCCAGAAAAGGGGTGGCTTATCTGCCACAGGAAGCATCGATATTCAGAAAAATGACGGTGGAGGAAAATCTGCTTGCCATCATGGAAGCGATCGGCATGAAGCCGGAAGAAAGAATAAGGCGCTGCGCGGAATTACTGGACGAATTGAATATTGCCAATATCGCCCGCAACAAGGGATACAATCTTTCAGGCGGTGAAAGAAGACGAACTGAGATTGCACGTACGCTGGTTACCAACCCGAAGTTTATCCTGCTCGACGAACCCTTTGCCGGGGTTGATCCCATAGCTGTGGAGGACATTCAAAATATCGTATACGGACTGAAAGACAGGGGAATAGGCGTATTGATCACGGATCATAATGTACACGAAACCCTGAGCATCACCGACCGCGCCTACCTTCTGTTTGAAGGTAAAATTTTAAAAGAAGGTACGGCAAATTTTCTGGCAGATGACCCGGAAGCCCGAAAATTGTATCTCGGTGAAAAATTCAAACTGGACCGCTGATCAGTACTGGTTCACGATTTTCTTTTCCTGTCCCGTTTTCTGCTCTTCCGAAATCCGAAAGACATTTTTGTTTCCGAAAATTCGGCGCAAAATACCTTCGGCAAGGTCAGATGCATTCGGAAAAAGCAGACGGCGGAAAGGGAACTCGGTCGAGCGCATCAGAATAAATTCTTCCGTAGCCTGTTCGAGATGAAAACTGAAATCTTTTAAAACCCTTGCCAGGCGCGGGCCGCTGATTTTGCGGAAACGGATTTTTTTATTAACCACAGGAACATCCGGTTCAAAATTCAACGGCTCCTGACGCATGTTATAGCTTTCAACCATGATAGTCAGGGCTTCACCGAGCAGATTCTTTGCTTCCTCAAATGTACGTCCCTGCACGTAACATCCGGGTATATCTGAAAACGACCCTATAAACCAGGGGCCATCCTGTTCGATCTGAATTGTATTGTGCATAATTACCCATGCAGTTTAATTGTTGAACGACCAATTCGTCAATAATATTCTGAATAAGATAAAAATTCGCTTTAATTCTGTATCTGTGTATCAGTCGCTGGTCGTACATACAAAATATACTATAATGAAATCGGGGTAGCAACTAAAAAATGAACTGCGACCGATTTATTCTTGTTTTGAAGCTGATTAGGGTGTGACGGGGATACGAATGACGAAACTGGTGCCTTTGCCAAGTTCACTGTTCACGTCAAATTTAACCCCGTAGGGTGCCAGTAATTTGTAAACCGATGAAAGACCAAGACCGGTTCCGTAAGGTTCGTCGCCGGCCTGTTCTCCGCGTACAGGCTTGGTAGTGAAAAACGGAGTGAAAATATTGGAAAGATTTTTCTCGTCAATGCCGCAGCCGGTGTCCTGAACACTGAGTACAATCTCGTTTTTATTGACACTCGTTTTGATGGCAAGTTTTTTTTCATCGCTTTTAAACATGGCATCCAGTGCATTTCGCACGATATTGTGAAAACTCTGGCTGAAATCACTGTAAACCGCATTAATCGGCGGCAGGTCGTCGGCCAGATCAACTTCGCACTCGATCTGGTGTTTATAATGCAGATCCGCTTCAAGGAAGTTCAGTTCTTCCCGGATCAACTGGTTCAAATCTAGCTCGATGGCGGAGCGTAAATGATCCTTTTCGCTTTTACGCACCAGCGTGTTGATAATCCCGTTCATTTTTTTTGTCTGGGAAAGCAGTTTGTTCAATTCCGGTATTTCAGGGTATTTCATTTTCATCAGTTCAATATATCCCATAAGAGTCGACAGGGGATTATTGAGATTGTGAGCGATACCGGCGGCCAGCTCCCCGATGGTTGCCAGTTTGTGTTCTTTTATCAGCTCCAGTTGAAGGGCTTTTTCCTGTTCACGTAATTGTTCTTTTTCCGTTATATCGATTACGATTCCCTGAATGGCCAGCTTTTCCTCGTAAATAATTCTGCTGATCCAGAATTCGATGGCAATTTTTCTGCCGAATTTCGTTAGGGCCGAACTCTCTTCATGAATATACGATTTTTCTCGGAGAATACGTTGCCAGCGGGGAATATCCTTCAGGCGCATTTGTTCATCGGGATGTACGAGATTCGAAACCGGAAACTCATCGAGCAGTTCTTTCAGCTCATATTCAAAAATGGAACAGAACTTGGAATTAACGTATTTTAAAATCCCTTTGTGAACGATAAAAACTCCCACCAAAGATTGCTCAACTAGAGTTTTGTATTTTCGTTCGTTTTCTTTTATCTGAACAATCTGAAGCGCAACTTCCCGTTCCAGGCGACGGGTATATTCCGACTTAAGTTTTTCAACCTGTTTCCATTCTTCGCCGAGTCTTTTTTTCTCGATCGCTCTTTCCGCCGCACTCACCAGGGTATCGATCGAAATGGGCTTGGTAATATAATCGAAGGCTCCGAGTCTGATCGCTTCCGACGCGGTGTCTATATCCGGCACGCCTGTAATCATCACGACAGGTATCTGCAGGTTCTGTTCCCTTACGAATGAAATAATATCAAGACCTGATTCCCCCTGCAAAGAAATATCGGCAAAAACAATATCGACGGGATTTTTCTTTATGATATTTTTAGAGGCATCCAGCTTATCCGAGGTGAAAACCGAATATCCGCTTTTTTCAAGGATTGTTTTCAGGGTATCAAGAATTGCCTGTTCATCATCGATGATCAGTATGTTGCCTTTAGTTGCCATTGTTGCCTGCAGATTGCTTAAATCAACAACCGTCAAAGTGAAACACCGACAATTTATTTCAATTCAATCACAATTTCCAGTAAAAAACCGAATTTTTCTGTCAATAGCTGATTCACATACTTTGTCAAATCCGCCGGAGCCGGATGAAAACATCAGGCAGTTTAAAGACGGACGATAGATTCCTTCTGACGAATATCCGGCACCTTCAAAAAGTCCGGTGACGGATTGCAGGGTTGAATCGTGAAGAATTTCGAATCTCCGTTTATACAGCCTGCTTTTCTGATCACTGATATCGGCATATTCCAGTAAGGCTCCCAGGGAATCATACTCCGCCTTTCGCCAGGGAGTCGGAATCGTGGCTGCGGGATCGATAAATTTCCACCATTTGATCCCGGTTTTTTCCGTCAGGATTGTAAGATTCCTCTCCCAGGGTTCGATCTTTCCGGAATACTTGCCCGAGATATATTGAGCATTTTGGTAATATTCGTCAGCCAGTCCCGCAAAAGAATGTGCGAATTCATGGATCAGCAGAAAGGCAGAATAGGGATGATTTGCCGCAGCCGTTGCGTACTGGTTATAGATTCCACCGCCACCGTATTTTTCGGAGTCAACCAGAATAATCAGAAAATCGTAGGGTACCTGTGCCGCGTATTGTCTGATTAAATTTTCCCTGAAGGAATATAAATATCGTTCTATACCCAGTATTCCAAACGAAACTCCGAGCAAGCTGTGCCCGGAGACTGAATCGGGCGCAACTACGGGGAACACGGTCCGAACGGAAAAATACTTTCTGTTGCGGAGAAAGGGTGAAACTGCGAACATTTCGCCGATCAGTTTTTCACATTGAAGGTTAAATTTATTTTCCCGGTTTAAAGCATACCCCGAAGCGAGAATGGCAAGATCGATCTGTTTTTGCGGTGGTCCGTTCACGAACAACCTTCGTACTATAGCCGGTAAAATACTGTTTGTCCCGGTTTTTACTTCATTCGGATTGATGGAAATATCTAATAGTGTATCCTGTGGACTGTTCCATTTCCACAGCAGCAATCTTCCCGGTTTTAAGGGTGTGGGTATGCGGACCGTTTCTCTGATGGTCTTTGTTGTATTTTGTGCTTCCGGGGTCGATCGCCATTCTTCGAGCAAACTGGAGAAGCCGCCGCGGTAAAGAATCCTGTCGGTGTTTCCTTCTGTTAATACGAATCGATAATCACCGAGACGGAGATCGGTATCAAGACAGATTTGCGGTCCGGCCCAGACGCCGTCAATAATGAATCCTTCCGGGTGAAAAGATTCGGATTCTGCGTTCCCCGTGTGCCTCAGACTGATACGCAGGGTGGTTCCGTCAAAAACCGAATTAAACCGTTGCGGTCGGTAATCCTCAGATTGGCCGAAGCCTGTTTGTATCCAGATAACAGCCCAGAGAACTGAAAATGCGGCCGAAAATTTCCCCATACCGGAATGTATAAAAAAGGGGAGAAAATTGATACTTATTTTTTAGTAGTAAAGGATTGATAAAAATAATTATAAATCTTATATTTATGTGCTGTATTTATAGCCAAAACCAATCGGAAATATCCGGCAAATATAAAGTGTTTGTCTATGTTTGCATGAAATGATCCGGTTGGTTTAATATTTTTTTTGATGGTGGGTAGTTATTTTGAGTGAATGGATCGCAGGAAAACCGTCTGCAAGTTTTTCCGATCAAATTGATATTAGTGCGATCGTGGAACATATGTCCGACGCTTTACTTGTTTTGAATGAACGCGGAGATGTGCGACACTGGAATGCGCCTGCCGAATCCCTGTTTCGGTTACCGGCAAATTTAACTGAAAGTCTATCCGTTTTCAGTTTTATCCCCGATTTTTTGAAAAACGATTTCCAATCGTTGCTTGAAACCGCGCAGAAGCAGCAAATCGCCGCTACGAAAACACAAATGCTGAATCATGAAGGCCAGCTGATAAGTGTACAGTTAACAGTCATATTACATACCATACAGTCAGACACCCGCTATCTTTTTCTGATCAGGGACATGAGCAAACAACGGCTTGCCCGGTTTCAGCTTAAAAGACACCAGGAAACCGAGCAACTGGTTATGAAAATGCTGGATAATTTACTTAGCACCGAAACTCCGGAAAAAGCACTGGCGGCGGTGATTGAAAATATTTCCGGAAAGGCGGGTTTGCCGGTTTTACTTATACGGTCTTCCGGAACCGGTATGCGCTGGTTCGACGTAAATACCTGCCGCTTTTATAATCCGGCGGAAAAAAAACTTCCCGGGCATTTTCAGGTAATTACTCCGCATTTCTGGTTGCGACTGAAAAATGCGAAAAAAAATGTATTTATTTTTGAATCCGACGGGGAAGTGCTGATTAATAAACCAGGCAATGGCCATGAATGCCTGATGACTGCGTTACACGTTGGTGACATAAATGAGCAGCCGGTAAAGCTGTTGTTGCATTTAAAGGAAAACAAGGGTCAGCTACCCTTTGTCGAATCGGAACTGGAAATTATCAAAGGTTTCGACAAAGCG
>JAJRVZ010000065.1 GCA_024277055.1 Calditrichota bacterium
CTGGGTGCCGCCCCAGCCGGGCAGAATACCGAGATTTACTTCGGGCAAAGCGATTTTCGTTTTGGGATGATCCGTTGCCAGCCGGTAATCACAGGCCAGCGACATTTCGGTTCCGCCGCCCATGCAGGCCCCGTTGATCACGGCAATGGTCGGAAAAGGAAGGTTGTCCAGTTTGTTGAAAATCTCCTGTCCTTTTCTGCCGACTTCGTACCCTTTTTGTTCATCATAAATATCTTTAATTTCATTTACGTCGGCGCCGGCGATGAAAATACCGTCCTTCGCAGACAGAATCAGCAGGGCCTTCAGTTGTTTTCCGGCAAGATCATCGAGTGTTTTATCCAGTTCTTCCATTACCGGAGAAGAAAATTTGTTTATTTTTTCGTCCTTCAAATCGAAGGTCAGTATCCCGATCTGACCCTCAGTTTCATCGAAATGGAATGCGAGACTCATTTTTTTTCTCCTGATTATTTACATGCGTTCGACCACAAAACTGGCGCCCTGACCACCGCCGACACATAAGGTTGCCAGTCCCAGGTTTGCGCCGCGCCGCTTCATTTCTTTAAGAATCGTAATGATCAGGCGGGTGGCCGAAGAGCCGACCGGATGTCCGAGGGCAATAGCCCCGCCATTGACATTCAGTTTTTCAAGATCAACAGCGCCTGCGGCCTTTTCTCGACCCAGATATTTTTTGCTTAGTTCATCCGATTCAAAAATGCGCATATTGGCCAGAACCTGTGCGGCAAAGGCTTCGTTAATCTCGATCAGATCAATATCCTTCATCGTAACCCCCGCCCGCTCCAGAGCGATCGGGGTGGAATAGGCGGGACCGAGTCCCATGCGGGAGGGATCGAGACCGGCGAAGGCGAAGGATTTTATGCGTCCCAGCGGCTCCAGTCCCAGTTCGACGGCCTTTTCTTCGGTCATGACCAGCACCACAGCCGCGCCGTCGGTGATCTGACTGGAGTTGCCGGCGGTAACCGTGCCGTTGGCGCGGTCCAACACCGGTCGCAGTTTACCCAGCGCTTCCATGGTCTGACCTTTGCGAATTCCGTTGTCCTCATCCACCATGCGATCATATTTCGGCGGAATGGCAACGGGAACGATTTCTTCTTTTAAAATTCCGTCGGTGGTGGACTTTTCGGCAAGATTGTGGCTGCGCAGGGCAAATTCGTCCTGTTCGTCGCGTGAAATGTTAAATTCCTTGGCCAGAATTTCGGCCGTTTCTCCCATATTCAACCCGCAAAATCCATCAGTCAGGCCGAGCTGCAGGCCGATAATCGGCTGCATGAATTTCAGTTTGAATTTTGCCGTGGCCGCAGCGCGCTGCTGCAACGATTTAGCTTTGCTCAAATGGCCAAACCACCTGGTGGCCTCTTCATTGAATAACAGCGGAATACGGCTCATGGACTCCACACCGCCGGCAACATAAACTTCACCGTGTCCGGCCTGAATGCGGTAATAGGCATCGGCGATGGATTCCATACCACTGGCACAGTTACGCTGAACGGTGAAGGCGGGAGTTGCCTCGGGAATACCGGCCTGAAGGGCAATCACACGGGCAATATTGGTAGCTTCGGGCGGCTGGGCAACATTACCGATTATAACCTCATCAAAAATATCCGCAGTAATATTATTGCGTTCAATAAGTTCCCGTAAAACAATCGAACCCAGATCCTGGGCCGAAATACCTGCGAAATCAGTCCAGGCTTTTACATAAGCGGAACGAAGTCCGTCAACAATTACGACATTCTTCATATTTATTTCTCCTCTTCATTGGGGGACATACCCCGGATGAATGTTTCAGCTGTTTGAAGCGCAATGGGTTGCAGCTCGCTGCGCGGTTCGTCCGACAAAATCCATTGCCGGGCCAGTTCATCAATGGCGCCGAAAATGGCCAGTTTCATGGTATTGATTTTCAAATCGCTGCGGAATTCTCCGTTGTCCTGACCTTCCGTTATAATGCGTCCGATCAGATTCAGAAAGTCGATAAATTTCTGGTTGTGATAGTCTTTGAGGAATTTTCCGGATTGCCGCAATTCGACCTGAAAAACTTCAGCCAATTGCGGGTCATCTTCAATAAAACGGAAATAGAGTTTGAAAAATTCAAGCAGTTTATCTGCGGCACCGGCCTCGAGCTCCAGAATGGCTGAGAATCGTTGCAGGATTTCTTCCATTTTGGTTTCGAAAAGGGAAATGAGCAAGTCATCTTTATTTTTAAAATACAGATAAATGGTGCCGTCGGCCACGCCGGCCTCGCGGGCCACATCGGCAACCTTCGCATTATAAAAACCTTTTTGGGCAAATACACGAACGGAAGCTTCAATTATTTGTTCTTTTCGAACCCGTTTTTTGTTGTTCATACCGCCCCTTTAAAAATGAATGAACACTCATTCAATTTACAAAACTATTTCACGGATGCAAGTTTTTTTGTTTCCTTTTTTGGTTTTTGTTGTATGGTTCATTACGGGATTACCTTATTTGAATAACAGGCACGGCTCTAAGATTCGTTTGAATATTCTTGCATAACGAGACGTCGCAAAACCCCTAAATCTATTAATCTTACTTGTATTGCCTTATTTATTTTTCTGGATTCTGAAAACTTCTATTCAGCGGGGCTATATGGCAACA